>NZ_JBFTPD010000012.1:0-177312 GCF_056398305.1 Rhizobium sp. 01T444
GCACGAGCCGGTATCCCGCGAGGCCCGCCAGAATGACACCGATCGCAAGCAGCGTCGTCGCGACCGGGCGCTGAATACAGAAATTCGGGATCATTGCTCAGCCCCCACCGCGATCGTCTCGGCCTGTTGCTGCTGTTGCTGAGGCACGTCAGCGGACGCGACGTTGAGCGTCTTGTCGTCGAATTGTTCGTTGACCGCCTGCTGGTCGCTGAGCTGACCCTGGCCTTCGACGACCACATGGTCGCCCTCCGAAAGGCCCGACGCGATGGCGGTGAAGCCGCCGTTGGCGCGGGCGACGGTAACAGGCGTCAGATGCGATTTTCCGTCCTTGGCCACGAAGGCAAAGAAACCGTCGGGGCCGGGGCTGACGGCAACCGTCGGTACGACCACCTGCTGCTCGTCGTTGTTGAAATGCACGACGATATTGACCGACTGGCCAGGCCACAGAGCGCCGGAGGCGTTTTCGAACTTAGCCTTGGCGAGGATCGTGCCCGATGCCGTGTCGACCGTATTGTCGTAGAAGCTGATTTCGCCCTTGCGCACTTGCCCCTTGGTGGAATTGGGCGCCGTGCTGACCTCGACCGGACCGGAGGCCAGCGCCTTCTTCAGGACGCGCAGGTAGCGCTCCTGCAGGTGGAACTTCACATAGATCGGATCGTATTTGGCGATGGTGACGATGGCCGCACCGGCATTGACGAAGGCGCCCTTGCTGAGGGCGATATCGCCGAGCCTGCCGTCGAAGGGCGCGCGAATATCGGTATGCTCGAGGATGACCTGGTCCGAAGCAAGCGTGGCCTTGTCGGCTTCGACGGTCGCGGCGGCAGTATCGCGGGCAGCCCTGGCCTGATCGAGGCTCTGCTGGGTGCCGGCCTTCTGGTTGAAGAGGTCTTGCGCCCGGGTCAGCGCCGTCTCGGATTCTGCGAGCGTTGCCGTATCGCGCACGATCATCGCATTGTCCTTGTCGACGGCGGCCTTGGCCGTCCGGTCGTCCAGCTTGGCGATCAGATCGCCCTCCTTGACCGTCGCACCGTCTTCGGACTCGATGCTGACGACGAGGCCCTGTTCCTGTGCGGCAATCGTCGTATTATCCTCGGCATCGGCCCAACCGGTCGCCGTCACATCCATGGGCAGAGCGGCCTTCACGGCTGCAACGGTCTTGATCATCGTGGGACCACCGTTCGCGCCACGCCTGCGCCCGCCACCCTGTTGTTGACCACCCTGCTGCCCGCCGCCACTCTGGGCCTGATCGGCCTGCGCCTGCTGATGGCCGTTGTTCTGGCTGCCCTCAGGCTTGTTGATGAACTGTGAGAGATAGGGGATGCGTGAAGCATAGGGGATCTTGTCCCCGAACTGCCAGAAGCCAACCGCGGCCACGGCTACAATAGTGACGGTGATCCAAAATTTCTTCATAAGCGAAACCGGTTTTGTTGGGCAGATTGCGTGATTTTCCGCGCTGATTGAGCCGCCTATATTGCGGCGCAAAAAAGACATAATCACCCCGGCGATGATCACTAAGCGGTTATAATGGCTTAAATTTTGGTAATGAACATTCTGTAATATTCAAACTATACTAATATATAGTCGGATAGGCAGCGTCCTCCGCCTTGGTGACCTGCCAGCGCAGGCTGTATTGGCGAACACTATTTGCTCCGAATTGCAGGTCCTGTGCGCGGGTTAGAATCTGGAAAACGCAGAGGCAGACGGTCATGGCCGAGTTGAATGCCGGTGAATTTCGTTCACTCATCACCAACATCTTTCCGGAGCTTACGGCCTCCGTTTTCCGGCTCGCGACGAAGGGTTGGGATTCGATAGCCATCGATGTGGATGACAGGCTGATCTTCAAGTTCCCGCGCGATCTGGCCGCGGAGAGGGCACTGGTCAAAGAGGCGGCCCTTCTCGGCATCATCAGGCCGTCGCTGTCGATGGCGGTTCCCGATATGCGCATCCATGACGGCCCGCCGATCTTCTCCAACCATGCCAAGATCCGGGGCGAACATCTCATCGCCGGCGATTACGAGCGTCTGCCGGAAGCGGCCCGCCAGCGCCTCGGCGACGATCTCGCCCGCTTCTATGCCGAACTGCATGCTCTCGATGCCGACCGCCTGCGCGCGCTCGGCGCCGGACCGATCCTGCCTTGGCAATCACCTGACGCGGTGCGGGAAAAGGCGCTACCGCTGCTGTCGTCCGAGCTGGTAAGTTATGCAGAAAGGATTATCTGGGATTTCATTGCTTTACCGCCAGATCCTTACGGGGTCATTTACGGCTTCTTCGACGGTCATGGCTGGAATATGGCGTTCGACCATGCTGAGGGCAGGCTGAACGGCCTCTATGATTTCTCGGATTCAGGCTTCGGCCCGCTGCATCAGGAGTTCATCTATTCGAACTTCATCTCGCCCGATCTGACATCACGCATCGTCTCGGCCTACGAGATGCTGACCGGCCGCCGGCTCGACCGCTGGCGCATCGCTATCCTCACCGGCTTCCACCGCCTGTCGGAACTCGCAGAATTTGCAGACGATCCGACCTATGCCGGCGAGATGATCGACAGCGTCAAAGCATGGGCCGCTGCTGGATGATGCAGTTGCTCAGACGGAGCGCGCAGCACCCCCGTCGCAACGGATCAGCGATCCGGTGATGTAGCTTGCCGGCTGGCTGCAGAGGAAGGCCGCCGTTGCGGCGAATTCCTCCACCTTGCCGTACCGCCCGACCGGAATGCGCGCTTCCTTCTCCACGCGAATCTCCTCGACGCTCTTGCCGGTCCGTTTGGCGGCCGCGCCGTCGAGATCGTCGAGCCGTGCGGTGAGAATGCTGCCGGGCAGAAGCAGGTTGGTGGTAATGCCATGGCCGGCCACTTCCGATGCGAGCGTCTTACTCCAGCCGGCAAGGGCCGGGCGCAGCGTGTTCGACAGTGCCAGATTGGCGATCGGTTCGATCACCCCTGACGAGGCGACTGTCAGGATGCGGCCCCAGCCCTGCGCCTTCATGCCGGGCAGCAGGGCGTTGGTCAGCGTGATGACGCGCGCGACCATGGAGAGAAAATAGGTTTCGAGCTTTTCCGGCGACATGTCCTCGGTCGTGCCGGGCGTCGGGCCGCCGGTATTGTTGACGAGAATATCGAGCCCGCCGAATTTCTCCTGCACGGCAGCCGTTACGCTCGCGATGAAATTGTCCTCGGAAAGGTCGGCCCAGATCCAGTCGGCCCGGCCATTTCCTTGCTCATTGATCGCCTTGCAATTGGCGTCCAGCTGCTCGCCGCTGCGCCCGCAGAGAAGAACGTTTGCCCCTTCCTGCGCCAGCGCCTTCGCAATGCCGAGCCCGAGGCCGCGCGAGGAAGCCAGTACGAGTGCGCGTTTGCCCTTGATGCCGAGATCCATGATTTCCTCCATTTCCTGTGCCCTTTCTATAGGGCGCAAGTCCCGTGAAAGAAAAGCGCGAAGACCGCTTTCACGGTACTCCAATAATTGACGTTAACGTAAGCGTCATATAATCTTCTGTGCGGAGGAACATCATTGTGCGAATTGGAGGATTGGCTGTCGCTTCCCGGCTCGACAATGTTTTCCGGTTTTGACAAGAGAGTACCTCAGGAATGGGGATGAACGGCCTTGAGAGGGCCGAGCGGAGACGGATGGATGACCGAAATGACTGAGCTGCCGGAACGCGAGAGCATGGAATTCGACGTGGTGATCGTCGGCGCCGGTCCCGCCGGCCTTTCAGCCGCCATCCGCCTGAAACAGGTCAATCCGGAACTGTCGGTCGTGGTATTGGAGAAGGGTTCCGAAGTCGGCGCTCATATCCTCTCCGGCGCCGTTGTCGACCCCATCGGCATCGATCGCCTGCTTCCAGGCTGGCGCACGGAGGCTGACCACCCCTTCAAGACCGAGGTCAATGCCGATCACTTCCTGCTGCTCGGCCCCGCCGGTTCCATCCGCCTGCCGAACATCATGATGCCGCCGCTGATGAGCAATCACGGCAATTATATCGTCTCGCTCGGAAATGTCTGTCGCTGGCTGGCGACCAAGGCCGAAGAACTCGGCGTCGAGATCTATCCAGGCTTTGCCGCGACCGAAATGCTCTACAATGATGAGGGCGCTGTCATCGGTGTCGCGACCGGCGACATGGGTATCGAGAAGAACGGCGAGCCCGGCCCGAACTATGCGCGTGGCATGGCTCTCATGGGCAAATATGTGCTTGTTGGAGAGGGCGTGCGCGGCTCGCTCGCCAAGCAGCTGATTGCCAAGTTCGATCTTTCGAGCGGCCGCCAACCCCAGAAATTCGGCATCGGCATCAAGGAACTCTGGGAGGTCAAGCCGGAAAACCACCGCCGCGGCCTGGTGCAGCACTCCTTCGGCTGGCCGCTTGATATGTCCACCGGCGGTGGCTCCTTCCTCTATCACCTGGAAGACAATCTTGTCGCCGTCGGCTTCGTTATCCACCTGAACTACAAGAACCCCTATCTCTATCCCTTCGAGGARTTCCAGCGCTTCAAGACGCATCCGGCGATCCGCGGCACGTTCGAGGGCGGCAAGCGCCTCTCCTATGGCGCGCGTGCCATCACCGAGGGCGGCTATCAGTCGGTGCCGAAGCTCTCCTTCCCGGGCGGCGCGCTGATCGGCTGTTCGGCGGGCTTCGTCAACGTGCCGCGCATCAAGGGCAGCCACAATGCCGTGCTCTCGGGCATGATGGCCGCCGACCGCATCGCCGAGGCGATTGCTGCCGGCCGCGCCAATGACGAAGTAGYCGAGATCGAAACCGACTGGCGCAAGAGCGATATCGGCAAGGACCTGAAGCGSGTGCGCAACGTCAAGCCGCTATGGTCGAAGTTCGGCACAGCCTTGGGCGTCGCCCTTGGCGGTCTCGACATGTGGACCAACCAGCTCTTCGGCTTCTCCTTCTTCGGCACGCTTGGTCATGGCAAGACCGACGCAGCCTCGCTGGAGCCGGCTTCACAGCACAAGAAGATCGATTATCCGAAGCCGGATGGTGTGCTCACCTTCGACCGCCTGTCCTCCGTCTTCCTGTCGAACACCAACCATGAGGAGGATCAGCCGGTCCATCTCCAGGTGAAGGACATGGCCCTGCAGAAATCGTCCGAACATGACATCTATGCCGGCCCGTCGGCGCGTTACTGTCCGGCCGGCGTCTATGAATGGGTGGAAAAGGACGGCCAAGAGACCTTCGTCATCAACGCGCAGAACTGCGTCCACTGCAAGACCTGCGACATCAAGGACCCCAACCAGAACATTAACTGGGTGCCGCCGCAGGGTGGCGAGGGGCCGGTCTATCCGAATATGTGAGGCCGCGCGGTTGTTCGGCGCCGTAACCCCGGCGCCGGAATGACCCCGGAAAAATCTTGCCGCAGATCAATATCTTGCACTGGCGAGTAGTATTGAAAGCTGCGCCGAGCAATGCGCCGCCTATACCTGATAACACATTCGTTATCTCTTTCTGCCGCGCCCGTTTATCATTTCATTAACCATAATCTCCTTAGCTTGCGACATCTTCTTGACGCGTTAAGGACACATTCATGACGATCTCGCGCCGGGGCTTTCTGATCGCTCTGCCCCTATTTGTCGCCGGTTGCTCTTCGACCACTCTGAACAGCCAGACGAATTATGCCGCACTTCCGGATGAGAAATTTCCGCTGCGACAGGTGCCGATCGATCAGATCAAGCCGGAGCTGCGCCGCACCGAAGTTGCCTATGAGGGCAGCTTTGCGCCGGGCACTGTCGTCGTCGATACCCCGATACGGCGCGCCTATTATATCCTCGGTGACGGCAGGGCGATGCGCTATGGCGTCGGTGTCGGCCGTGAGGGGCTGGCCTTCGCCGGCAATGCCTATGTCGGCCGCAAGGCGGAATGGCCGAGCTGGACGCCGACGGAAAACATGCAGCGTCGCGAGGAGCGCTATCGCAAGCTCGCCGGCGGCATGCCGGGCGGCCCGAACAATCCGCTGGGTGCGCGCGCCATGTATCTCTATCGCGGCGGCAACGACACGCATTTTCGCATCCACGGCACCAACCAGCCGCAATCGATCGGCCTTGCCATGTCAAGCGGCTGCATCCGCATGATGAACCACGATGTGATCGACCTCTACAGCCGCGTCGAAGTCGGTGCCAAGGTCGTCGTCATCCAGGCGACAGCCTGAACCCCCAAGCCCGAACGATAGGCATGCAAAAGCCGCCGCAGCGGATCGCTGTCGGCGGCTTTTGTTTTTGGTGGATGCTCAGCGGCGCTTGGCGGCAATACCGGTCGAGAGCGCGACACCGATGCCAGTGATCACGGCCGCGCTGATTTCGGCAAGACCCATCTGCTCGCCCAGCAGGAAGCCGCCGCCGAGTGTCGCAAGCACCGGCGTCAGCGCGGTGAAAGCCGCAGCCTGCGTTCCGCCGAGGGTGCGCACCGCCGTGCCGTAGGCGACCATGGCAACGAGGCCGGAAAGAATGCCCTGGCTCAGAACCTGCAGGCCGATTTCCGGAAGAGGGGCCTGCGGCAGCGAAATGCCGAAGACCAGCGCAAGGACGGCCATGATCAGGAAGGACCAGATGGCGATCAGCGCGCTGGCCTGGATGGCGGTCAGGCCCGAACGGCGGAAGGCATGTGTATAGCTTGCCCAGAGAACGGCGCCTGATGGCAGCAGCACGAAGCTCGTCCAGGGCAGGGAAGCATCGGCAAGGCTGCGAACGAGCAGGATCAGCACACCGGCGACGATCGCGAGCAGCCCGGCAATCCGCGTGGCATCCGGCCGTTCGCCGAACAGCAGAACGCCGATCAAGGCGGTGGCAAGCGGCATGGAGCCGCCGAGCAGGATGCCCGACGAGGCGGCTGGCGTCGAATGAATGGCAAGCGTCGTCACCAGGAAGAAGATCGCACCGCAGCCGGCGACCATGATCGCCAGCAGGTGAAGCGGAAGGCCCTTAGGCAAGAGCCCGGTGCGCAGCCAGACCGGTGAGAGAACGAGCGCCGGAATGCCGAAGCGGATGAGCCCGATATCGATGGAACCGAGCGGCGTTGCAGCGCTGTGGCGGGTTGCCAGAAACCATGTCGACCAGATCAGCACGGTGATCGTGCCGGCGGCATAACCCAGTGTCTGCGAAGGCGATTTCTCGTTTGAAAATGCGATCGTGCTCATCGTCCTGTCCTTTCCTCCATCCGGATGCCATCCGGTTGAAAAGAACTTTAGCGCCGGAAGCCGAGGCATGTCCTTGCTATCTGTGGCTCAAAAAACGTGTTATGCGCAATGATCTGCCAATTCATGTTGATGGATTTCGCAAATATGCCAAATCTCGATAAGTTCGATATTGCCATCCTGAAATGCCTGCAGGAGGATGCCCGCGCCACCAATGTCGAGATCGCCGAGAAGGTGAACCTCTCGCCATCACCCTGCCTGCGCCGTATCCGCAATCTCGAAAAGCTCGGCGTCATCCGCCGCTACACAGCCGATATTGATCGCAAGGAGGTCGGGCTCGGCCTCACCGTCTTCGTCGAATTCAAGGTTGCCCGTCACAGCAAGGAGAATTCCGAGGCCCAGCAGGCGGCACTGCTCGCCATCCCCGAAATCGTCTCCTGTTTCCTGATCTCGGGCACGGCCGATTTCCTGGCGGAAGTCGTGGTCGAAGACCTCTCGGCCTATGAGCGGCTATTGACGGAGACGCTGCTGACCCTGCCGAATGTCACCGATATCCGCTCGAATTTCGCCATTCGCAGCATCAAGACGCATGGACCGCTGAAGCTGCCCGAGCGCAACTGACGCGCCCCCAACAAGGCATCCCAATAAGGTGATTGTTTTTGTAAACTTTACTTGAAAAATTCACTTCACTTCTGTAGCGGGTGTCTCATCCGGTGTGAGGGCCGGTGATCATTTCAGTATGAGGACATTTGCCGTGAGCGTTTTTGATATTCCGCTGTCGCGCCGCCAGTTCGGCCTGTTGCTCTCGGCTGGTGCGGTTGCTGCCGTACCGAGCCTTGCCTTTGCCGATGATGACAAGCGCACGATCAAACACGAGCTCGGCACTACCGAAATCTCCGGCAAGCCGCAGCGTGTCGTCGCCCTCGAATTCTCCTTCGTGCAGGCGCTGAATGCGGTCGATGTCGTGCCGGTTGGCATTACCGACGACAACCAGCCGAAGCGTATCGAACAGCTTCTCGGCAAGAAGATCGACTACAGCTCGGTCGGCACGCGGCTGGAGCCCAATCTCGAGCTCGTCGCCGCCCTGACGCCCGATCTCATCATTGCCGATGAACTCCGCCATTCGGCGATCTACGAACAATTGAGTGCCATTGCGCCGACCATCGTGCTGAACAGCTGGGAAGGCAGCTACGAGACTATCAAATCTTCGGTCATAACCATCGCCGATGCCCTGGGTGAAAAGGCGAAGGGTGAACAGGCGCTCGCCGCCCATGAGGCCGTCATCGCCGGACTGGTCGCAAAGATCCCGGCCGGCGAAAAGCGCCGCTTCCTGCTCGCCGTCGCCAATCCCGATTCCATGAGCCTGCATAGCTCCTCCTCCTTCACCGGTTCCGTCTTCAAGGCCATGGGCTTGACGCCGGCGATCGATTCCAGCGATGCCGTGGAAAGCGGGGCAGGGATCGAGCGTCTCGTCGCCGTCAATCCGGACGTATTTTTGGTCGCGACCGACGCCGGCGCCACCGTGTTCGACCAGTGGAAGAGCAACACCGCCTTCAACAACATTGCGGCGGTGAAAACCGGCATGGTCTTTCAGGTCGACCGCAACCAGTTTTCCCGTTTCCGCGGGTTGACGACGGCAGAGATGATCGCTCGCGAAATCCTCGCCAAGGTCTATCAGGCCGGATAAGCGCCAATGACGACAAAAGGCGGCGCAGCCATGCGGCATGAAACCGGCAGCCCCGTGCTGCTGGCATTCTGCCTGTTGCTGGCGCTCGCCATGGTTATTCTCGCCGGCATTTCCTTCGGCGTCTCCGAGTTGCCGGTCGCCCGCGCGCTTCATCTGCTGTTTGCACCCGACGGCTCGCCGGATAGCGCGCTGGTCTGGGATGTGCGCCTGCCGCGGGCAATGCTCGCCATGCTGGTCGGCGCCAATCTCGCCATTGCAGGCGTGCTGATCCAGACGCTGACCCGCAATTCGCTCGCTTCGCCACAGACCTTCGGCATCAATGCCGGGGCCTCACTGGTCATCGTCATCTCTCTCATCGCCATGCCCGGCCTGAGTGCCGGCGGCACGGTCTGGCCGGCCTTCATTGGCGCGGCTGCCGTAGGTCTCGCCATGTGGGCACTGTCGGTATCGGGCGCCATGAACGAGATGAAGCTGGCCCTTGCTGGCATCTCCATCCAGCTCGTGCTTGCCGCCCTCGTGCAGGCGATCCTCGTTGCCAACAATGCCGGTCAGGATATCGTCTATTGGCTTGCCGGCTCCATCAATGGCGCGCAATGGAGCAAGGTCTGGATCATACTGCCCTTCACGCTTCTCGGCGGGGGGATCGCCCTCATCGCCGGTCGTCATTTCGGGGTGCTGGCGCTCGATGAGACCACCGGTGTTTCGCTTGGCCAGAATGCCCGGCGTGTCGGCGGCCTTGCTGCAATGCTGATCGTCATTCTCGCCGGCTCCGCCGTCGCCGTCAGCGGCCCGATTGGCTTCATCGGCCTGCTGGTGCCACATATCGTGCGGCGTCTCGCCGGCAACGACCAGCTGACAGTGATTGTGCTGAGCGCCATCGCCGGCCCGTTGCTCCTGACTGCCGCCGATCTCGTGGGCCGCGTCGCCGCTTTTCCGGCCGAAACCCCTGTCGGCATCGTGACGGCGCTGATCGGCGCACCGGCTTTCGTTGCCATCCTCTGGCGGCAGAGGGCAAAATGACCAGTGCGGCCTTGCCATCGAAGAGCCTGCGTGCGGCAAGCGTCTGCCTCGTCGTCGCTGTTCTCATCCTCATCATTGCCGTGCTCGGCATGACGATCGGCGCCGTGACCCTGTCGGTCGCCCAGGTGCTGGATGGTATCGCCGGCGGCAAGAGCGCCTTCATCGTCATGCAGTACCGCGCCCCGCGCGTCATCGTTTCCATCCTCGCCGGGGCCTCGCTCGGCATTGCCGGCACCTTCCTGCAAGGTGCGCTGCGCAATCCGCTGGCCTCGCCCGATGTGGTCGGCATCACCAAATGGGCCGGCCTCGGCGCCTTCCTCGCCGGTCTCTTCACCCCGCCGGCCTGGGCCGTCTGGGCCATTCCATCAGGTGTCATCGCTGGCGCGGTTGCCGGCGCTTTGGTGCTGCTTGCGATCGGCCGCAGCTTCGGTGGCGGCATAGCGGCATTGGCGCTCGTCGGCGTCGCCCTCGGCATGCTGGCCCAGGCGTTGATGCAATATGTCATGGTGCTCGTGCCGACCCGCGCTGACCAGTCGATGGTCTGGCTTGCCGGCAGCGTCTATGGCTCGACGATGACCGATGTGGTCGCTCTCTCGCTCTGGCTTCTCGCCTGTCTGCCTTTCGTGCTGATCGCCACCATCCGGCTTGATGCCGGCGGTTTCGGCGACGATACGTTGACGAGCCTGGGTATCTCGCCCGGTCTCCTGCGCGGCGGCCTCATCGTCGTCTCGGTGCTGCTCTGCGCCGGCAGCGTCGCCGCCGTCGGCAGCATGGGCTTCCTCGGCCTGTTGTCACCGCATGCCGCCCGGCTGCTCGCCGGCCCGCGCGCCCGCCACATGGTGCCAGTAAGCGCCCTGATCGGCGCCCTGACGCTTTCCGCTGCTGACCTGATCGGCCGGCTAGTTGCCCTGCCGAACGAGATCCCGGCCGGCATCGTCGCTGCCGTGATCGGCGGTCCCTATCTCATTTTCCTGCTGATCAAGGAGGCAGGCCGCCCATGACTGATGCAGGTATGATTGATGCCGCCCATTCGCGCCTGTCCGCGCAGGACCTGACGCTCGGTTATGCCGCGATCAAGGTTCTCGATCATGTCGATGTCACGATCCCCGACGGCAAGATCACCGCCCTGATCGGCGCCAACGGCTCCGGTAAATCGACGCTGCTGCGCGCGCTCGGCCGCATCATCCAGCCGCTCGGCGGCACCGTGACGCTGGACGGCAAGGCGATCGCCGCCATGCCCGGCAAGACGATTGCGCAGACGCTGGCGCTCCTGCCGCAAAGCCCTGTTTCACCCGATGGTCTCACAGTGCGCCAGCTCTGCCGCTTCGGACGCCATCCGCACAAGGGCATGTTGTCGCGCACGACGCGCCGTGACGAGCAGATCGTCGAGGCATCGCTGGCCGCGACCGGCCTGACCGGTCTCGCCGAGCGCCCGCTCGACCGCCTCTCCGGCGGCCAGCGCCAGCGCGCCTGGATCGCCATGGCGCTGGCGCAGGAAACGCCGATCCTGCTGCTGGACGAGCCGACGACCTATCTCGACATCGCCCATCAGCTGGAAGTTCTGGAACTGTTGAAGGAATTGAACGAGAAGAGTGGACGCACCATCGTCATGGTCGTCCACGATCTCAATCATGCCGCCCAATATGCCGACCACATCATCGCGGTCGCCGATGGCGGCATTCACGCGGCAGGCAGCCCTGCCGATCTTCTGAAGCCGGAGCTCATTCGCGCAGTCTTCGGCATCGACGCCGTCGTGATATCCCATCCCGTTGATGGGACACCACTCTGCCTCCCCTTCGTCGAACGTTAGAGCCATTCCAACAAAAATGTGCAGCGATTTTGCGTTGAGGTGATGGGATGGAGCTGTTCTTGCGCAGAGCCAGCCAGATCATTGATAGGGTGCATAGGATGCATAACTTGCATAGGATTTTCCATACGCCGTGTGGGAAATGTCAGATGGTGACATGACAGGTGTGTATCTGACATTTCCTATAGAGCAGTGGAAAACTGCCTATGCATCTTATGCATCCTATGCAGGCACTGAGGGCCTCGTCCGGAATTGCATCAGAACAAAGCTCTGGATGCGGATGATTTCAGGCCGACCGGCCTGAAATCTGAAGCAGGATCTACAGCAGCGTCCCGCTGAGGATCAGCAGCGCCACTGAGAAATAGATGACGAGCCCGGTCACATCGACCAGCGTGGCGACGAACGGAGCCGATGCCGTTGCCGGATCGAGCCGCAGCTTCTGCAAGATGAACGGCAGCATCGAACCCGATATGGAGCCGAAGGTGACGATACCGACCAATGCGGCAAAGACCGTCAGGCCGACCAGCTGCCAATGCGGGCCGTAATCATAGAGCCCGGCAGTCTGCCAGAAGATCACGCGCAGCAGGCCGACAAGCCCGAGAATGGCGCCGAGCACGATGCCTGTCGGCAGTTCGCGCAGCAGCACTCGCCACCAGTCCGTCAGCTTCAACTCGCCGACGGCAAGCGCCCGGATGATGAGCGAGGTTGCCTGCGAACCGGAATTACCGCCGGAGCTCATGATCAGCGGAATGAAGAGCGTCAGCACGACGGCCTTTTCCAGCTCGCCTTCGAAATGCTGCATGGCGCTTGCCGTCAGCATTTCGCCGAGGAAGAGGGCGCAGAGCCAGCCTGCACGCTTGCGGATCATGCCGCCGAAGCTGATCTTCATATAGGGCTTGCCGAGCGCTTCCATACCGCCGAATTTCTGCGCGGCTTCGGTCGTATCAGCTATCATCGTGTCGATCACGTCATCGACCGTGACGATGCCGAGCACCATGCCGTGATCGTCGACGACGGGCAGTGCCAGGAGGTCATGCTTGCGGATCAGCCGCGCGACATCTTCCTGCTTCATCAGCGCATTGGCCGAAACCGGCGTGCCCTTCTGGGCAACAGACAGGATCGAGGCATCGGGCTCGCCGGTGATCAGGCGGCGCAGCGTGACGACATGCAGCAGCACGCCGGAATTATGATCCAGCACATAGATCGCATAGACGGTTTCGCGCGAGCGTTCGACCTGCCGGACATGGTCCAATGTCTGGGCGATCGTCCAGTCATCGGGCACGCTGACGAATTCCGTCGTCATGATGCTGCCGGCCGTGCGCGGCGGATAGCCCATCAGATGCTGGATGGCGACGCGGACGGGTTCTTCCAGGCTGGAGAACAGGCGTACGCGGTCATCGATGTCGAGTTCCAGCAGGACGTCGGCGACGCGGTCGTTCGACATGCCGTGCAGCAGCCGGGCCGAATCCGCACTGTCCATCAGCGCCAGAATGGCCGGTGCGTTGCGCAGCTCCGGACGGTCGAGAATGTTGACGGCATATTCCTGCGGCATCCGCGAGAGGATGCGGCCGGCTTCAGCCGGGGCAAGCCCGTTCAGAGATTCCACGCGCTCGGCGATGGACGCAACACGGCTGTTATTCATGAACGCACGGGCGGCATAGCCGGCCCGCAGAGGGAAGCGATTGATATTCATTGGCTCGCCTTTCCGTCGATCCGCCGTAGCGTCCGATCGGGCGAGCCCGGAGCAACCAGGTCAGCGCACGAAGGCCGCGTACGGCAAAGGCAATCGACTGCTACTGTCGCTTGGCATCGTGATGATGGCTCCGTTGATATCCGTGCACGACGTACGTCATCCACGTGTCACACTAGGTGGTCTCGAATGCGGAAAAAGTCAAGCTGCTTAAATGCTTAACGCCAGAATGCCGCACCCTCGGCGCGGCATTATAGGTCAGCATCCTTTACGCAATATTTCGAGCGTCGGAAAAGGCGGATTTTCGACCTCGAAAACCTCAGAATCCGGCGAGAACGACCTTGCCCTTCATCCTGCCGCTTTCGACCATGGCATGCGCCTTTTTCAGGTTCGTGGCGTTGATCGCACCGACGGTTTCCGACAGCGTCGTGCGGATTTTGCCGGCATCGACAAGCTCGGAAATCCTGTTCAGGATCTTGTGCTGCTCGATCATGTCGGGCGTGCCGAAGAGTGGGCGGGTGAACATCAGTTCCCAGTGGACCGAAGCGGCCTTGCGCTTGAAGGGAACGATATCGAAGGTCTTAGGGTCGTCGATCAGTGCGAACCGGCCTTGCGGCGCGAGCGCTTCGACAATATCGGCGACATGCTTGTCCGTATTCGTCGTCGAGAAGATGAAGCCCGGCGCGCCGATGCCGAGTGCTGCGACCTGCGGCGCGATCGGCTGCGAATGATCGATGACGTGATGGGCGCCAAGCTCCTTCACCCAGTTCTGCGTTTCCGGACGCGAGGCTGTGGCGATAACGGTGAGGTCCGTCAGCGCGCGGGCGACCTGGATAGCGATCGAGCCGACACCGCCCGCACCACCGATGATGAGCACGGCAGGGGCAGCACCTGGGACCGGATCGGTGACGCGCAGGCGGTCGAACAAGGCTTCGTAAGCGGTGATGGATGTCAGCGGCAGGGCGGCCGCAGCGGCGAAGTCGAGAGTCTTCGGTTTCCTGCCGACGATGCGTTCGTCGACGAGCTGGAACTCGGCATTCGAGCCGGGGCGATTGATGACGCCGGAATAGAAGACTTCATCGCCTGGCGTAAACAGCGTCACATCGGAACCGACGGCCTTGACGATGCCGGCGGCATCGAAGCCGAGCACTTTCAGCTCATCGGCGGGCGGCGCCATGTTGGCGCGCACCTTCACATCGACGGGGTTGACGGAGACCGCCCTGATCTCGACGAGCAGGTCGTGGCCCTTGGCCTCGGGTGTGGGCAGTTCGACATCGATCAGCGAGGTTTCGGCGGCAATTGGCTGTGGGGTCTTGTAGGCGACGGCGCGCATCTTGGTAACTCCTGTGTCTGTTGTACGAGAGCTAGATGCGACCTATGTTCCGGCAACGCAAGAATGCACAAATTCTGTACGTAGTACCAAAAAGGATACTGTAAATGTCACGCCCGCGCGCCAAACTGATCGAGAATTTCCCGGGTTGCCCGGTGGAAGCGACGCTGACTTATCTCGATGGAAAGTGGAAGGGCGTGATCCTTTTCCACCTGATGGACAAGACTTTGCGCTTCAACGAGCTGAGACGCCATCTGCCTGCCATCACCCAGCGCATGCTGACGAAGCAGCTGCGCGAGCTGGAAGAATCCGGCGTGATCTCACGAACTGTTTACCCGGTCGTGCCGCCGCGCGTCGAATATGCGCTGACACCGCTCGGCTCCACGCTGAAACCGGTCATCCGGGCGCTTGCCGCCTGGGGCGATGAATTCGTCTTCTGCAGCCCGGAGGGACGGGAGCTGCGTATCGCAAAGGCTCTAAGCGTTCCGGCTGCGGAGCTCCAAGCGTAGCGACGCCGCAAAGACGAAGAGGCCGAGGAAGGACAGGACGGCGCCGACATAGCCGGTCGCCGCAAAACCGTAACCCCAGGCAATGACGAGACCGCCGAGCCAGGCGCCGAGTGCGTTGGCGATGTTGAAGGCAGAGTGGTTGGAAGCGGCGGCCAGCGTCTGCGCATCGGCCGCAACATCCATCAGGCGCGTCTGCAGCGCCGGGCCCGCCGCAAAACCGCAGCCGACGAGGAAGACGCAAAGCCCGAGCATGTAGGGGTTGGCGGCAGTCAGCGAGAACATCGTCAGCACGACGATATTATAGACCAGCGAACCGCCGATCGTGCCGAGCAGCGATTTGTCCGCCAGCCACGAGCCGATGACATTGCCGGCATTCATACCGACACCGAACAGCACGAGCATGAGCGCAACGGCCGTCTCCGGCAGCATCGCCACCTGCGTCGTCGTCGAGGCGATATAGCTGAACATGGCAAACATGCCGCCATAACCGACAGCGGCGATGGCGAGCGTCAGCAGGATTTGCGGACGACGGAAGGCGCTGAGTTCGCGCAGCGCACTCGCCCCTTCGGCGACCTTGTCATGCGGCACGTAGAACCAGATGAGGGCGACCGTCAACAGACCGATGATGCCGACGGTGAGGAAGGCGACCTGCCAGTCGAGCGCCTGGCCGAAGAAGGTCGTCAGCGGCGTGCCGAGCAGAGTTGCGACCGTCAGGCCGAGCATGACCCGGCCGACGGCCCGTGCGCGGCGATGCACCGGCACCATGGAGGCGGCGACGAGCGCTGCCACGCCGAAATAGGCGCCATGCGGCAGGCCGGTGATGAAGCGCAGCACCGCGAAGCTCTCAAAGGTCGGTGCGACGGCGCTCAGGATGTTGCCGACGGCAAAGAGCAGCATGAGGCAGAGCAGCAGCGTGCGCCGCGCCATCTTGGCGGCGAGCACGGCAATGACCGGTGCGCCGATGACGACGCCGAGCGCATAGGCGCTGATGACATAACCTGCCTGCGGGGTCGTGACCGAGAAAGTATCGGCCACATTCGGCAGTAGGCCCATGATCGCGAATTCACCGGTGCCGATGCCGAAGCCGCCAGCGGCAAGTGCGAGTTGGACCAGGGCAACGGTCATGGCCGAGGGAAGCGCTGCCTCCGGCCCGGAATCGATAGAAGCATCGATAGAATCGTTGACGGCAACCTGGCTCACGGGCGGTCCTCGGAGGATCTAAGCTTGGCGACGGCCGCTGGCGGGACGCGCAGGGCCGGTCATTTGCAATTGGTGGGCAGAAATGGCGGGGGGCGGAGATATGATCTCCAATATCCCATCTATTGAACGGGAAACCGGAAGCGTCGAGTGCTTTTTTTGCAGTGCAGCGTCCTGCTATCTGCATACGTCCATTGCAATATTTGCGTTTCGGCGATGTGACCCGGAAAACCATCCGGCTTGAAATCGCAGGTGCGTCAACCATTTCTTGAGGGCATGGATAGCGGGATAGGAACAGGCACCTCATGAAGCTCGTCGGTTTTTTCAATCGCGACGGCGGTACCTTCAGAACGACGGACATGCAGGCTTATGAGAAACGCGCGGAAGAAGTCTTCCGCGAAGCCGGCCATGATTTCGATGCCATCGTCTTCTCCGGCAACGAGATCGTTCCCGCCATGGAACGGGCCGCACGGCGCGACGACATCGACGGCATCGTCGCCGGCGGCGGCGACGGCACCATTTCGGCGGCCGCATCGATTGCCTGGAAGAACGGCGTGGCGCTCGGCGTCGTGCCGGCCGGCACCATGAACCTCTTTGCCCGCTCCCTGAAAGTGCCGCTCGATATCTGGCAGGCGCTCGATGTGCTGGCTTTCGGCGAAGTCGACAATATCGATATTGCCAGCGCCAACGGAAGGCCGTTCATCCACCAGTTCTCCGCCGGCCTGCATGCGCGCATGGTGCGCTACCGCAATTCCTACAGCTACCGCTCCCGCCTCGGAAAGATGGGCGCCAGCACTCGCGCTGCCTTCGGCGTCGTCTTCAACCCGCCGGAATTCGAGGTCGAGTTCGAGGCGGCCGGCATGAAGGAGACCCGACGCGTCTCGGCGATATCAGTCTCCAACAACCCCTTCGGCGAAAACGCGCTGCTCTATGCCGACAATCTGCGCAGCGGCGAACTCGGCTTCTACACGGCAAAACCGCTGAAACCGCTCGGCGTCGCACGGTTGGCGATCGACATGCTGCGCGGCAGATTCCGGGAAAACGATGCGGTCATGGTCCTGCATCCGGCCGAGGTGCATCTGCACTTCCCGAAGTTGCGCGCCAAGGCGAACTGCGTGATGGATGGCGAGCTTCTGCCGCTGGAGCGCGATGTCACCGTCAAGCTGCATCCGGGCGAATTGAAGGTGCTGGTCAAGCAGGGATTGGCCGCGCAGGAAGGCGAGAGGGAGCGGCGCGAACCGGCCGCGTGATTTTCAGAACGAAGCGGAGCGTCTGGCCCTGAAAGGAATGAGAGCGCTTTCGACGATATCCCGGTCCGCCTCGTCGCCGAAAACACAGGTGCGATTGCGCCCCTTCTTCTTGGCGCAGTACAGCGCTTCGTCGGCTGATGCGATGAGCTGTCGCCAGCCTTCAGCACCACAGGCGCCGGAGGCGACGCCGATGCTGACAGTGATCGAGAGAGCGACGCCGGTTTCCGCGTCACGGATGACATGCGCCTGAATGCGGCTGCGAAGTTCTTCGGCAAAATCCAAGGTGTTCGAAAGATCGGATGTGGAAACGAGAACGGCGAATTCCTCGCCCCCATAGCGCGCGACGATGTCCGTCGGACGCATCGCGCCCTGCAGCAGGGTGGCGATTTCGATGAGCACGGCGTCGCCCGTCAGATGGCCATAGGTGTCGTTCACCGTCTTGAAGTGATCGATATCGATCAGCATCAGGCAGACATCTTCCTCGCGCTCCGAAGGGGCATTGCCGAAGCCTTCCAGCGCCCGGCGGTTCCAGACACCGGTCAGCCCGTCCTTTTCGGCCTGCATCTTCAGGCGGGCCTCATATTCGGCCCGTTCGTCCAGCTTGCCGCGCAGCAATTCCAGCGCCTCGAACAGGCTGCGCATCTCCGGCGCCTTGGAGATCGTCTCCAGGTCGGTCGCGGGACTGCCGTCTGCGAGCGCGATGATCTGGCGTCGTGCCGTCAGCAGCGGACCGAGCATGTGCAGGCGGATGGAGCGGAAGAGCGTAAACAGCACCGCAAGAGCGGAGGCCGTGATCACAGCGATGACCGCCAGGCGATAGGAAGCGGCGTAGTGCTGGGTCCGGTAGCGCTTCACCACATCGTCGAGAAAGACCGTACGCAGCCGCTCCAGCGGCTGCAGCGTCGGAACATAGTCGCGTGTCAGGTCAACTGCGGAAACCGAATAGTCCCCCGAGATCTTGCCTTGCTCGATCAATATCTTGACGAGTTCGAGGCCAGACCCGAAAAAGATCGTATCGACATCCTTCATGAGCTGCGCAGAGAGCGCCTCGTGATCGCTGACGATTTTCTGGCCCTGCATCAGCGCACGCAGTTCCAGAAGCCGGCCAATGGTGCGGTTCGCGTCGGTGATATGGCTGTCGCGTAAAGGCTGGCGGGTGGCAATCGGACCCATGATCTGCGAGGCGGCCCGGCCCCCATATTCGCGCATGTCGCTGATCATCCGCCCCGTCAGGAATGGCGCGGTCAGTTCCGACCGGCGGGTGGTGAAAGCGGCTATGTGCCAGTCGACGACATGCTGGAATGTTTCGATCACCTCGATCATTTCGCCGATCGCGTTTTGCACATCGCCGGGCTCGCGGTCGGCGAGCGGTGTGGCGGCAACGCGGTCGACGGCTTGGCGAGCCCTGCGAAGCTGCGCCCTTGTCTCAGAGAGCGCCCCCTGGAGATCGGGAAGCGAGGAGGATAGATCGACTTCGGGCGGCTCATCGAGCGCCTCGAGCGAGAGATCGCTGATGCGCCGGAAGACCTTTAAACGCTCTGTTGCGGGCGCGCTGCTATTTGGCTCTATCGCCATGATGTCGTTGGCCGGTCCGCGCTCCGCCGACATGCGGCTCGCCGCTTCCAGAACCTGGCGGAAGCGCTCTACAGCCAGCAGATTGTTATTGGTGGAGCGGTAGCTTTCATAAGTCGGAATGAGAGCGCTGGCTGTCAGAATGAGGGTCAGAAACGCCACGATGACGGTCGCAAAGAGCAGCTTTCCCTCAAGAGTGATGCGGTTCATCAAACCGATCCCTTTCAACTCGTCATCCAATCCGGCGCCGTTGCCGGTTTATTGAATATGCTGATATCGGGCATATATTACCGATTTCGAGTATAGATAATCGATAATGCCAACAGGGTTAAGAAAAGCGTCTAAGTGAAAGTTATGTGACGGGCTCTATTAACTAGAGGCGCGCAAGATAGGTGCGATAGTCGAAATCCGACACGGTGCGCAGGTACGCTATTGCTTCCTTGTACTTCGTATCACCATACAACTTTCGATACTTATCGCTGAAGATATTGGCGATAAATGCCGACTGCCGGAAGGCCTCGACCGCCGTCAGGAAATCATGCGTCAGACGCTTCGCGCCCGGTGGCGTATAGGCGGGCGTCGTTTCCTCGCCGGGATCGAGATCTCCGTCGAGGCCGAGCAGCATGCCGCCGAGGATCGTCGCCAGCAGCAGATAGGGATTGGCATCTGCACCCGCCACGCGGTGCTCGATGCGCGCCGCCGGCCCGTTGCTATCAGGAATGCGGATTGCCGTGCCGCGATGCCCGCTACCCCAGGTCAGATCGGTCGGCGCAAACGAGCCCGGCTGGAAGCGGCGATAGGAATTGGCAAAGGGGGCGAAGACGAGCTGCGCCTCCTGCATGGTCTGCAGCATGCCTGCCGTCACCGATTTCAGAAGTGTCGGCTCGCCGCCCTTGGCATCGAGGATATTGTTGCCATCCCTGTCGATGATGCTGGCATGCACATGCAGACCCGATCCCGCCTGGTCCGAATAGGGCTTGGCCATGCAGGTCGATTTCAGCCCGTGCTTGCGCGCCGCCTGTTCGGCAACGCGTTTCAGGTAGAGGCAGTCGTCGGCCGCAGCCAGCGCATCGGGCCGGTGCAGCAGGTTGACCTCGAACTGGCCGGGCCCGAATTCCGCCGTCGTTGCCTCCGCCGGCAGGTTCATCGCCTTGGCGTAGGCGCGCAGCGTCTGCAGGTAGTCGTCGAGTGCATCGACGGCGCTCATGTCGTAGAGCTGGAAGCCGTTCGGATTGCCGCGATAGGTGAGGCTTGCAGGCGGGGAGGGAATGCCCGTCTCGCGCCAGTTCTCCTCAACCACATAAAATTCCAGCTCGGTCGCGACGACGGGCGTCAGCCCGCGTTCGGCATAGCGTTCAAGCACGGAAGCGAGAATGCTGCGCGGATCCATGAAGCTGCGGCTGCCGTCGAATTCATGCATCATGGCAAGCACCTGCATCGATCCCTCGGGCGCCCAGGGCATCGGCGTCAGGCTGCGCTTGTCGGGAATGACATTGCCGTCGGGGTCGCCGATTGTCAGCGACAGGCCGGTGATGTCGTCATTGTCATCGCCCCAGATATCGAGCGACTGCGTGGAGGTCGGCAGGCGGATGTCGCCAGCCCAGACTTTCTTTTCGGCCGAAAGCGGCAGTTGCTTGCCGCGCAGATCGCCATTCATGCCGACAACCAGGATCTCGAAACGCGGATCGCCCTCTCCAGCCTCTTTGCCCTTGCTCGCCATGACCTTGAAAATCCTCTCGCAGAAGGCCAAGGTCGTAAACTATCACCGAAAGCCTTTCAATCCGAAGGTCTAATCATGTCCGATACTTATCCGTTGTCGAACCTTGCCGCGATCGATGCCGCCCATCATCTGCATCCCTTCTCCGACATGAAGAAACTGAATGCCGACGGCACGCGCATCATCCAGCGCGGCGAGGGCGTGCATATCTTCGATGCCAACGGCAAAAAATATCTCGATGGTTTCGCCGGCCTCTGGTGCGTCAATATCGGCTACGGCCGCAAGGAAATCGCCGATGCCGTCGTCAGGCAGATGAACGAGCTCCCCTATTACAACGCCTTCTTCGGCACGACCTCGCCGCCGACGACCCTGCTGGCTCAGAAGGTGACGTCCAAGGCCGGGCCGCGCTTCAACCACATCTTCTTCACCGGCTCAGGCTCGGAGGCGAACGACACCTGGTTCCGCATGGCCCGCGTCTATTGGGCGGCGGTCGGCCAGCCGTCGAAGAAGACGGTCATCGCCCGGCGCAATGGCTATCACGGCTCGACGGTCGCTGGCGCCAGCCTCGGCGGCATGAAATACATGCATGAACAGGGCGATCTGCCGATCCCGGGCATCGTCCATATCGGCCAACCCTACTGGTATGGGGAGGGAGGGGATCTCACGCCGGCCGAATTCGGTCTGAAGGTCGCCCGCGAGCTGGAAGCCAAGATCGATGAGCTCGGCGAGGAGAACGTCGCCGCCTTCGTCGCCGAGCCGATCCAGGGGGCAGCCGGCGTCATCATACCGCCGGAGACCTACTGGCCGGAGATCGACCGTATCTGCAAGGCGCGCAACATCCTGCTCGTCACCGATGAAGTCATTTGCGGCTTCGGTCGCCTCGGTGAATGGTTCGGCCATCAGTATTTCGGCGTCGAGCCGGATTTTGCACCGATCGCCAAGGGGCTGTCGTCAGGCTATCTGCCGATCGGCGGCGTGCTCGTCAGCGATCGCATCGCCGACGTTCTGATCAACGAGGTCGGCGATTTCAATCACGGTTTCACCTATTCCGGCCACCCGGTCTGCGCTGCCGCGGCCCTCGAAAACCTGCGCATTATCGAGGAGGAGAAGCTGGTCGAGCGCGTTCGCGACGATATCGGCCCCTATTTCGCCAAGAAATGGGGCGCCCTTGCCGAGCATGATTTCGTAGGACAGGCGGAAAGCGTCGGCCTGATGGGCGGCCTGCAGCTTGCCGCCGACAAGAAAACCCGCACCCGCTTCGAAAAGCCTGATCCGATCGGCTCGCTGGTGCGCAATCACGCGCTCGCAAACGGCCTCGTGCTGCGCGCCACCGGCGACCGCATGCTGGCCTCGCCACCGCTCGTCATCAGCCACGAGGAAGTCGATGAGATGGCACGCATCACCAAGATTGCGTTGGATGCTGCCTGGAAGGAGTTGCGCTCCTAAGGATAGGCGACCGCGTAGGCGAATTGATAGGTATCACCCGGCCGGCCGTAGATATAGGGCAGGGCGACGATATGCGTCTCCGGCTGTTTCAAGCCGGTCTGCGCCAGCACATCCCCAAAATATTCATTCGGCCAGGCCGGCGGGGTCCCGCCCTTGTCGTCGCGCCAGACGAAGACGACGGGATGTTTCGCATCCAGCTGGAATTTCGGCTTGAACTCCGGATAGAAATAGGACTGCACCGGGGTGCCCGGCATTTGCAGGCGCATATTGCCGTCGAGATGCGGATCATAGCCGACGATCAGCCCGGGCTCGCCGCCGATATCCCTGCGGATGATCTCGGCAAAACTGTCGTAGGGAATGTTCAGGCGCTGATAATCGCCGATGAGCGGCCCCCAATAGGCCCGCATGGCAAGCACGGCGAGCACCGCGCCCATGATGACGCCACTTACCGCAAGCGATGCCCGTAAGGGCACGCCTGCATCGACTTCGGCACTGTCGGCCTTCATGCAGATATAGAGCGGCAGGATGAGGAAGAGTGGCGTCAGCCATCGGTCGGCGACGTTGTCGACACCGGCAAGCAGGATCATCAGCGCAATGGCGCCGATCTCGATCAGCAGGATGCGCCCGGCAATTCGTGTCCAGCGGCTGGAAGCGCGCCACATTGCCCGCAGCGATTTGGCAAAGAGCGCCAGAAAAATGACGACCGAGACGCCGGCGATGCCGACCATCGCGGAGATGAAGCGGAAAAAGCCGGTCGATACCTGCGACAGAAAGCCTTCACCCGCACCGGTCATCTTGTGCAGCGTGCGATCGACGGCAAGGTCCAGATGCTGGAGGAACCAGAGCGCATGCGGCAGCACGATTGCGATCGACAAGACGATCGTCAGTGCGAGCCGCCAGTCGAAAATCCGCTTGCGGAAATCGGTGTCGATGAGGGCAGCGACCAGAGCGGCGGCAGGAAGAAGCGCAAAATTATACTTCGATATCATGCCGATGCCGGTCGCAATGCCGACGATGGCATAAGAGATTGCCGAAGGCGTCTTCAGCGTGCGGAAGAAACCATAGAGAAACAGCGAGCCGGCAAAGATCGTCGCCACGGAATGGGTGAGATCCCGCTGCGCCTCGAAGACGATCTGCGGCACGGTGAGCAGGCCAAGCGTCGCCACCACCACCAAGCTGCTGTTCTTCAATGTCAGCCGTGCCGCCAGCCAGTAGAAGGTGTAGGAGAGGAACAGCATGCTGCATTTGAGGAGCGACAGCGAAAAGAGCGACACGCCAAGCAGCGATGTCACCCCATACTGCACCCAGTTGTAGAAAGGCGGCTGCGAATTATAGCCGAAGGCGAACCACTGCGAGAGCAGGATCTGCTCCGCCTCGTCCAGCTCCAGCGCATTGGGAATGCTGAGCCGTACGATCAGGTGGAGCAGAAAATAGGTTCCGAGCACCGCCAGGATCAGATGTGGCCGGCGGCTGAAAAGGCTCTGCACGTCAGCTTTCTCGGGAGAAGATCTGGCGCACGATATAATTCGGCGAGGCGTCGTCGCGGTAGTAGGTGCGGGCGATCATCTCCGCCAGGATGCCGGTCGTGATCATCTGCACGGACGAGAGCAGCAGCACGACGCCGACCATCAGCATCGGTCGCGTGCCGATATCGTTGCCCATGATGAACTTGTCGAAGCCGAGATAGATGAGAATCAGCGCTGCGAGGCCGCCGAGGCCGAGGCCGAGCGAGCCGAAGAAATGGCCGGGACGCGCCTTGTAGCGCATGAAGAACATCACCGACAGCAGGTCGAGGATAACGCGGAAGGTACGCGAGATGCCGTATTTCGACGTGCCGTGCTGGCGTGCGTGATGGGTTACAGCCATTTCGCCGATGCGCGAGCTCGGCACGACGCCGGCAACCCAGGCCGGGATGAAGCGGTGCATTTCGCCCATCAGCTTCACCTGCTTGATGATCGAGGCACGGTAGATCTTCAGGCTGCAGCCATAGTCGTGCAGCTTCACGCCGGTGATGCGGCCGATGAGGTAATTCGCGCACCAGGAGGGGATTTTGCGCAGCAGCAACCCGTCCTGGCGGTTCTTGCGCCAGCCGACGAGCAGGTCGAGTTCGCGCCGTTCCAGCTCCGAGACCATCGAAGGGATATCCTTCGGGTCGTTCTGCAGGTCGCCGTCCATCGTGGCGATCAGCCGGCCTCGCGCCGTATCGATGCCGGCCTGCATGGCGGCGGTCTGGCCGAAATTGCGCTGCAGCTCGACGATGCGCAGCGTCAGCTCTTCGCGGTTGACGAACTTGCGGGCATTGACGAGCGTTGCGTCCGTGCTGCCGTCGTCGACGAGGATCAGTTCCCAGCGATGCGGATAGTCTACCATCGCCGCGGCAATGCGCTCGACGAGCGGGCCGATGCTTTCTTCCTCGTTGAAGACAGGAACGACCAGCGACAGTTCGAGCGGTTGCACCTGATCATTCGCATCGCGAATGGACTCTACCGTTGTCTGCAACTTTCATTTCTCCTAAAAGGCGCGGCAATGGAAGCCAATGGAAGCCAGCCGCCGCAGCCAAACTTAGGAAGCCTGATACATGAAGACCCCGAGTGTTGAAAGCGGGCAATCCTGGTTTCTGCGCAATCGCATGAGCCTCCTGACGGTCGCGATCGTCGCAGCCTATGCACTTTTCATCGAATGGTTCTGGGGCTGGTCGGTCATACTGGAACAATGGGCCGCCGTCGGTCCACGTCCGGTCATCGGCGCGCTGATACTCCTGACCAGCACCTATTTCCTGCGTACATGGCGCATCTACGATTATTTTCCACGGGAGACGGGGGGCCGTTTCGCAACGCTCTTCCGGGTGACCCAGATCCATAACCTTTTAAACATCATGCTGCCCTTCCGAGCCGGCGAGACCAGCTTTCCGGTGCTGATGCGCACGGAATTCGGCATTCCCCTGACACGCGGCACCTCCGCCCTGCTGGTCATGCGGCTGTTGGACCTGCATGCGCTGCTGGCCGCCGCCGGCCTCGGCTTTGCTGTGGTCGCCCCGAACGCGGCCCTTGCATGGCTTGTCTGGGTCATCTTCCTGTTCCTGCCGGTCTTCGCCTTCGCTGCCCGCAAGCCGCTGCTGCGCCTCGGTGCAAAACTTCTGCCGCGCAAGGCGCAGGCACTGCTTCATGAAATCGAGAATGGACTGCCTTTCGATGCCGTCGCCTTTAGCCGTGCCTGGGCGATGACCATCGTCAACTGGCTGGTGAAGGTGCTGGTGCTCGCCTGGGCGCTCGGTCTGATGGGCGTAATGCCGATGGCCGCGAGCTTCGGGGGCGCGCTGGGCGGTGAGCTTTCCTCCGTCCTTCCGGTCCATGCGCCCGGTGGCGTTGGCACCTATCCGGCCGGCATCACTGCCGGCGCGATCGCCTTCGGTGCTTCAAGCGAACGCGCTGCGCTGGGTGCGCTGGCCCAGGCAAGCGTCAACGCCCACCTGCTCATCATCGTCTCGGCCCTGACCGGGACCGCCATCTCGCTTCCCCTTGGCCGCCGGCGCAAGGCTAGGTCGTAAGCTCCAGAATGCGCTTGCGCAGAAAGACCTGTTCCGGTTCCTGCCGGCAGAATGTCAGCGCCGTCTCATAAGCTTGAATCGCTTCGGCCCGGCGTTCGAGCCGGCGCAGGAAATCGGCCCGCGCCGAATGGGCGAGGTGATAGGTCGTCAGCTCCCCCTTGCCGAGAATGGCGTCGACAAGTGCCAATCCTTTTTCCGGCCCCTCGGACATGGCGATCGCCACGGCGCGGTTGAGCTCTGCAATTGCTGAAGGGTGGGCAGCTATCAGCAGGTCGTAATAGAAGGCGATGCGCCGCCAGTCCGTTTCCTCGACGCTGCCGGTCTTCGCGTGCTCCGCCGCGATCGCCGCCTGAACCGTATAGATGCCGATATCAGGCGTGCGCATGGCGCTTGCGAGCAGCGAGAGCCCCTCTGAAATCTTGCTTCGGTCCCAACGCGAGCGATCCTGATCGGCAAGCAGCACCAGCGCGCCGTCGACATCCTGCCGGGCAGCACGGCGCGACTCCTGCAGGAGCAGCAGCGAAAGCAGGCCTGCGACATCCGGATGCGGCAGCAGGGTCGCCAGCAGCCGCGCCAGCCGGATCGCCTCGGCCGTCAGGTCGGCGCGGACGATCGTGTTGCCTGAGGATGCCGAATAGCCCTCGTTGAAGACGAGGTAGATGACATGCAGCACCCGGTCGAGCCGCTCCGGAAGCTCCGCCCCGACAGGCACTTCATAAGGGATATTCTCCGTCCTGATGCGGTTCTTGGCGCGCACGATGCGCTGCGCGACGGTCGGCGCCGGCACCAGGAAGGCATGGGCAATCTCTTCCGTCGTCAATCCGCAGACCTCGCGCAGCGCCATCGCAGTCTGTGCATCGGCGGCAAGAGCCGGATGGCAGCAGATGAAGATCAGCCGCAGCATGTCGTCCTCGATCGGTTCCATATCGCCGATCTCCGTTTCTGTGCCATCAGGGTAAAGGCCGTCCTCGATATGCTGCAGCGAGGCGTTGAAGCGCGCCCGCCGCCTGAGGTGATCGATCGCCTTGAAGCGGCCGGTCGAAACCAGCCAGGCGACGGGATTGTTGGGCATGCCGTCAACCGGCCACGTCCGCGCCGCCGCCGCAAAGGCATCGTGCAGCGCTTCCTCCGCCCGGTCGAAATCGCCGAGCAGGCGGATCAGCGTCGCCAGAACCCGGCGCGAATGTTGTCGGTAGATATCCTCGATTGCCTGTTCCCCAATCACCTGTCCCAAGGGCCGACCCTCACTGCGGCAGGGTGAGCAGTCTCACCGGGCGCAATTCGATCGACCCGACCCGGACGCTCGGAATGCCCGCAACGACCTTGCGTGCATCTTCCAGATCGGTCGCGTCGATGATGTAGATGCCGGCCAGATGTTCCTTGGTCTCGACATAGGGGCCGTCGGTCGAAGACAGAGTGCCATCGCGCACCCTCAATACAGAGGCACAGTCAGGACCTTCCAACGCATCGGAATGGATCATGATGCCTTTGCGCTGAAGTTCCTCGTCATACTGGAAATGTGCCCTGACGAGCTCGTCGCCCTCGGCCTGGCTGAGTGTGCCGTCCGTATGGGCGGAATTATAGATGAGGCAGACGAAGCGCATGGCTATCTCCCATCCTTGATCGAATAGCCGGGCCGGATTTCGATCGATGCATATTTGAGGATCGGGAAGGTGGAGATGATCGCTTTCGCTTCCTCCATATCTCCAGCCTCGATCACGACGAAGCCGCCGAGATGCTCCTTGATCTCTGCGAAAGGACCATCCGTTGCAGCGACGGTGCCATTGCGAACCCTGAGCGTCACGGCCTGCTCCGGCTCGTAGAGCGCCAGCGCGCTCAGCATATGGCCGCTTTCGCGCCAGCTGTCGTCGCTGACGATGCATTCTTGGGTGACAGCCTCCCATTCCTCTGGCGTAACCCGCTTGCTGTTTTCGGTATCGAACCAGATCTGGCCCAGAAACTTCATGGCGTCACCTCCTCAGCCGAATTCATGGATGGGGCGAACCTCGATCGCGCCGAGCTTCGCCAGCGGAATGCCGGCGGCAACACGGATCGCATCGTTGAGGTCCTTGGCGTCGATCAGGATGAAGCCGCCGAGCGCCTCCTTCGTCTCGATGAAGGGGCCATCTGTGACCGACATCTCGCCGCCGCGCACCCGCACCGTGACCGCCGATTGCGGCGACTGCAGCGCCTGGGCAACGATCATATGACCGCTGTCGGCAAGATCGCGGTCATAGGCGAGCGAGTCCCGGTCGAGCTTGTTCTTCTCTTCCTGCGACATGGCCGACAGCACCGTGCCGTCGAACCAGACCTGGCAAAGATATTTCATTGCTTATCCTCCACGCTGTGCTTTCACAGCCCTTGGACGAACAGCCTAGGCGCTTTTCGACAGGGAAGAAAAGTATCTTTTAAGCGGTCTGAATGTCGAACAGCCGAGGCAGCGCTCGACAAAGCTTCATCTGACAACATCGAGGAGATGGAGCAATGAGCATGCTTGAAATCGGAATAGCACACCTGATCGTCACACGCGGCGCATGCAAGATGCCGCCGCTTGAGAATGTCGAGGTGATAAAGGTGCTGGTCAGGACCGTGATTGCGCTGGCGGCGTTTGCCGGCCTGATCGCAGCGCTGCAGCTTGCCGCAAGCGCTTGAGAACAGTGCGCGGCCCGACGGACAAGGCCGGGCCGCGCCTGATATCTTATTGAAACGCCGTTTCGAAGAAGCTGCGCAGCTTGCGCGAATGCAGGGCTTCCGGCGGCATGGCGGCAAGCTTCTGGATCGCCCGGATACCGATCTGCAGATGCTGGTTCACCTGTGTACGGTAGAAGGCGGTCGCCATACCCGGCAGCTTCAGTTCGCCATGCAGCGGCTTGTCGGAAACGCAGAGCAGCGTCCCATAGGGTACGCGGAAGCGGAAGCCGTTGGCGGCGATCGTTGCCGATTCCATGTCAAGCGCGATGGCGCGAGCCTGCGACAGGCGCTTAACCGGGCCTGCCTGATCGCGCAGTTCCCAGTTGCGGTTGTCGATCGTGCCGACCGTGCCGGTACGCATGATGCGTTTCAGCTCGAAGCCTTCGTAACCGGTGATCTCGGCAACGGCAGCCTCGAGCGCCACCTGCACTTCGGCAAGTGCGGGGATCGGCACCCAGACCGGCAGATCGTCGTCGAGCACATGGTCTTCGCGCATATAGGCATGTGCCAGAACATAATCGCCGAGCCGCTGGCTGTTGCGCAGGCCGGCGCAATGGCCGAGCATCAGCCAGGCATGCGGGCGAAGCACGGCCACGTGGTCGGTGATCGTCTTGGCGTTGGAAGGACCGACGCCGATATTGATCATGGTGATCCCGGCATGGCCCTTCTTCTTAAGGTGATAGGCCGGCATTTGCGGCAGGCGGGCAAGCGTCACATCCGTTTCCGGAACGCTTGATCCTGCGAGCGTGACGATGTTTCCGGGCTCCACGAAGGCCGTGTAGCCGTCGCCGCCTTCGGCCATCATCTTGCGCGCCCAGGAGCAGAACTCGTCGATATAGAACTGGTAGTTCGTGAAAAGCACGAAGTTCTGGAAATGCTCGGCACCGGTGGCAGTATAGTGCGACAGACGGGCGAGCGAATAGTCGATGCGCTGTGCGGTAAAGGGTGCCAGCGGTGAGGGCTCGCCCGGAGGCGGCAGATACTCTCCGTTGGCGATCTCGTCATCCGTCGTGTTGAGGTCAGGCGTATCGAAGAGATCGCGCAGCGGAATATCGACGAAAGCCGCCGCAGACGCTTCCACATGCGCGCCTTCGCCGAAAGCGAAGTGCAGCGGGATCGGCGTGGAGGATTCCGAGACGACGACAGGCACATTGTGGCTCTTCATCAGGAGCAGCAGCTGCTCCTTCAGATAATGTTTGAAGAGCTTCGGCCGCGTGACCGTCGTCGTATAGACGCCCGGTGCGGTCACATGACCATAGGAAAGGCGGGAGTCGACATGACCGAAGCTCGTCGTCTCGATGCTGACCTGCGGGTAGAAAGCGCGGTAGCGGGAGGTGACTGGCGCCCCTTGCGCGAGCTTCGTGAAGCTGTCGATCAGGAACGAGGTATTGCGCTCGTAGAGCTCCGTCAAAGCTTCGACGGCTTTTGCCGGATCATCGAAGGCTTGCGGCTCGAAAGGGGGAGGGGACGAGATGTCGAAAGCGGACAGGGGATAGATTCGTTTGCTCATGGCGCATTATAGGGGGTTGTTTTTAACAAGCAAACGACGCGCGAAGGCTGAGACCCAGATTTTTCCAGGTCTCAGCGGATGGTGGTGCAGTAACCGCCGCTGCTTTCCAGGCAGGTATAGTTCGCGCCGAAATGCGACTGCTGTGCGCCGCCGCCGCCGGTGCGCACGACGACTGCCGAAAAAGAGATCGCGAAGATCGCCGCAAACAGCGTTATGATTGTAAACCGTCTCGCCAGAATGAACACGTCCACGTCCTTACCCCGATATACGCCCTTCATGGTGCTGTTTTGCCATGATGTGGCTGAACGGGTGCTGAGATGGCGGTTCATTTTGCGTTCAGTTTCTGAGGCCGGCTAAGGTTCTCAGAGCCTGCCTGAACGTCTCAGAGACGGGTCCAGGTTTGCGTTTTGCAGAAGACCTGCATCACGCAGCCCTGCATCTTGAGCGAGCCGCCGGAGATGCTGCCCGAGCCGCTATAGGTCTTGTCGTCGGCAGGATCGGTGATCTCGCCGCTATAGCTGCCGCCGGTGCCGGATAGTCTGCCGATCTTCTTGCCTGCATATTTGCCCGTCTTCAGCGTGATGCAGTAAGCGCCGCCGCAGGGCGCAATCGCCGCCGTGTCGCCGGCGCGGGTCTTCCAGTTGCCGACGATCGGTTCATCCGCCTGTGCAAGGCCTGCAACAAGTGCCAGCGCGCCGGCGAGAACGAGGGTACGGATCATCTCTTCCTCCATAAGATATGAAATGGCGCGAAAATAACTGACGCGAACGTAAAGGTAAATACGCCTCCGAAGAGCCCGAATTCCGGCCTTCCCGTCAGGTTTTTTCTGATGATCGCCGGATCGATGCTGATTTCATAGTGAACAAATCCTCAATTTCCAAATCTGAATTTTTCGTAAAAGGCGCGCAAAAATCCTTAATTTGCAGGGATTCCGATGTTTAACAAAAACCCAAGTTTACCAAGCATTTGCACTTTGTTTGCGTCAAATTAATCATGCATTTTAGGCGTTTTTTGAAAGCAGTTTGGCATAGTGAACCCATCAAACGAGCGGGGCAAACCCGCCGGACCGGAGAGGCCGAAAGCCGCAGAAGATGGCAAGGCCCAAAGGTAAAACAGGGTACGTCTTAACAGGCTAAACAGGGATAGAAACCGATGGCACGCTTTGAAATGCACAATGCTGAAATGGCCACCATGGGTGGCGAAAACAACAGCGCCGATGTCTTCTGCGAAATGGGTCTGATGTATGCGACCGGCCGTGGTTGCGAGATCGATCTCGTCTCCGCTCACAAGTGGCTGAACATCGCCGCAATCAAGGGCAACGACCGCGCCGCCGAGCTGCGCGCCGATGTGGCCGCTTCGATGAGCAAAATGCAGCTTGCCGAAGCGCTCCGCGCCGCCCGCGAATGGATGACGATCCACTAAAGCATGTCGTCGCTTGGCGCGACACGCTGTAAGGACCGTCTCCAACAAGATAATTCGAAATAACAACCTCAAAAGAGGGGAGCTGGCGGGGCGCTTTGGACGGGGCCGACGCCGGGAGAAGGAAACCGCGACCGGCGCCCTCCCGCCGGCCGCGGTTTACCCGTTTTGGTTTCCCATTGTCAGGCGAGTTTTTTTAAGACCAGCGGGAGCGCTTCTTCGAGCAGCGCCATGTCGGCTTCCGGCCCGACGCTGACGCGGATGCAGCGGTTGAGCGGTGCGACACCCGGCATGCGGATGAAGACGCCGTGCTCCATCAGCCCGTCGACGATGGCCCGCGCGTGAGCGCCGTCGCGCCCGGCATCAACAGCCACGAAATTGGTGGCCGATGCCAGCGGCTGCAAGCCGTTGGCCCTGGCAATATCAGCGATCCTGTCGCGCGCGGCATGGATTTTCCCGATCACTTCGGAAAGATAGGCCTGATCCTTGAGGGCTGCGAGGGCTGCAACCGTCGCAAGCCGGTTCATGCCGAAATGGTTGCGGATCTTGTCGAAGGCCTGCGCCGTGCCCGGCGTCGAGATGGCATAGCCGACGCGGGCGCCGGCAAGTCCGTAGGCCTTGGAGAAGGTGCGGGTCCGCACGATGTTCGGCAGGTCGATGAGCGATTGGATCGACGGTAAGGCAGAGGCCGGGCCGGTCTCGCTATAGGCTTCATCCAGGATCATCAGGCAGGTTTCCGGCAGGGCGCGCGCGAAGGCGACGATCTTGTCGGCATCCCACCAGCTTCCCATCGGATTGTCAGGGTTGGCGAAATAGACGAGTGGCGCATTCTCGCGCTTGACTGCATCGAGCAACGCGTCGAGATTTTCACGGTCGCCGGCATAGGGAACGGTGACTAGTCGGCCGCCAAAACCGTTCACGTGGAAATTGAAGGTCGGATAGGCACCGAAGGAGGTCACGACGGTGCCGCCGGGCTCGATTACCAGCCGCACGATTTGCCCGAGCAGTTCGTCAATGCCGCCGCCGACGGCGATATTGGCCGGTTTCACGCCGAGATGGGTGGCGAGCGCCTCGCGCAGTGCATAATTTTCCGGATCGTTGTACTTCCAGATATCGCCAGCCTGCTCCTGCATGGCGGCAATGACCGAGGGAGCCGGGCCGAAGCCGTTTTCATTGGCGCCGATGCGCGCTTCGACTTTAACGCCGCGCTGGCGCTCGATGGCCTCGGGGCCAACGAAAGGAACGGTGGAGGGCAGGGCGCTGGCAAGCGGCGTGAAGCGCAAAAAGGCAGACATGCGAGGGCAATTTCCCGGAATTATTGAAAATGCCGCGCAACAATAGGCTCTCACTTTGCCAAGGCAAGCAAGATTATTTCTCGTTCGTGACGGCTCAGACGCGGCTGCCGTTGCGGCGAGCGTCGATCGCTTCCGTGTTGCCGATCATGAAGTCGGCGCGCACTACCTTGCGTAGAACATCCGGCTCTATCAGGTTGATGAAACGAACGCCGATACGCTCATGATGGCGGTAGACCTCGGCACAGCCGATGCGGTAGGCAAGCCCCAAGATGTTGAGATAATAATGTTTGGGCAGGCCCGCCGTGGTCGACACGACGAAGGTCGCGCCGCCCTGGGAAATATCGAGGATTTCGGCGCTGCGCATCGAAATCCCGGTCAGACAGGGGCGAACGGCGACGATACGAGCCGGTCGTTTGACGTTGAACTCCTCCCAGCGAATGTCGTAGACAGCCGACTTCACCGTGGCGAGGTGCGTTGCGCGGAGCATTTCCATTTCGCATTCTCCGTCAGGCAGTTCAAAATTTGGGGCAGTTCAAATTTCAGGCTGTTCGACGGAGAGGCTCACACGAATGTTTTTCACATTCGTCAAATATAAAACTACAATTTTAGCGAGTTTGAAATTTGTGCGTTAGCGGCACATCTATTGTGCCCTCTTGGGAATAAACCATTCGCGCTCAGGCCAGCAATCTTGCCGCGCAATAGCCTCCAGCAGCGCTAAGTGCCGTCAGAAAGGTTCCCCAGACCATATCTATAAAGCTCATAGCGAGCGGCCAGTTCTTCAGTGTCGACAAATTAGTGATGTCGTAGGTGCCATAAGCCGCCAGTCCCAAAATGGCACCATAGAGCAGCGTCGTGCCGAGCGAGCCGCTGGAAAGCCCGGGCAAAACCGCAAGTATGACAATTGCAACTGTGAAGAGCAGGTAGAAAAGGGCGGCGATGCCAAGGTTCGGCGAGGGCAGCATCAGCTCGCCGAGCTGATCGCGGTAGAAGGTGCGGGCGACGATGCCGAGCCATATTGCGTCGATGACGGCAAGGGTGAGAAGGCAACCGGCATAGGCGACAAGCGCTGTCTTCATCGTCTTTGATCTCCCGCTTTGTCCTTCTACGCCATGGCATGCCCTCCGGATCGCCGTTGATTCTCTTTGCGCAGATTTTTCCCGAACTCTTTCAGTTGCCGGGCGTTTTTCCTCAAGCGGTACGCTGCTTCCAATCATGAAAGCGAGGAAATCAAATGACTGACGTCAAAGTCCCCTGGGAATCCTGGGTCGTTGTCTGCGATGGGGCGAAGGCCCTGATCCTGCAGAATGCCGGCGATGCGGAACTGATGAATCTCCAGGTCCGCGAAACGCTCACGCAGCCCAACCAACCTGACCGTGAACTCGGCACCGACAAGCCCGGGCGCTCTTACGCGCCTGACGGACTGAGCGGCAGCGCCATGGAGGAGACCAACTGGCAGGACCAGGCCGAAGCCGACTTCCTGAAGGAAGTTGCCGTAAAGCTCGACGAGCTCGTGCATGAGAAGGAGGCAAGCCGCATCGTTCTGGTGGCGCCGCCGCGCGCGCTCGGCACGCTACGGCCCAATCTCAGCGCCGATGCGCAGGCCGCGATCTCGGCCGAAGTGGCGAAGGATTACACCAATCTGCCAATCGACCAGATCGAGCGGCACCTCGCCGCTTGATCGCGATWAGTCATCGCTGTTCGAAACGCGGGTCGTATGGCCCTCGTTTCCTTATGGGGAGAGGGCTGAAATCAGAGGCTGGTTTCGAAGCTCAGCCGCAGCACGTGGTGCAGGAATTCGGGGTTCAGCAGCATGTTGAAGCTGATGGTCACGAACTCGTCTTCGCGCTTGACCACGGTCGCGCCGATCTCGTCATGGATGCCGAGGATTTCCAGGAAGAAATTCTGCGGCATTTCCAGGCTGGGGCTGACTTCCAGCAGCGCCCCGGCGAGCGTGATGGTGCGGATCAGGCAGCGGACTTGCGTTCCGGTGCTGAGGTGATGGCCGACGAAGATGATGTTGCCGGGCCGATCGAGGTTGAATTCTCTGTAAGCCTGTTCGGGCTTGGGATGTTCTGTGTCGAGGTGCATCTGAAAGGCCATGTCAGCCTCCGCTTGTTGTATGATCAGACTTTAACGCAGGATTGCTCACATCTGCTGAACAATATCTTTAAAATTAAAAGCTTGTGCAAAATCTAACGGCATAGCGATTTTATTGTCGGCAATACTGTCCAGAATCTGCCCATTTTTTCACCAGATGTGTGCCGATCTTGACTTGGCGTCTGTCGTCGCGCATAAAAAAGCCGGTTCGAGGCACCAGCCGCTCGCGGATGAAGATCCATGGTGAAGCCCTCGCGATCATGGTCACAGCCCCTGTGCATGCTGACTGACGGCAATGCGAGCCCCCCTGACAGTCGAATGGCATGCCGTTGAAAGGCTGAACCCGTGACTCGTATACCCATGACTGGGACCTATCCACCGGTCGACGAACTGAAGGCCCAGGCAAAGCGCCTGCGCCAGGCCATGACTGAACGCGGCAGCGAGGTGAGCCATGCCGCCGCCCTCGAACTGATCGCCCGCCAATATGGCGCCCGCGACTGGAACACGCTGTCGGCCCTTGCAGCCAAGCCCAATGACAAGCCCACCTCGCCGATCTTCGTCGGCGCTCATATTCGCGGGCGTTACCTGAACCAGCCCTTCACCGGCAAGGTTCTGGCGCTTTCGGCGGTGCCCGGCAGCGAGTTCTACAGGGTCACCATCCATTTCGATGAGCCTGTCGATGTCGTGTCCTTCGAGAGCTTCTCGGCCTTCCGCCAGCGCATCCACGCCCAGATCGACGAGAATGGCGTTTCACCGCGCAAGACCTCGAACGGTCTGCCGCATCTCGTTCTCGATATCTGATCGCCAAATCGTTGCCCGCAACACCCGGATTCCGTCCATGACCTCACGTTCTGAAACCAATACTTTTCTGACCGGCCCGCTGCTTGCCGTTTTTGCCCGCACGGCGCTGCCGATCATTCTGATCACTACCATCAACGGCCTGTTCGCCGTGGTGGACGCCTATTTCCTCGGCGCCTATGTTGGGGCTGGCGCACTGTCGGCCGTTACCCTGATTTTCCCTGGCCTGATGATGCTCGTCGCCCTGCAGTCGCTCGTCTCGAACGGCATGGCAAGCATCCTTGCCCGCGAGCTTGGCGGCGGCAATCGCGATGCCGCCCGGCGCACCTTCGCGGCTGCCCATGTGCTGGCAATCGTGGTGGTGCTTGTCATCAACGTGATTTACTGGACCGTCGGCTGGAACGTCGTCGCAAATGCGGCAGGTGGTGACCTCACAGTAGCCGAAAATGCCCGCACCTTCATGGGTATCATGATCGGTGCCGCGCCAATCGCCTTCTTCCTGTCGCTCAATATCGACGCCCTGCGCAGTGAAGGCCGGATCGGCTTCATGACCATGGTGATGCTCGCTGCCACGGCACTCAACATCGTCGCCAACTGGTTCTTCATGGCGATTCTGCAATGGGGTGTGGCCGGCTCAGCGCTGGGCTCCGTGCTGGCGCAGGCGATCTGCCTCGTTGCCGTGCTGATCTACCGTTGGCGCAATGAGCGCGCACTCCGTCCGGCATCCCGCTTTCCGCTTTCGGATTGGCGGCCGATCCTGGCGCTTGGTGCGCCGATGAGCCTCGGCTTCATCGGCATCTCGCTCTGCTCGGCAGCCGTGATCTTCAACCTGTCGATCTGGGGCGAGGGCGACTATGTCGCAACCATCGGCGCTTACGGCATCATCACCCGCGTCATGACGCTCGCCTATCTGCCGCTGCTTGGCCTCAACATCGCTTCCCAGACGATTTGCGGCAACAATTACGGAGCGGGTCTTTCAGAGCGGGTCGGCCGCAGCCTGCAGATCGCCTTGATCGCAGCGCTCGTCTACTGCACTGGCGTCGAGATTACGGTGGAGCTGCTGGCAACTCGCATCGGCCACATCTTCGTTGCTGATCCGATCGTCATCGCCGAGGTCTCGCGCATCCTGCCCTGGACGGTCGGCGCTTATTTCCTGTTCGGTCAGATGATCGTGCTGTCAGGCTATTTCCAGGCGATCGGCGATGCCAAACGTGCGGCGATCTTCGGTCTGTCGCGTGCCTATCTCTTCACGCTGCCGCTGACTTTTCTGCTGCCGTATGCTTTCGGGGAGATGGGCATCTGGATGGTGCCGGTCTTTGCCGAGGCCTGCATGTTCCTGCTGGCCTTTTCCGTACTTGCGCGCAATGCGAAACGGCTTGGCTGGCGCTACGGGCTGTTGCCTGCCTGAAGGCAAGCAATTCCAGCAAAAGTGTGCAGCGGTTTTGCGTCCGGAATTGCGTAAAACAAAGAAACAAGGCCGCGCCTTTTTCGGCGCGGCCTTGCTTTCAATTCTGACCTGCTGCAGGTGCGGATGCCACAGCCGCCTCCGCTTCTCCGAGCGCCTGAGCGCATTCCTCGCAGCAGACCTCGACGGTCTTCCCGCCAAGCTTGACGCTGATGGCATCAGGTCCGAGTTCGCAGTCGCAGGCAGCGCATGTGGTCTTCTTCATCTTGTCATCCTCCGGTTGGGTCCCCGTCTGGGGTAGGATCATAAGACCACTGCTGGCCCTTTCGTCGCTGTCGAATTCTTTAGCGACTTTACGCCCGCAGCCGCGTCGCGCGCTGGAATTCCGCCGGCGTCTGGCCATAGGCCTGGCGGAAGGATGAGGTGAAATGGCTGTGGCTGGAAAAGCCGAGATCGAGGCCGAGCGCAGTCAGATCCTCATACTCACCGAGCAGATCGAGCGCACGGGCAAGGCGAAGCCGAAGCTGGTAGCGATAGAGCGGCGTCGCCTCCACCTGCTGGAAGACCTGCGTGAGATAGACAGGCGAAACGCCGACTTCGGTCGCGATTTCCGCCAGCGTCCACCGCCGCGCCAGATCAGAGGAGAGCACGAGCTTTGCCCGGTCGACAAGTTTCTGCCGTCCGGCACTGGCACCCGCCGCATGCGAGGTGCGCTCGCCGAGCGAGCGGCGTACGAGCGTCAGCGCCAGCGTTTCCGCCTCCAATGTCTCGGCAACGTTGCGGCGAAGGCCATGGCGCAGAAGGGCGACAAGCGCCTGCGCGCGCGGATCGACACGCCGGCGCTGGCGTTTGAAGCCGAACAACTCGCCGGCCTGTACCTGATCCCTAGGCGCAAGCTCGGCAAGCAGGGATTCGTCGATAGACAGATCGATGCAGGCATCGCCGCCATCGACCGGATGGCTGATGCGGTAGCCTTGCCCGACATTGAAGAACAGTACCTGATTGGCTTCCGCCACGGTGTCGTTGCGCCCGACATGGCGCATGAAGACGCCGCGATAGGGATAGACGAGACTGGTCTTGTGGGCGCATTCCTCGTCGCTCTTGTGACGGCATTCGCCATTGCAGACGATGTCACGGATCGTGACGGTCTTCGTCTTCAGGAGCAATGCGGTCGAAAATTGCGACATCGGTCTTTCCGGAATTCGGGCGGCGAGCATCGCCCGCCGCACCAGCCTATCACAATCCTTTGTTGTTCCAGTAGTGGCTTGAGATATGCACGTCGCTTTCGATCTGGCCGCGGGAAAGACCGATATCTTTGAGCTGATCGTCGGACAATTCCATGACGGCGCTGCGATTGCGCCGCTCGGCAATCTTGCGCGCCAGCCAGCGCAAACCATCAAGGAGTTTGGCAAGAAGACGGGATTGCCTGATTTCTGTCCGGCGAGTGGTCTGAGAGTAAACGGTAAGGCTTGAGCCGCGCATGGTGTTCCTCCATCCATTGCGTTTGAATGGGAGGATTGAACCATTTGCGCGGCCCGCCCGCTGTCAGATTATTTAGCGATCTGCGGCCCGTTCAGGCTTTCAGCAGCCACTCATGTTCCGGCGCATTGTAGAATTTCCAAACGCGCTTCGGCCCGGCCATGACATTGAGATAATAGAGATCATAGCCATGCGTCGCCGCACAGGGATGATACCCCTTCGGCACAAGCGTCACGTCGCCGTCTTCGATGGCCATCGCCTCATCGAGTGAGCGGTCGTCCGTATAGACACGCTGGAAGCCGAAACCCTGCGGCGGATTGAGGCGGTGGTAATAGGTCTCTTCCAGCATGCTCTCATGCGGAAGGTTGTCCTGATCATGCTTGTGCGGCGGATAGGAAGAGGTGTGACCGCCGGGCGTGATGACCTCGACGACGAGCAGCGAATGCGCCGAGCTGTCATCCTCAGGCATGATGTTGTTGACGTGGCGCACATTCGTGCCCTTGCCGCGCGTCACCGGCGGGTGGGTGCCGGGCGGAATGGCCTTCGCCTCATAGGTACCGCCGCCGGGTGCGGAGCACACGGCAAGCTCGAGATCGGTCTCGGCCGTCACCGACCATGTCGATTCCATCGGTATATAGAGAGCGTGCGGCGCGCCGTCGAAGGGGCTCATGCGCTCGCCGAGCGTGCCGAAATCCCTGGTGCCGGCCGAAGCCTTGCCCTTGCCGCTCACCCAGACGAGGCAGACTTCCCGCTCGCCCGTCTCTCCAGCGGTCGTCTCGCCCGGCTTCAGGCGGTACATGTCGAAGCCGACATAGGTCCAGCCGGCGCTTTCGGGCGTCACATGCGTGACGCGGCCGGTCTTGCCCGACGGTTTTACCTTGAGGTTTGGCATTGGTGTTTCTCCTCCGTTATCCCTTCGGGAAACCTTCCGTCTCCACCGTATAACCGGCCGCCGTCATGACGCGCATCAATTCCGCATGGCCGATCTCCGCCATCTTCTGCGGCGGCGCCTTGCGCGGATCCTGCTCGGCCTCGACAACGAACCAGCCCTCATAGCCGTATTCGGCGAACCGCTTGACGATGGCGCCGAAATCGAGCGAGCCGTCGCCCGGCACGGTGAAGGCGCCGAGCGCCACAGCATCGAGGAAGGATTGCTTGCTGCGATCCAGCCCGTCGACGACGGACTTCCGGATGTCCTTCACGTGCACATGGTTGATGCGGGCGTGGTGATTGTCGATGGCACGCAGCACGTCGCCGCCGGCAAAGGCCAGATGGCCGGCATCAAGCAGCAGCGGAATGCCGGCACCCGAATTCTTCATGAAGGCATCGAGTTCCGGCTCGGTCTCGACGACGGCCGCCATGTGGTGGTGATAGGAAAGCGGCATGCCCTGGTCCGCGCACCATTCGCCGAATTCGGTGACGCGGCGCGCATAGGCTTTCATCTCGTCATCTCCAAGACGCGGCTTGGTCGCGAGCGGCTTGGAGCGATCGCCCTGGATCGAGCGACCGACTTCGCCATAGACGATGCAGGGCGCATTGACCGCCTTGAAGAGTTCAATCATCGGCGCAATGCGGTCCTTGTTGGCCGCAAGCTCCTCATTGACCAGCGTACCCGAGAACCAGCCGCCGCAGAGCGTCACGTCGGCAGCACGCAGGATGGGCAGCATTTCCTGGGGATTGCTAGGGAACCGGCGACCCTGCTCCATGCCGGTAAACCCGGCGGTGCGGGATTGCCGCAGGCATTCTTCGAGGGACACGTCGTCGCTGAGTTCAGGAAGATCGTCGTTCCACCAGGCGATGGGCGACATGCCGAGTTTGGCCTTCATCGATAGTCTCCTTAAAAATAGCGCGGAGGAGCGCTTCCGCTCCTCCAGAAAATGACAGCAATCCGATCAACCGACGCGCTGGGCGGCGCGTGCCTTGACATAGGCCTCATGGGCCTTGTTGACCTCGCCGCGCGGGCTGACTTCCGGCACCGCGACATCCCACCAGTGGCCGCCGGCATCGGTGGTAACAAGCGGGTCGGTATCGATGACGAAGACCGAAGTACGGTCGTTCTTCTTCGAATCGGCGATCGCCTGTTCGAGCTCGGCGATGGAGGAAACCTTCACCGCAATGGCGCCCATCGCTTCCGCATGCGCGCGGAAATCGATCTCGGGCATCACCTCATGATAGGAGTCCTTCAACAGGTTGTTGAAGTTGGCGCCACCGGTCGCCATCTGCAGGCGGTTGATGCAGCCATAGCCTCTGTTGTCGAGCAGCACGATATTGAGCTTGAGGCCGAGCATGACCGAGGTCGCAAGCTCGGAGTTCATCATCATGTAGGAACCGTCGCCGACCATGACGACGACATCCTTTTCCGGATGCGCCATCTTGGCGCCGAGGCCGCCGGCAATCTCATAGCCCATGCAGGAGAAGCCGTATTCCATGTGGTAGCTGCCGGGAACGGTGGCCGGCCACAGTTTGTGCAGCTCGCCCGGAAGGCCGCCGGCCGCGCAAAGCAGCGTGGTCTTCTCGCCGCCGATCGAACGGACAACCGCGCCGATAACCTGCGCATCGGAGGGCAGGGCGGCATTGGTGGCGCCCATCGCTTTGGCGGCAGCCTCCATCCAGACCTTCTTTTCCTTGGTTGCCTTTTCGGCAAGCGCCGTAGGCGCCTTCCAGCCTGAGAGACCGGCCGAGAGTGCCTTCAGTCCCTCGCGCGCATCGGCGACGAGCGGATGGCTGTCATGCTTCAGCGCGTCATAGGCTGCGATGTTCAGGCTGAGCAGTTTGAAGCCTTCATTCTTGAAGAGCGCCCAGGAGCCGGTCGTGAAATCCTGGCAGCGCGTACCGACGGCAATCACCAGGTCGGTTTCCTCGGCAATCGCATTGGCAGCCGATGTGCCTGTCACGCCGACGGAACCGAGCGCCAGAGGATGACGCTCGTCGATCGCCGACTTGCCGGCCTGTGTGACGACGACGGGAACGCCATGCGCTTCCGCAAAGGCTGCAAGCTCCTTGGTCGCCTGCGAATAGAGAACGCCGCCGCCGGCAACGATGACGGGCTTCTGCGAGGCCTTGATCAGCGCAATCGCATTGGTAAGCTCGTCGGCATCCGGCTGCGGACGACGCACCGTCCAGACCTTTTCCTCAAACAGGCTCTCCGGATAGTCGAAGGCTTCCGCCTGAACGTCCTGGCAGAGCGACAGCGTCACCGGGCCGCAATCGAGCGGATCGGTCAGCACCTGCATGGCACGCTTCAGCGCCGTGATGATCTGCTCCGGCCGGGTGATACGGTCGAAATAGCGCGAGACCGGGCGGAAGGCATCATTGGCCGAAACCGTGCCGTCGCCGAAATCCTCGATCTGCTGCAGCACCGGATCGGGCGCGCGATTGGCGAAGATATCGCCAGGCAGGAAGAGCACCGGGATGCGGTTGACATGCGCCACACCGGCCGCCGTCACCATGTTCAGCGCGCCGGGACCGATCGAGGTCGTGCAGGCCATGAAGCGCTGGCGGAAGCTCGCCTTGGCATAGGCGATCGCAGCATGCGCCATGCCCTGTTCGTTATGGGCGCGGTAGGTCGGCAGTTCCTGGCGCACCTGGTAGAGCGCTTCACCCATGCCGGCGACATTGCCGTGGCCAAAGATTGCCCAGACGCCGCCGAAGATCGGCACCTTTTTGCCGTCGACGATGGTCATCTGTACTTTAAGGAAATGCGCGACGGCCTGCGCCATCGTCAATCTTACCGTCTTGCCCATCAGGCGCCTCCCAAATTCACTCTCTTAATTGAGGCCACGCGTTTTCAGCCATGCCTCTGTCAATTGTTTGAAGCGGCCTGCCATATCGCCGATCGCTTGCTCGTCGTTGATCTTGCCCGAAAGCCAGCCGCGCGCGGCATCGGCAAAGATCGTGCGGCCAACCGCAAAGCCCTTGACCGAGGGAGCAGCCAGTGTGGCCTCGAAACCCTTCAACAGTTCGTCGGCGGGAGCTTCGAGCCCCAGCAGCACGATACCGCGGCACCATGGATCATTTTTGGCAATCACTGCATCGATCTTCTTCCAGGCGCCGGTTGAGGCCTGCGGCTCCAGCTTCCACCAGTCCGGCTTGATGCCGAGCGCATAGAGTTCCTCCAGCGCCGTCGAGACCGTATCGTCGGTCAGCGGCCCGTTCTTGCTGGAGATGATCTCCACCAGCAGTTCGCGGCCGACCTTGCGCGCGGCTTCAAAGAGCGTGCGCAGCTTCTCCTGCTGCTCGCTCTTCAGCGCTGCCGGATCGTCGGGATGGTAGAAGCACAGGCACTTGATGCAATGGTCGAGCGGCCATTCCACCAGTTGCGAGCCGATATCCTGGCTGAACTCGAAGCGTAGCGGCTTGGAGCCCGGAAGCTCGACCGGCCGGCCGATCCAGGTGAAATTCTTCTTGGCGGCATCGAAGAAGGCATCGCGTCCGAAGCGCTCGTCGATCAGCATGCCATAGCCCTGCCGCCCACCTGCGACGCGGGAGGCTGCTTCCACCGCCAGCCGCTTGAAGGCGACGATCTGCTTGTAGTCGACGCCGAGCTCGTCGCAGACGCTGGTCAATTGCGAACGGTGATCGATGGCGAGCGCCATCAGAAGCGGGATTGCGCCCTTGCGGGTGGAGGCCCAGTGAATGTGGTTGATCGCCTCGTCCTTGCGCAGCGCGCGGTGTTTACTGCCGTTCTTCAGGAAGAAGTCGAGCTCGGCCCAGGTCGGATATTCCGGCGAGCAGAGCAGGCGGGAAACTGCAAAGGCGCCGCAGGCGTTCGCCCATGTGGCACAGGTCTTCAGCGGCTCATCCTTCAGCCAGCCGCGCAGCAGGCCGGACATGAAGGCATCGCCTGCGCCGAGCACGTTGAATACCTCGATCGGGAAACCCTGGCCGACAATGCCGTCTTCCAGATTGTCGCTGATCGGGCCGTCATAGACGATGCAGCCCATGGCGCCACGCTTCAGCACGATGGTCGCAGGCGAAAGGCGGCGAATTTCTTTCAATGCGCCGAGTACGTCATCGGCACCCGATGCAATCAGGATTTCCTCTTCCGTGCCGACGATCAGGTCGCAATCCGGCAACGTCTCTTTCATCTTCGAGGAGACGCGGTCGGACTTCACATAACGCTCGAAGCCTTCGGCATGGCCGGCAAGGCCCCAGAGATTCGGTCGGTAGTCGATATCGAAAATCACCTTGCGGCCGTTGGCCTTGGCAATCCGGATCGCCTTGCGCTGCGCGGCCTCGGTATTGGGCCGGGAGAAATGCGTCCCCGAGACGAGCACGGCGCGCGAGGACTTGATGAAATCCTCATCGATGTCGCCTTCTTCGAGCGCCATGTCGGCGCAGTCGGAACGATAGAAGATCATCGGCGAGACGCCCTCAGCCTCTACCGCCAGCAGCACCAGCGCCGTCAGCCGATCGTTGTCGGTCTTTATGCCCTTGGTCTCGACACCTTCACGCGCCGATTGCTCAATGATGAACCGACCCATCTGCTCGTCGCCGACGCGGGTAATCAGCGCCGATTTCAGCCCGAGCCGCGCCGTACCGATCGCAATATTGGCCGGGCAGCCGCCGACGGACTTCGCAAACGAGCCGATGTCTTCCAGCCGCGAGCCGATCTGCTGGCCATAGAGATCGACGGAAGAGCGGCCGATGGTGATCACGTCGAGTGTCGGCTCCGGCTGTGAGCCCGGATTCGATTGTACCATGATGTCCTCCCGCTAGATTTTTACGCGGCCTGGAACGCCCGCGAATTTTGAATAATGAAACATCGGTTCCGTCTCTTTGTCAATTCGGAATGTTTATTCCATTTTGGTCTTTACGGGTTTTGAATGCTGCAGTTTGCGCCGTCGCTCGGCAATGGCAACCGGCAGTGCCATGGTGAGCGCCATCGAAGCCGAGAGTGAACGAAAACCGCCGAAATCAGCCTCCGCTACCTCGAACCAATGTGTCGCGCAGGCCGCCAGCGGCGAAAAGGCCGAATCGGTGATCGCAATGACTGGCACGCCGCGATCAGCAAGTTCCTGGCTCTGGGTGAGGCTGTCGGCGGCATAGGGCGAAAAGCTTGCCGCAATCGCCGCATCGCGCGGCGTGGCGAATTGCACCATCTCCGGATCGACGCCGTTCGGTGAGGCAACGATCTGATGACGGATGTTCAGCTTGGAAAAAGCATAGGTCATATGCGCGGTCAGCGGATAGGAGCGCCGCTTGGCGATAAGATAGATGGTCTCCGCTGCCGCGAGGATATCGACGGCCTTGGCAAAAGTGTCCGTCTGCACCGTCGCCGCAAGCCGGTTCACGGACTGGCTCGCCGCCGAAATGAAGCCGGAAAGCAAGGTCGCATCCTCGTCATCCCCGCCGGACTGTTCCAGCGTGACGAGGCGTTCCTCATAGCTCAGCGTCCGGTCGCGCAACCGCTCGCGAAAAATGCTCTGGAGATCGGAGAAGCCCTCATAGCCGAGGTGATGGGCGAGGCGCACCAGCGTGGACGGCTGCACATCGGACGCCGCGGCAATGCTCGCCGTCGTGCCGAAGGCGATCTCGTCGGGATTGCCGAGTGCAAAGGCGGCGACCTGTGCCAACCGTTTCGGCATGCTCGCCTTCCGCTCGATGATCGTACTGCGCAGGCTTTCGAAATCGCGCGGCACACGCGCTCTTTGGGGGTCACTATCCATGCTGACGGCTCAGAAGATGAAACAAATATTCCATATTTCGGAGCATAAACGATTTCCTCGAAGCCGCCTAATTGTTTTTAATAGGCTGAAAATGAAGGGTTTTAGACAGTCTTCGACAAGGCGAGGCGAAATGATGCATCAGGACGTGCTTGTCAAAATGGTCCAAATATTCCAAAAATTCTCCGGATTTGAGGAGGAGACCCTGACATGAAGCCACTCGGCATAGGTTTGATCGGCACCGGTTATATGGGCAAGTGCCACGCACTGGCATGGAATGCGGTGAAAACGGTCTTCGGCGATGTCGAGCGCCCGCGCCTCGTGCATCTTGCAGAGGCGAATGCAGGGCTCGCAACCGCCCGCGCTGCCGAATTCGGTTTCGAGAAAGCGACGGCCGATTGGCGGGCGCTGATTGCCGATCCTGAAGTGGATGTCGTTTCCGTCACCACACCCAACCAGTTCCATGCCGAAATGGCGATCGCCGCCCTTCAGGCCGGCAAACATGTCTGGTGTGAAAAGCCGATGGCGCCTGCCTATGCCGATGCCGAGCGTATGCTTCAGATCGCCAGGCAGTGCGGCAAGGTCGCTGTACTCGGCTATAATTATATCCAGAACCCGATCATGCGGCATATCAAGACGCTGATCGGCGAAGGCGCGGTCGGCTCCGTCAATCATATCCGCGTCGAAATGGACGAGGATTTCATGGCCGATCCTGACGTCCTCTTCTATTGGAAGAGCGAGCTGTCGGCCGGTTACGGCGCACTCGACGATTTCGCCGTCCATCCGCTGTCGCTGCTCTGGTATCTCTTCGGCCATGTCGAGGCCGTCACCACGGATATGGTCAAACCCTATGCTGACCGTCCTCTGAAGGAAGGCGGCCGCCGCGCTGTTGAGAATCACGATGCGGCCAATGTCTTGATGCGCCTTGGCGGCGGTATTTCCGCGGTGCTGATGGCAAACCGCGCCGCCTGGGGCCGCAAGGGCCGCATCGCACTGCAGATCTATGGCTCGAAAGGCTCGATCCTCTACGATCAGGAGCGCATGAACGAATTCGAACTCTATCAGGCCGAAGGACGAGGCTCCGAACAGGGCTTCCGCAAGATACTGGCGGCTCCCGCCCACCAGCCCTATGATCGCTTCATTCCGGCGCCCGGCCATGGCCTCGGCTTCAACGATCTCAAGATCATCGAATGCCGCGAGCTGATCCGGGCGATTTCCGGAGAGCCGGCGTCTATCGTGACATTCGAAGACGGTCTCAGGATAGAGAAGTCGGTTCATGCCATGGCACAGTCCTTCCATGAGCGCCGCTGGATCGAGATCGGCTGAGGCAATGGCCTCGCTTCCGTTGACGGCGTTTGGGGCAGGGGATAGGCCTTGTCCCTGTGGAAAAGCTGATATTCGGGAGTGACATCGTGACGGATAGACTGGTGATCATCGGCGCGGGGCAGGCAGGCTTCGCATTGGCAGCCAAGCTGCGTGCGCTGAAGGATGCGCGTCCGATCACGCTGATTGGCGCCGAAGACGTGCTTCCCTACCAGCGCCCGCCGCTGTCGAAGAAGTACCTGCTTGGGGAGATGGCCTTCGACCGCCTGCTGTTCCGTCCCGAGTATTGGTACCCTGACAATAATGTCGAGATCCGTCTCTCGACCTGGGCCGAGCAGATCAAGCGCGACACGAAACAGGTCCTGCTGCAGGATGGCTCCGTTCTCGACTATGGCACGCTGGCGCTTGTGACGGGCTCCACGCCCCGCCGCCTACCGGCGGCGATCGGCGGCGATCTGGAAGGCGTCTATGTCGCCCGCGACAAGCGCGACGCCGACCTGCTGGCAGGGGAAATGCGACCCGGCCGTCGTGTGCTCATCATCGGCGGCGGTTATATCGGCCTCGAGGCCGCAGCCGTCGCTCGCCATCTCGGCCTAGAGGTGACCGTCATCGAAATGGCCGACCGGATCCTGCAGCGCGTCGCTGCCAGGGAAACCGCCGACATCATGCGCGCGATCCATAAGAGCCATGATGTGTCGATTCGTGAAAAGACCGGCCTGAAGCATCTGATCGGCAAGGATGGTCGCGTGACCGGCGCCGAACTCTCTGATGGCAGCACCATCGACGTGGATTTCGTCATTGTCGGCATCGGCGTCGTGCCGAACGACCTTCTGGCGAAAGAGGCAGAGCTTGAAGTCGGCAATGGAATCATCGTCGACGAATTCGCCCGCACATCCGACCCGTCGATCTTTGCGGCCGGCGATTGCGCGAGCCTGCCTTGGCAGGGCGGCCGCATCCGGCTCGAATCGGTTCAGAACGCCGTCGATCAGGCGGACGCCGCCGCCGCCGTCATCGCCGGCGGCAACGAACCCTATGATCCGAAGCCCTGGTTCTGGTCGGATCAGTATGATGTGAAGCTGCAGATTGCCGGCTTCAATATGGGCTATGACGACACGCTGCTGCGCCCCGGCACCCGCGAAGGAGCGAGCTCCGTCTGGTATTTCCGCGAGGGCAGGCTGATCGCCGTCGACGCCATCAACGATGCAAAAGCCTATGTGACGGGCAAGAAAATGCTGGAATCAGGTATCAACCCCGACCGGGCAGTTCTGGCCGATCCTGCGGCCGACCTGAAGCAGTTGCTGGGCTGAAGTGGAGCCGGCTCGCCCGGCTCTGCAGGCAGTTTCAGTTTTGAACTGTCGCCACCGCGCTTGCCGCCTAAATAAAGGAGGTGTGAAAACTTCAAAAAAAGCTTGATCGCACCGGTGAATACCCATATCAGGGCTCCCACCGGAGAGGTGGCCGAGTGGTCGAAGGCGCTCCCCTGCTAAGGGAGTATACCCGAGAGGGTATCGTGGGTTCGAATCCCATCTTCTCCGCCATCTATTTTCTGTTAAATGAAATCAGATAGATGGCAGCGGTGGCAATCCACCCGCAACGCGATTTTCGCTTGCCTTAATCGGGCTGGGCGACGGCCGTTGAATGCCGCGCCCTGCGATATGGCGGACAAGTGTCGCCGGCTAGAAACGAAAATACAAAGTCACTCCTGACCGCGGACGGTAGCCGTAATAATCGCGGTAGCCGTAATAATCGCGATCGTAATACCGCGGGTATCTATAACCGTAGCGCGGATATCCGTAGCATCTGCCATAATATCCGCAGGAACGGTAGGCGTACCGGTGGTTCCGGTAGCGATCCGCACGCCAATGCCGATAGCTCCGATGTCTGACCTGCTCGACATTGCCGATCTGCACTTGCTCTGCTCTCGGCACGAAGATCGGAGCCGCGTTTAGCGGTGGGGCGAAAGATGCAGCCAGGACCACGGCTGCGAGTGCTGATAATAGCTTTCTCATCGACGTATCCTCTCAGGTTTTCAGCTTGAGCCCCCAGGCGTGAACCTCCGATGAACGGCTTCAGCGATCGAGCGGCCTGGAATCGCCGGCCAGCCGGCCACAGTGTTGGAGGGCCATTTTCCGTCATTGATAGTGTTATGGTCTTTGCGCGCGGCTTCTCGTTTCCGCCGCCTATTTTCTCCGCTCGAAATTCTCCCTGTCGCATGCCTCGTTCCCGAATCGCGATGGTCGCCGGGCGAATCGCATACGGAAATCAATCGTCTCTCGTCGGCCAAAGCTGAAATCGGTTTCGATTTTCGCATTGGCGAGTTTCGCCAGTCGCTAGCCGGTTATCGCAAAAAGGCCGAATCTGGCAGAAAAATGGTGCCGATTTGGCACAGCGGGACGCGCTGCCCTCTTACAAAGCCCAATAAATACCGGGAAAATAAGCACTTTCTTAATAAAGCCTAAACAAGCGGCGGCCCCGTTGCCCAACTTGTGGCCTTTCAGCAACAGGGTTTCGGTAAGGCTTTCGTAAACCCCTTCCGAACACAAGTTGGTGATTGCGTGACAGCTTTCGTCTTGTATTTTCACTCTCGGAAGCAAGGGCTTGACCGCCCGACTTCTTCAAACACCGGAGATGGGGCAGGGAAACGCTGTCCAGGCGTGATCCTATCTCCGATCGAAACTTGAATTGGAGGTCATTATGAACATCAAGAGCCTTCTTCTCGGCTCCGCTGCTGCTATGGCAGTAGTATCCGGCGCTCAGGCAGCTGACGCAATCGTTGCTGCCGAGCCGGAACCGGTTGAATACGTTCGCGTCTGCGACGCTTACGGCACCGGCTACTTCTACATCCCGGGCACGGAAACCTGCCTGAAGATCAACGGTTACATCCGTTTCCAGGTTGACGTTGCTCCGAACGCAAGCTCGATCGGCGCCAGCGGCGGCGGTTCTGTTCCGAACGACTCGGACTGGGACGCTCGTACGCGTGGTCAGGTTCAGTTCACGGCTAAGAGCGACACCGAATACGGCCCGCTCACCGGCGTGATCGTTATCCAGGCCAATGCTGACAACGCTTCGGCTCAGAAGACGCAGCTTGACTCTGCTTACCTCGACATCGCTGGCTTCCGCGCTGGTCTCTTCTACTCTTGGTGGGACGATGGTCTCTCCGGCGAAACGGACGACATCGGCTCCCCGGTCACGCTGCATAACTCCATCCGTTATCAGTACGAAACCGGCGACTTCTACGCTGGCATCAGCGTTGACGAACTGGAAGACGGCCCGTTCTACAACGGCGAACAGCCGAACAACTTCGGCGTAGCAATCGGCCTCGGTGGCAAGGCTGGCGCCTTCACCTACCAGATCACCGCTGGTTACGACACCGACAACGAAGAAGGCGCTGTTCGCGCTATGGGTACCGTTGCTATCGGCCCGGGCACGCTCGGCCTCGCAGCTGTCTACTCCAGCGGCCCGAACGCCTACTACAACAAGTCTGAATGGGCTGTTGCTGCCGAGTACGCTATCAAGGCGACCGACAAGCTGAAGATCACCCCGGGCGTCCAGTACTACGGCAACTACGGCGTAGTTAACGCCGCGACCGATGCTGATTTCTCGGACAACAATGCCTGGAAGGCTGGCGTAACGATCGATTACCAGATCGTCGACAACCTCTCTGCCAAGGTTTCGGTTCAGTACCTCGATCCGRAACATGCTGACGACGTTACCTCGGGCTACTTCCGCCTGCAGCGCGCTTTCTAATCTGATCTGACTTCGGTCATTCAGAGAAGCCCGGCTTTCGAGCCGGGCTTTTTCGTTTCTGCCGGAAGGCCGACGCATATGGGCGATCTGGAAGTCGGTGAAAACTTAGGTGGGGAGCTGGAGCGGAATTAGCCGAGTTCACTGATAAACGTTCGGATCACCGTCGGAATGTCCCCGAGATGCAGAAGCGGTGCGTGGCCTTGGCCTTGTGCCAAGGTCTGCACCATTCCCGGATGCCGCTTCGCCATTTCATCCATCGTCTCCCGCGATAGCAGATTGGAGGTCTCTCCTTTAATCACCAGCAGCGGTATAGATCGCAGCCCCTCGAATTGCTGCCAGAGGTCGGGCAGGGGATTGCTGAAATCGACTGTTTTCAACTGCTCGGCAATGGCCGGATCATAGTCGGCGACAGGTACGCCATTCTGTTCCCGATAGATGGCGTGCGCCATGCCCTCCCAGTCGGTGAGACCAAGTGCGGGAAAGGCAGCACCGTGATTCTCCTTGAGGATATCGACCGCCTCACTCCAGCTTTGAGGTTTGCGAGGACGGTTGAGATAGTCCCTGATCGCCATCAGCCCGGCGGGCTCGATGACTGGGCCGATATCGTTCAAGATGACGCCTGCGAGCAGTTCCGGCTTTATTGCCGCCACCAGATGCAGGATTAGCCCGCCGCGCGAGGTCCCAATGAAGATGGCGCGGTCGATGCCGAACGCAGCGCAGGCGGCAATCACATCGCCGCATTCGACAGCGAGATTGTAATTCGCCTTGTTATCATCCCGATCAGACAGGCCACGTCCGCGATAGTCCAATGCCATGACACGCCGTGGGAAAGCTGCGTCGCGCGACAGAATCAATGCAAGTTCGTGGAAATCGCGGACATTGCGCGTAAGGCCCGGCAGGCAGACGACCGGCAACCGGTCGGTATCTCCGCCGGTCGGCTGGTAGTTACGGGCGTAAAGCCTCAGCCCATCGGTTGATCCATAGAATTTTTCGGTAAACCCGTTCGTGACTGCGTCAGCCATGACATCTCCATCCCGTCCGCCAGAACGAGATGTAGCGTGCTTTCGGCAAGTCTGCCAATCGGCCTCAGGTCGCGCCGCGGCCACCGATGAGGTCGCGCTCGATGTCCGGTGTCTGACCCAGGCGGGCCTTGTAGACCTCGTAATTCTCCATCACCCGCTGCACATAGTTGCGCGTCTCGGGGAAGGGGATGCGCTCGATCCAGTCGACGATTTCGTCGATAGGCTTGCCGCGAGGGTCACCATAGCGGCCGATCCATTCTGGCACGCGCTTCGGTCCCGCATTATAGGCGATGAAAGTCAGGATATAGGAGCCGCCGAAGGCGTCGATCTGCTCGCCGAGATAATGCGCGCCGAGCGTTGCGTTGTAGCCGGCATCGGCTGTCAGCTTGTCCTTGGAATAGGTGATGTTGTTCCGCTTGGCGACGGCCTGGGCCGTGCCCGGCAGGAGCTGCAGCAGGCCACGGGCATTGGCGGCCGAAACGGCGGCCGGATTGAAGGCGCTTTCCTGTCGAGCGATCGCATAGGCGAGCGCCTTGCCGGAGCCGGATATATTGGCGTTGGCGGGAATGACGCCAACCGGAAAGGCCAGCGCCGCGACATCGATACCGCGCCCATAGGCGATCTTGCCGATCTGCAGTGAAAGATGATGGTCGCCCGCCTGCTCGGCTTTGGCCGTCAGGATTGCGAGCTCGCCAGGGCTTTGAAGCTGCTCGGCCAGTGCCAGGTAAATGGCTGCCGCACGCCAGCCATGACCGGCCGATTCGAGCCGCCCGATCGCCTGCACGGCCTCGCGCTGCTGCAGGCTCTGTCGGTCGGCCGCCGTCGGCGACGGATAGGTGACATTCAGTGTCTTCCGTCCAAGCCGCTCGGCCGCAAGCTGGCCGTAGAAGGTGCCCGGAAAATTCGCAGCCTTGGTGAAAAATTCGCTGGCCTTGCCCGGCCCGCCGGCTTCCGCCGATCGCCCGAGCCAGTACCAGGCACGGGAAACGGAAAGCGGGCCGTTCGAAACCTGCAGGATCTTGTGGAAATGCGTCTCGGCCGTCGTCGGGTCCTGCAGTCCGCGCAGCGCATACCAGCCGGCATGGAACTGCGCTTCGACGATATCCGTCGGCACCGTCGCGACGGAGGCGGCGACGATCTGATAAGCCGCCTTGAACTGTCCCTGGTCCACGAGGCCGCGGCTGATGATCCGCTGCTCGTTCCACCACTCGCCCGAGTTCATCAGCTCGCTTCGGTCGCGCGGTATCTGCTGCAAGAGCTTGGCGGCGTCGAGATACTTGTCCTGCTTGCGCAGATATTCGATGCGCGCGAAGAGAAAGCCCGGATCGCTGCGCCATTTCGCATCGATCCCATTCAGCAATGCGCCGGCATTGCCAGCATTGTTGTCGACGGCAGCCCAGGCCTTGTAGAGCGATTGCGCCTGGCCCATGTCGCCGAAGCGCTTGGCCTGTGCCACGCGGCCGCGATACATCAGGTAGTCCATCCGCGTCTTGTGGTCGGCGGCGGTCAGCAGGCCGGCAAATTCGGCCAGGATCTTGTCTTCGGTTGCTTTGTCGAGCGCCTGTCCGTGCCAGATCTTGCCGATATATTTTGCCGCCTGCGCAGACTTGCCGGTTGCTACGAGCGCGCGCGACATAATGATCGCGCCCTGCCACGTCTCGGGCGCCGTATCGCCGAAGGCGTTCAGCACGGCGGCTGGGGCTGGGTTCTCGTCATAAAGCGCACGCTCGGAATTGCCGCGTAGACGTTCCAGACCTGGCCAGCCATTCAGCTCGTCCGAAGCACTGGCGATCTCATAGGAGGGAACGCCTTTCAGGCCGGAAGTGGCGATTGCCCAGGTCAGGATATGGCGGTCGAGTGTACCTGCCGCCATCGTATTGCGGATGGCAAGCGCCTGTTGCGGATCCTTGTTGGAGAGCGCATCGAGGCCAGCCTTCAGATCGCTGTTGACGGGGGCGATCGCCGCATTGCGCGGAATGGACCCGGTCGTGATCGCTTCGGGGAAAGACGCGGTTTCCGGCACGAAACCCAGCGGCTTGACGGCCGGCGCAGGGGCGCCCTCGCCGGGGAGCGGCGATGCAACGCTGCCCCATGCCGCGGCCACCAGGCCGAAGACGGACAGGATCAGAACGGCTCTCTTCATCCGGATTACTCGCAACGAAACCATGCCCCTCCATTTGGCTGGAGGCATCTTAATGAAACCTTACCGTCTCGGGTAAAATTCATTCACATTTGCTATCGGAATTTGCCCTAACCGACCTATGCGCGCTTGTCGCAGCCTTTTCGCCGCTCTATGGTGCGCAACTCTTATTCATGGAATGCGGCTGAAGCAAGGATATCGGCCGTGAGGAGCTTTGCATGTTCAATGGGTCCATCCCCGCGCTCGTAACCCCCTTCACCGATGCCGGCCTGATCGACGAAGACAGCTTCGCCGCCCATGTCGCCTGGCAGATCGGGGAGGGCAGCAGCGGCCTCGTTCCGGTCGGCACGACTGGTGAGTCGCCGACGCTGTCGCATGCCGAGCACAAACGTGTGGTGGAGCTCTGCATCGAAGTTGCCGGCAAACGCGTGCCCGTCATGGCCGGCGCCGGCTCGAACAATACGCGTGAAGCGATCGAACTTGCCCAGCATGCCGAGAAGGTCGGGGCGGACGCCGTTCTGGTCGTCACGCCCTATTACAACAAGCCGACGCAAAAGGGGCTGATCGCTCACTATTCGGCGATCGCCGAGGCCGTGAAGCTGCCGATCTATATCTACAACATCCCCGGCCGTTCGGTCGTCGACATGACGCCGGAGACGATGGGTGCGCTTGCCAAGGCGCACAAGAATATCGTCGGCGTCAAGGATGCGACCGGCAAGATCGAGCGTGTCTCCGAGCAGCGCATCACCTGCGGCAAGGAGTTCCAGCAGCTTTCCGGCGAGGACGCGACGGCTCTCGGCTTCAACGCCCATGGCGGCGTTGGCTGCATCTCGGTGACGGCCAACATCGCGCCGCGCCTTTGTGCCGAGTTCCAGGCAGCGACGACCGCAGGAAATTACACCAAGGCGCTGGAGCTGCAGGACCGGCTGATGCCGCTGCATAAGGCAGTCTTCATGGAACCCGGCGTCTGTGGCGCGAAATACGGCCTCGCAAAGCTCGGCCGCATGAGCCGCAGCGTGCGCTCGCCGCTGATGTCATCGCTCGAGCCCTCGACGGAAGCGGCGATCGACGCCGCTATGCGTCACGCCGGCCTGCTGAACTAAAGCATGTCGCGCAAAACTGTGCAGCGGTTTTGCGATAACGACATGCCTTAAGCGTAAACCCGGCCCGTCTTCACAAGACCGGGCCGTTCTCCTACATAGATAACAGGAAATGAGGGCGCGGCATTCGCGCCCCTCTAATGGAATTATCGTCATGGCCCCCAAAGGCAGCCAGCGTATCGTGAAGAAGGTCGTTGCGGAAAACCGCAAGGCCCGCTTCAACTACGAGATCATCGATACCTATGAGGCGGGCTTGGTGCTGATGGGCACCGAGGTCAAGTCATTGCGCGAAGGCAAGGCCAATATCGCCGAATCCTACGCTTCCGATGAGGATGGTGAGATCTGGCTGATCAATTCCTATCTGCCGGAATATCTGCAGGCGAACCGCTTCAACCATGAGCCGCGTCGCCGCCGCAAGCTGCTTTTGTCCGGGCGTGAGATTAACCGTTTGCGCGCGGGCATCAATCGCGAAGGCATGACACTGATCCCGATGAAGATCTACTTCAACGATCAGGGCCGCGCCAAGATCGAGCTGGCGCTCGCGAAGGGCAAGAAGCTTCACGACAAGCGCGAATCCGAGAAGGAGCGCGATTGGAACAGGCAGAAGAGTCGTCTGTTGAAAGACAACGGCTGACTCTTTGCCTGCAGCATCATGCTATTCGTGAATGAAGATTCAGTCTTCGAAATCGCTGGCCGGTGCTACTTCGGCAGGACGCGGCGGGCGTTCGGAAGGATCTCGGCCGATCTCGGCTTTCAGCGACAGAAGATCGATGAAGTGATCGGCCTGGCGGCGCAGATCGTCGGCGATCATCGGCGGCTGGGTCGACATGGTCGAAATGACCGAAACCTTGCGTCCCTTGCGTTGCAGCGCTTCGACCAGATTGGTGAAATCGCCGTCGCCGGAGAAGATGACGAGATGGTCGACCGTTTCGGACTGTTCCATGGCATCGATTGCGAGCTCGATATCCATATTGCCCTTGATCTTGCGCCGTCCCATGGAGTCGGTAAACTCCTTGGCGGGCTTCGTCACGACCTTGTAGCCGTTATAATCAAGCCAGTCGATGAGAGGACGGATCGAGGAATATTCCTGGTCTTCGATAAGCGCGGTATAGTAGTATGCGCGCAGCAGATATCCACGTTTCTGAAATGCTTTCAATAGCTTGCGGTAATCGATATCAAAGCCCAGACTCTTGGATGCAGCGTAAAGGTTGGCGCCGTCTATGAATAGTGCAATTTTTTCGCGTGGGTCAAACATCGCTTACCAATCCAAAGAGAGTAATCGAAATCCATAAGCCACTAAGCCTAATAAAAACAGCGGCTTGCGGATGTGGCGTCGAGCTGTTCCGTACTTTATGAATTATTCATATATGAAAGATTTAGGGCACGATTCGGGATATTCCAAGCAACCCCCGGTGGAAATGTCATATTGTGCATGGAAATTTAGACCGGCTGCGGATAAAGGCGAGGGGACCCTAACGAAAAACTTGAATTTGCCCGGTTTTAATTGTATCGGGCGTGTTAATCCCGAAAAGACGACCGCAAAGGACAGGCAATGGCCCGTGTCACAGTAGAAGATTGCATTGACAAGGTAGAGAACCGCTTCGAGCTGGTTCTGCTCGCCAGCCATCGCGCCCGGCTGATTTCCCAGGGTGCGTCGATTACCATCGACCGCGACAACGACAAGAATCCGGTTGTGGCTCTGCGAGAAATCGCTGATGAGACCCTGTCTCCTGACGATCTGAAGGAAGACCTGATCCATTCGCTGCAGAAGCATGTGGAAGTGGACGAGCCCGAGCCCGATCCGGCAAGCCTGATCGCCGCCGGTGCAACGGCTAATGCCGACAGCGAAGAGCAGGACGACCTGCCGGAAACGATCACCTTCGACCAGATGTCGGAAGAGGAGCTTCTGGCCGGTATCGAAGGTCTCGTCCCGCCGGAAAAGAGCGACGATTACTAAGCGCRTCCCTGGCCCYTGAACGGCCGGGGCTTCCTGCGCGGCAAAAGATCGACGATTACCAATCATCAATCTTGCGCCTGTAAAGCTTAGGCATAATATTGCCCATGTGTGCGCCAATCTGCGATTGGCGCGCTTTTATTTTATTGGAGTGGCTTTGGAATGATGCGGCAGTACGAGCTCGTGGAGCGGGTTCAGAAATACAAGCCCGATGCCAACGAAGCTCTGCTGAACAAAGCCTATGTCTACGCCATGCAGAAGCATGGGCAGCAGAAGCGAGCGAGCGGCGACCCTTACATCTCGCATCCGCTCGAAGTGGCCGCCATCCTGACCGACATGCATCTCGATGAATCGACGATTGCAGTCGCCCTTCTGCATGACACGATCGAGGATACGACGGCGACCCGCGCCGAGATCGACGAACTCTTCGGCGAGGATATCGGCCGCTTGGTCGAGGGCCTGACGAAGATCAAGAAGCTCGATCTCGTCACCAAGAAGGCCAAGCAGGCGGAAAATCTGCGTAAGCTGCTGCTTGCCATTTCCGATGATGTACGCGTCCTGCTGGTCAAGCTTGCCGATCGTCTCCACAACATGCGCACTCTCGACCATATGTCCCAGGAAAAGCGCGCGCGCATTTCTGAAGAGACGATGGAAATCTATGCGCCGCTCGCCGGCCGCATGGGTATGCAGGACATGCGCGAGGAGCTGGAGGAGCTCTCCTTCCGGCACATGAACCCGGAAGCCTACGAGACTGTCACCAAGCGCCTCGAGGAACTGTCGAAGCGCAATGAAGGTCTGGTCAAGAAGATCGAGGCCGAACTGCGCGACCTGCTGATCGCCAATGGATTGGCGACTGCCTATGTCAAGGGTCGGCAGAAGAAGCCCTATTCGGTGTTCCGCAAGATGCAGTCGAAGTCGCTCTCCTTCGAGCAGCTTTCCGATGTCTACGGTTTCCGCCTCATCGTCGAGGATATTCCCTCCTGCTACCGTGCGCTCGGCATCGTGCATACGCGCTGGCGCGTCGTGCCCGGCCGCTTCAAGGATTATATCTCGACCCCGAAGCAGAACGACTACCGGTCGCTGCACACCACCATCGTCGGCCCGTCGATGCAGCGCATCGAACTGCAGATCCGCACCAAGCGCATGCATGAGATCGCCGAGTTCGGTATTGCCGCTCATACGCTCTATAAGGACGGCGCCACCAATGCCGATGGCGATATCCTCTCGCGCGAAAGCAATGCCTATTCCTGGCTCCGGCACACGATCGAGGCGCTCGCCGAAGGTGACAGCCCCGAAGAGTTCCTCGAGCACACCAAGCTCGAGCTGTTTCAGGATCAGGTCTTCTGTTTCACGCCGAAGGGCAAGCTGATTGCCCTGCCGCGCGGTGCGACACCGATCGACTTTGCCTATGCCGTTCATACCAACATCGGCGACACGACCGTCGGCGCCAAGATCAATGGCCGCATCATGCCGCTGGTGACCCGCCTCAACAATGGCGACGAAGTGGAGATCATCCGCTCCGGCGTGCAGGTGCCGCCGGCCGCCTGGGAAGAGATCGTCGTGACAGGCAAGGCGCGCGCAGCCATCCGCCGCGCGACGCGCATGGCGATCCGCAAACAATATGCCGGTCTCGGCCACCGCATCCTGGAGCGCACCTTCGAGCGCGCCGGCAAGATCTTCTCGCGTGACGCCATGAAGCCGGCCCTCCACCGGCTGGGGCAGAAGGATGTGGAAGATGCGATCGCTGCCGTCGGCCGCGGCGAAATGTCTTCGCTCGACGTGCTGCGCGCCGTCTATCCCGATCATCAGGACGAGCGCGTCACCGTCAAGCCGGCCGGCGACGAGGGCTGGTTCAATGTCCGCAGCGCCGCGGGCATGATCTTCAAGATCCCCGGCAAGACCAAGGCCGATCTCGATGGCGAGCGCGCCTCCACCGAGAGCGATCCCGATATCGTGCCGATCCGCGGCCTCTCCGGCAATGTCGACGTCAAGTTCTCGCCGACCGGCGCCGTGCCCGGCGATCGCATCGTCGGCATCATGGAAAAGGGCAAGGGCATCACCATCTATCCCATCCAGTCGCCATCGCTGCAGCGCTTCGATGATCAGCCGGATCGCTGGATCGACGTACGCTGGGATCTCGATGAGGCCAACAAATCCCGGTTCATGGCTCGCATCATGGTCAACGCGCTGAACGAGCCCGGCACGCTGGCTAAGGTGGCGCAGACGGTCGCAAGCCTCGACGTCAATATCCGCATGCTGAACACGGTACGTGTGGCCGCCGACTTCACCGAAATGGTGCTGGAAGTGGAAGTCTGGGACCTGCGTCAGCTGAACCAGCTTCTCTCTCAGCTCAAGGACCTGGACTGCATCGCGACGGTCCGGCGCCTCTACGAGTAGGAATTTATTAAAGTTTTGCCGATCGCAAAATTGCGCTTTGCATATTTTGTGATCATTTAATGGCCGAATCGGCATATTGAAAAGGCAAGCCATGCGCCCTCTGCATGGCTGTGCTCCGGTTACAGCGGTAGTAATTAACCGTTGCCGCGACTATCTTCTGGTCATCAAGAAATGAAACGAAGATGAGGCAAAGCAATGTTTGAACCGATCAGGAAATTCGCCCGCGCCCTTCGCGCTCCGACCGCTCAGGAACGTGAAATGGCATATCTCAATGGCTCGCATGACCGTATTGATCTTGAATATCGTCAGCGTCAGGTCGATCGCGGCATCTTCCGTAATCGCTAATCACTGAGATATACTTGACGTAAGGAAGGGGGCGTTATGCATGGTCCACGCCCCTTGGAAGAAAAGAAGAATAGACGGCCTGTTTGTGAAGCGGTTCCATTTGCCGCTCTTGTCATGGCGGTGTGCACTGCACTAAATACGCGCCATGTTGTTTCGCCGTCGCAAGCCTGCGGGATTTAAGGAAAAGCTGCGAGAGCTCGTATGGCCTCGCAAGGGTTTTCTGCGCCCGCCAAAATATCTCATGATGCGCGTCCTGCGCCTGACTGCCTCGCCGCATGCCGTTGCGGTGGGCGTCGCTGCGGGTGTCTTCGTTTCGTGGACACCCTTTATCGGCGTGCATTTCGTCATGGCCTTCGTGATCACCTATTTCCTGTCGGGCAATATGGTGGCGGCGGCACTTGGCTGCGCGGCCTTCGGTAATCCGCTGACCTATCCCTTCATCTGGGGCATTACCTGGGAAGTCGGCCACCTGCTGCTCAGCCGGCAGGACCAGATGGCCGGACAGACGATCGATCTTGCTGAGCTCTTCCACAAGCTGCAATTCACGGAACTCTGGAAACCGGTGCTGGAGCCGATGCTGATCGGCGCCATCCCGCCGGCGGCTATCACCTCGGTTGCGCTTTATGTACTGACATTCTACACCGTGAGGGGCTTTCAGGCGCGTCGCCGCGCCCGGCTGATGGAACGTGCGCGTCTCAGGCTCGGCGATCCCGCCACCGAGATGCCGACCGTCTGAGCCCGAAGCAGTTCTATCCCGAAAGGCCTCTCGCATGATCATCGGCATTGGCAGCGACCTCATCGACATCAGGCGCGTGGAGAAATCCATCGAGCGCTTTGGTGAGCGCTTCACGCATCGCTGTTTCACCGAGATCGAGCGTGCGCGCTCGGATCGCCGCGCCAACCGCGCCGAATCCTATGCCAAGCGCTTCGCCGCCAAGGAGGCCTGCTCCAAGGCACTCGGCACCGGGCTTTCGCAGGGCGTTTTCTGGAAGGATATGGGCGTCGTCAACCTGCCGAGCGGTAAGCCAACGATGCAGTTGACGGGCGGTGCCGCCACCGTCCTTGAGGCCATGCTGCCGGCCGGCCATAAGGCCGCCATTCATTTGACAATAACGGATGATTATCCCTTGGCTCAGGCTTTTGTGATCATCGAAGCGCTGCCGAATGCCGTATGATAGCGACGTCTCGTCGCTTTTAATGCTGTCGTTATTGCCGCCACCGGCCGAAGCCGCTAGAGAGAACATCAGAAAGAAATGCGCCTTCATGGCGTCTTGAAGGAATAAGACTGCGTGTCCGAAAAAGTCGAAGCCAAGCCGAATGCCCTCTGGGAAAATATCAAGGTCATCATCCAGGCTCTCGTCCTGGCAATGATTATCAGAACTGTCCTGTTCCAGCCCTTTACCATTCCCTCAGGCTCGATGATGCCGACCTTGCTGGTCGGTGACTATATCTTCGTCAACAAATTTGCTTACGGCTATTCGAAATATTCGCTGCCTTTCTCGCCTGACATTTTCAGCGGCCGCATTTTTGGTTCCGATCCGAAGCGCGGCGATATCGTCGTTTTCCGTTTCCCGCCGAATCCTGAGGTCGATTACATCAAGCGCGTCGTCGGCCTTCCGGGCGATCATATCCAGGTCACCGAGGGTATTCTCTACATCAACGGCAAGCCGGTTCCGAAGGTGCCCGATGGCACTTTCAACTCCGACTACAAGCTCGATCCGGGCCAGGACGTGCCGGTGTTCCGCGAGACGCTGGATGATGGCAAGACCTATGATACGCTCGACCAGTCGCCGGTTTCTCGCGGCGACAACACCCGCGAGTTCATCGTTCCGGAAGGCCATTACTTCATGATGGGCGATAATCGCGACAACTCGCTCGACAGCCGCTTCGACGTCGGCTTTGTCCCGGCGGAAAACCTTGTCGGCCGCGCCAGCGTCATCTTCTTCTCGCTGGGCAACGATACGTCCTTCCGCGAAATCTGGAAATGGCCGACCAACATGCGCTGGGACCGTCTCTTCAAGGTTGTTGAATGAGCAAGGCGCAGGCGCTCTCAGCGGCGGACCGCGCAAAGCTTGAAACCCTGATCGGGCATGAATTTGCCGAGAAGGAACGTCTTGACCGCGCGCTGACCCACGCCAGCGCGCGCACCGACAAGGGCAATTACGAGCGGCTTGAATTTCTCGGCGACAGGGTTCTCGGGCTCTGTATCGCCGAGTTGTTGTTTCGCACCTTCGGTGCCGCGACCGAAGGCGAGCTTTCGGTGCGCCTGAACCAGCTCGTCAGCGCCGAAACCTGCGCGGCAGTTGCCGACGAACTCAATCTCCACCTCTATATCCGCACCGGTGCCGACGTAAAGAAACTGACCGGCAAGCGCATGATGAACGTGCGCGCCGATGTCGTCGAAAGCCTGATCGCCGCGCTCTATCTTGATGGCGGCCTGGAGGTCGCCCGCCGCTTCATTCTGCGCTATTGGGAGGGCAGGGCGGTGCGTGCCGATGGCGCCCGCCGTGATGCGAAGACCGAGTTGCAGGAATGGTCGCACGCCAAATATGGCGTCACGCCCGTCTACCGGGTTGAAGAACGCAGCGGACCGGATCATGATCCGCGCTTCAAGGTGACTGTAGAAGTCGCTGGCGTTGCACCGGAAACAGGCATAGAGCGCTCTAAGCGCGCCGCAGAACAGGTCGCCGCGACGAGAATGCTCGAGCGCGAAGGCATTTGGCAGTCGACATCTGCCGGAAATTGACGGGATCAATGACAGAAGAAAACGAAATGGCGGCCGAAAGCTCCGCTGAAAGCAATCCGACGCATTCCGGCTTCGTCGCCCTGATCGGCCCGACCAACGCCGGCAAGTCGACGCTGGTCAACCGCCTCGTCGGCGCCAAGGTGTCGATCGTCAGCCACAAGGTGCAGACGACGCGCGCCATCGTGCGTGGCATTGCCATCCACAACAACGCGCAGATCGTCTTTATGGACACGCCCGGCATCTTCAAGCCGCGCCGCCGCCTCGATCGCGCCATGGTCACATCCGCTTGGGGTGGTGCCAAGGATGCCGATCTCATCATGCTGCTGATCGACAGCGAACGCGGTCTGCGTGGTGATGCCGAAGCGATTCTCGAAGGCCTGAAGGATGTTCCCCAGAGGAAGATCCTCGTTCTCAACAAGATCGACCGCGTCAATCGCGAGCTGCTTCTGGCGATTGCCGCAACTGCAAACCAGAAGGTTGAGTTCGAGCAGACCTTCATGATCTCGGCAGAGAACGGTTCAGGCTGCGACGATGTGATGGATTATCTGGCAAAGACCCTGCCGGAAGGCCCCTGGTATTATCCGGAAGACCAGATCTCCGATCTGCCGATGCGCCAGCTCGCCGCCGAAATCACCCGCGAGAAGCTTTTCCTGCGCCTGCATCAGGAGCTTCCCTATTCCTCGCATGTCGAGACGGAAAAATGGGAAGAGCGCAAGGATGGCTCCGTGCGCATCGAACAGGTCATTTATGTCGAGCGCGACAGCCAGAAGAAGATCGCACTCGGCAAGGGCGGCGAAACGATCAAGGCGATCTCATCGGCGTCGCGCCGCGAGCTGGCGGAAATCCTTGAACAGCCAGTCCATCTCTTCCTGTTCGTCAAGGTGCGTGAGAACTGGGGCGATGATCCCGAGCGCTTCCGTGAAATGGGCCTCGAATTTCCGCGCTAAGGCATATCGCGCAAAGTGTACAGCGGTTTTGCGATAACAACATGCGAAAACAAGAACCTGGAGCGCGACAAGCGAATCTGAAAGATCGCGACGCGCTTTAGTTTGACGAGAAAACTGACAAGGGGCACTCAGTCCTTTGTTTTTCTATAAAAATCGCTGCCTGTTCCAAGGAACAAATCGGCCTGCCTGCGCATTGATCTGCCAACGGCGCTGCACCCTGCAGCGCCGGTTTTTGCGACAGCAGGGACAAGATGGCGACGGCAAAACCCACCCATTCCTTCAAGACGCCCTGCGAGCAGTGTCCGTTGCGGCCATTGCCGCATTTCCGGGAGTTCAGCCGCGACGAGCTGGAATTCGTTTCGACATTCAAAAGGGGCGAACTGGCCGTCGATGCCGGTGCGACCATCCTGGTCGAAGGTGCCCACAGCGCCCATCTCTTTACAGTGCTCTCAGGCTGGGGCTTCCGCTACAAGATGTTGGAGGATGGCCGCCGGCAGATCCTGAACTACATCATGCCGGGCGACCTGATCGGCTTGCAGGGTACGATCATGGGCGAGATGCAGCATTCGGTGGAGGCCCTGTCGCCGGTGACGCTCTGCGTCTTCGAGCGCGACAAGCTGATGACCCTTTATAACAAGCACCCTTCGCTTGCCTTCGATATTACCTGGATCGCGGCGCAGGAGGAGCGCATTCTCGACGAGCACCTGTTGAGCATCGGCCGTCGTACGGCACTCGAAAGAGCCGCCTATCTCATCGCCTTCCTGTTTGAACGCGCAAGGAAGCTCAACCTTTTCAACGGCCGCAATGTTATCCCGATCACGCAGCAGCATATTGCCGACACGCTTGGTCTTTCGATCGTTCACACCAACAAGACCCTGAAAAAGCTTGCAGGACGCAACCTGATCCGTTGGCAGGAGCGCGGCTGCGACGTGCTGGACGGGGAGGGGCTGATGCAGATGGCCGGCTGGGAAGGACTGCGCGAAGGAAAGCGCCCTTTCATCTAAAGCATGTCGCACAAAACTGTGCAGCGGTTTTGCGACAACGACATGCGCCAAACAATAACTTAAAGCGTTGCGAGCGGATCTGAAAGATCGCGACACGCTTTAGAATCTCTCCCGGTCGGATTGGTCAACCTTGATGTCTTTTTTAAATGCAAATTGGCGTCAGGGAAACTAGAGTCACGTCATCTTTCCTCCGACTTTCGTTTTTATCGACCGGAGACAAAAATGTGGCTATTCAGTTATGGTGGGCAACCACCGTCAACGGTCCAGGCGGGGTACCGACGGAATGATGTTTGCAAAAAGGCCGAAGCGCTGCAATGTTTGCGCTTCACGAGGGGCATGGAGATCATGAACGCAAGAACCCGTGTTCTGGTCCTGGAAGACAGTCTGATCATCGCGATGGAGGCGGAGGACATCCTGCGCCTCGTTGGTGCTGATACCATCGATATTGCCAATAGCGTCGATCAGGCCAGGGACGCAATCCAGGTCGCGGATTACGATTTCGCGCTTCTCGACGTGAATCTGGGAGAGGCGATGAGCTTCGATTTCGCGCGCGATCTGTCGCTGGCCAATATTCCGTTCGGCTTCGTTAGCGGCTATTCCGATACGCAGGATTTCCCGACCGACCTTCAGGATGTGCCCCTTCTCGTCAAGCCTTTCGATGAGAATGCGATGCGCGACTTCCTCCAGAAGCTTTTCCCGTCGCCGGCGGAATGACATAGTTCGAGCCGTGGTTTAAAATGGATCGGCAGGCTGAAGGACGGTTTTCCGATGCAATGGCAGGACCAGGCGATCATTCTTGGCGTCAAGCGCCACGGCGAGACGAGTGTCATCGCCGAGGTGATGACACGTGAGCGCGGCCGTCATCTCGGTCTCGTTCGCTCCGGCCGTTCGCGCACCATGCAGCCGGTGCTGCAGCCCGGCAATGAGGTGGAAGTCACCTGGCGTGCCCGGCTGGATGAACATCTCGGTGAATTCCGCCTCGAACCGGTAAAGCTGCGCGCCGCACGGCTGATGGAGACGGCGACCGCCGTTTACGGCGTGCAGGCCATGGGCGCCCTTCTGCGCCTGCTGCCGGAGCGCGATCCGCATCCGCATCTCTTCGAGGCTTTGGAAGTCATCCTCGATCATCTCCACAATCCCACCGATGCCGGTGAGCTTTTCGTACGTTTCGAGCTTGCGGTGCTGAACGACCTCGGCTTCGGGCTCGATCTTACCGAATGTGCGGCGACAGGGACCCGCGCCGATCTCGCCTATGTCTCGCCGAAATCCGGCCGTGCCGTGAGCCGTGGTGCCGGAGAGCCTTGGGCCGACAAGATGCTGGTTTTGCCGGCATTCCTGAGTGTGCAGGAAAACCATGCGGCCGATTTCGAAAGCCTCACGGCAGCATTCCGTCTGACTGGATTCTTTCTGCATCGCCATGTCTATGAACCGCGTGGTCTGGAGGCTTCGGCAGCGCGTGAAGGTTTCGTTCAAGCGGCACTCAAAGCGCTGAATCCGGCTGCGCGGACGCTTCTACGGCCGGATGAACTTTCTGCCTGAACGGCTTTTCATCCCTGCAAAACGGTCTTCAGTTTTGGCGGTTTACCCCCACGCGCCGCATCCCTATCTCTCCGGCAACGGAAAGTCTAAGCGCTCAAGGAGGAAGCCATGCTGACCAGGCCCGATACATCGACCACCATCACGCTCTGGAACGGGCAGGAGGTTCCCCGCCTCGGCATGGGCTGCTGGGCGATCGGCGGTCCGTTCTTCGCGGGCGATACGCCGCTCGGCTGGGGCGAGGTGGACGACAATGAATCCATCGCCGCGATCAACCGCGCGATCGACCTTGGCATTCGCTTTTTCGATACGGCCTCGAATTACGGCGCCGGCCATTCGGAAGAGGTTCTGGGACAGGCGATCGGCAATCGCGCCGACATCGTCATCGCCACCAAGTTCGGCTTTGCCACCAATCCGGAGACGAAGCAGGCGACCGGTGCCTTTGCCGATCCGGCCTTCATCCGCCAGTCCGTCGAGACGTCGCTCCGCCGGCTGACACGGGAGCGCCTCGACCTCCTGCAATTCCACATCAATGATTTTCCGCTGGATCAGTCCGACGAGGTCTTCGATACGCTGCAGGCCCTGCGGACGGAGGGCAAGATCGATGCATTCGGCTGGAGCACGGATTTCCCCGATCGCGCTGCCCGCCATGCCCGCCGCCCCGGCTTCGTCTCGATCCAGCATACGATGAACGTCTTCGAGCCCGTGCCCCAGATGATCGATGTCGTCGAGAAGAACGGCCTCATCTCCATCAATCGCGGTCCGCTGGCCATGGGCCTGCTGACAGGCAAGTTCACGCCGGACAAGGCCGTGGGCGCCAAGGACGTGCGCGGCGCAGCACTCGAATGGATGATCTATTTCAAGGATGGGCGTATCGCGCCCGAATTCGCCGCAAGGCTCGACGCCGTGCGCAGTCTGCTCACATCTGAGGGACGCACGCTGACGCAGGGCGCGCTCGCCTGGCTCTGGGCGCGCTCGCTGCGCACCCTGCCCATTCCCGGTTTCCGGACCGTGGCCCAGGTCGAGGAAAATGCCGGCGCACTGGAAAAGGGTCCATTGCCGGCCGATGTGATGGCGGAGATCGACGCGGCACTTGCCGGTGTCTGAGACCGGGTTCAGGCTCGGGCACGAACCTTGAAGGTCCAGCCTTCCGGCCGCGCATCGATGATCTTCACCTCGTCGCCGATCGCGACCCTGCCGGTACCGCGCGGGGTCACGTTCCAGCCGAAAAGCGGACCAGGCACGCGCCGGTCTCCCGACATGCGGATGCGGCCCATGGCGGGCATGGGGTTCGCCACCTCGCGTGAACCCGTCAACTGGTCCTGTGTCGTCATGATGCAGCGGGCGCAGGGCTTGACGAGGTCGAAGCGGATGCCCGCGATCTCGATCGCAGCCCAGCGGTCCTCGGCCCAGGCCTCGTCCGTGTCTATGACGATATTCGGCCGGAAGCGCTCCATGCCGATGCCGCCTTCGGCATGGGCCGAGAGATCGGCGTTCAGCGCCGTCAGCGATCCCGTCGTCGTCACCAGGATCTGGTAGCCGTCGGTAAAGGTGACCGGTGTGTTTTCGCCTGCCCATTCGGCATTGGCCGTTCGTTTGGCAGCACCGTCGAAGAAGACGAGTTTCACCGCGCGGCCGAGCCATTCCGAAAGTCTGGCATTGCTGTCATCGTCGGCAACGGCAGCGCTGACGACCGATTTCCAGACCGTGACATCGAGCCGCCGGTCCGGATGCGGCGGCGGTACGGCGATGTCAGGCTCGCCCTGCATCATCAACCGGAAGGCGCCGGCCTCGGGCCGTACGTCGATGCGGGCAAGGGTCGGGAGCTCGCGCTGCGTAATGAAATGTCCGTCCGCGTCCGTCACCATGGCGCGCCGGTCGCCGGGCAGGCCATAGGCATCGATCTCGGTAAAGGGCAGGGCGATGCCGCGGGCGCTCTTGAGCGGGTAGATGAAGAGATCGCTGACACGCATCATAGGCTCCTAGATTTCATCCATAAATGCCGCGAGGAAGTCGCGCAGGCTCCTGTCGCGGGCTGCGGCCAGTTCGCGGCCGGTCCGGGTCTGGAAACCATCCGCCAGTTTGAACAGCTTCGTCTGGAAATGGTCAATCGCATAACGCTTGTCATCGAGCGGCCGGTCCTCGGAAGCCGGATCGAAAGGATCGTAGAGGCCCGATCCGAGCCGACCTGCAATATAGAAACAGCGCGCCGCGCCGACCATGCCGATGGCATCCAGCCGGTCGGCATCCTGCAGGATTTTCGCCTCCAGCGTTTCCGGCGGCACGTTCGCCGAGAAGCTGTGCGCGGTCACCGCATGGGCGACATCAGCGATATCCTCATCGCCCCATCCAAGCTCTTTCAATATCCGCGACGCTTTTTCTGCGGCGAGTGCCGATGCCTGGGCGCGCAGCGGCGAATTCTTCTCGACGGCGACGCAATCATGCAGCAGAACGGCAGCGGCCAGCACGTGGCCCTTGCCGCCTTCTGCGGCGTGGAGGCGCATGGCATTACGGAAGACACGCAGGATATGGGCGAGGTCGTGGGACCCGTCGTCACCCTCGGTCGCATGTGGAATGAGCTCCACAGCCAGAGACTCGTGGGGAGAGAAGGCTTCGGCCTTGAACATCGTCGTCACCGGTTTTCAAAGGGTTCGTATACCGTCGATAACGGCTTGGCCGGCGAGTCGCAACGTGCCGAGATCAGCGCCGGAATTTGGCGAACGGCGTAATGCCATTCGCCTTTGGCGGCATGGACAGCATGCGGGTCGCATCGCCAAACGGTTTTGGGGCGCTGATATAATAGCCCTGGATCTCGTCACACGCTTCGCGTTCGAGCAGCGCCATCTGCTCTGCGGTTTCCACGCCCTCCACGGTCACGCGCATGCCAAGCGCATCGCCAAGCAGGATGATCGCACGCATGATCGCATGTGCTTCCCTGTTCTCGGCGATGTCGTTCACGAAGGACTTGTCGATCTTGATCTTGTCGAACGGGAAGCTCGAGAGGTAGCTCAGCGACGAATAGCCCGTCCCGAAATCGTCCATGGAGATGCGGATGCCGCGTTCCCTGAGCGCATGCAGGATCGGCATTACCTCATCACGATTTTCCATCAGCACGCTTTCGGTGATCTCCAGTTCGAGACGCGAAGGAGAAAGTTCCGCGGCAGCAAGCGCCTCGCCGACATCCTTCGGCAGGTCGCTGCTGCTGAACTGGATAGCCGAGACATTGACGGCAATCTTGATATCCTCGGGCCATTGCGCTGCATCGTTGCAGGCGCGGCGTAAAACCCAGCGGCCGATATCGACCACGAGGCCGACCTCTTCGGCAAGCGGAATGAAATCCATCGGCGAGACCCGGCCGCGCACTGGATGATTCCAGCGGATCAGCGCCTCGAAGCCGCAGATGCGATGCTGCGTCAGGTCGTAGAGCGGCTGGTAGTGAAGTTCGAATTCCTCGTTGTGCACGGCAGCCCGCAGGTCGGCCTCCAGCGCGTGACGGGCCTGCATCTTCTCGTCCATCTCGACGGTGAAGAAGCGTTCATGCCGGCGCCCGTCCGCCTTGGCGTGGGAGAGTGCCATCGCCGCATTGCGCAGCAGCTTGTCGGTCTCGACAGCATCGTCAGGGGCAATCGAAATGCCCATGGAAACACTGAGTTCCACCTGCTTGTCGCTGCGGAAGAAGGGTTCGCTGAGCTCACGGCGGATCTGGTCGGCAAGTGCTGTGATGTTCCACGGCTGCTGGCGGTGCGTCTGCAGGATCGCGAATTCGTCCGAGCCGAGACGGGCAAGAATGTTTTCCGAGCCGGCCGAGGCGCGGATGCGCTCTGCGACCTGCTGCAGGATCTTGTCGCCAGCAGAAACACCCATCGTATTGTTGATCGACTTGAACCGGTCGAGATTGAGATGCACGAGCGCGATCTGCTCGTCTTCCTTGCGCTCGGCAAGGGCCGCATCGAGCTGCTCGCGGAAGCGAATGCGGTTCGGCAGACCGGTCAGCGGATCGTGATGGGCGAGATAGGTAATGCGCTCGGCGGCCTTGCGGTCTTCGGTAATGTCGGCATGGATGGCGATATTGCTGCCGTCGGCAAGGATGGTAACGACGCTCTGGATGATGCGGCCGTCATCCATCAGCCATTCGCGCCGACGGATGCGTCCTGCCTTCGAGGAAGCTCCCTGGCCTTCCTTCCTGCTGCGTGTCCTGGCACCGGCCTGCTCGGTGCCACGCGTCTTGTGCATCAGGTCGGCAATCGTGGTGCCGGGCGTGACATCGCCGTCGCTAAAGCCGAAGAGCTGGCGGAAGCGCAGGTTGGAAAGGGTCAGCCGCTGGTCCGCATCGAACACGCTGAGGCCGAGCGGCAGGTTGTTCAGGACAATTTCGAAGAGCTTGCGCTGTTCCGCAAGGGCCTGCGTGGTGGAACTGATCGTTTTCTGCAGTTCGCGGTTTTCGATGAGCAGCGTCCCGGCGCTGCGCTCGATTTCATCATATTCGCTTTCATGGCTGCGATAGGTCGCGATGACGAGCTCCATCAGATGCTCTGCATCGATCGATCCGTCCTCATCGACGGCCTGCGTGCACTGTTGCCAGAAAAGCGTCTCAGCTTTCATGCGCACGAGTCCCCTCGCGGGACGATTGCGATGGAAGCATGGCAAAAGGCGAAGGCGTCTTCGACTGGCAAAGGTGCCATATCGAGCCGGGCATGAAAAAGACCTCTCTAAAATGGATGCAAGAATCATTTTTTGTAAGCAGCAGGTGGCCATTTCCGGCAACTCGCAGGCGGCATCTTCTACCGGGCCGATTAATAATCGGTTGCAACTCCCGGCCATTATAGCTAGCCGGCAATTTGCGTGTATCTCGCAAACTACTGAAATACCGAGGAAACCTGGCTTTTTGAGGCAATTGGAAAGTGCCGCGGAAATGGGTCGTTACACTTTGTCAACTATGGTTAATCGAGTGTTAACAGCTTATTGACCGAAGCCGCAAATCAGTTTAGTCAACAATCCAGTCCTTGATATTTCCCACCCGCGTATTGCGTACAGACTCTCACCGGAAGAAGCGGTGAACGGAGGTTTGTATGACTGTTATTTCATCAGTTCCAGACATCTCTTATGCATATTTGGCAACGCTCTCGCGGCTTGATGCCAATGGTGACGGCGTCTTGAGCCGCACGGAACGTGCGGCAGATGAGAAGCCCGGCATCATCAGAGAGTTTCTCGAAGATGATGATGGCGATAATACGCAGCCGAAATATCCGAGCAGCCTCGTCGCGCTCATGATGGAATACAGCGACAACGGCTCGGCAACCGGCACGGCCGTTCCCTATGCGCTGCAGCAGGTTGCTCCTGATGCTGATGACCAGGCGATGCAGATCTATCGCAATACCTACGGCGAGTTCGATCTCGGTATCGCCGCCTGAGCCTTAGTCGTAGACTGCAGAAGTCGAGCCGGCCTCGTGGCCGGCTTTTTCTTGCCTTTTATGCAGGCAGGAACACCTTCCCTCGTGAGGCGTTGGGACACAGTCCCCGAAACGGAAGGAAACCTGATGAAAATCATATGCACCATCGCTGCCCTCGGGCTGCTTGCGGCGGCGTCCCAAGGCTTTGCCCAGGACAAGCAGACGGCGACGGCAAATTTTATCGGCCCTGACGGCAAGGAGGCCGGCCGCGCCACACTCACCGCTGCGGCCAATGGTGGTGTCTTCATCGAGGCGGAAATCTCCGGCCTGCCCGTCAATAAATGGGTCGCCTTTCATATTCATGAGACCGGCCGCTGCGATGCCGCGACCCATCACGAATCGGCCGGCGGTCATTTCAATCCGACCAAGGCCGAGCATGGTTTCCTGGCCGCCAAGGGACCGCATGCCGGCGATATGCCGAACCAATATGTCGGTCAGGACGGCATCCTGCGCGCACAGGTCTTCGACACCATGATCTCGCTCGACGGCAAGGAGGATGGTGTGCGTGGCCGCGCGCTGATGGTGCATGCCGATTCCGATGATTATCGAACCCAGCCTTCGGGCGGCGCCGGCGACAGGATCGCCTGCGGCGTGATCAAATAGGTTATGGCTGCGTTTGCGCGGACGTCTTCGGCGTCCTCTTGCGGGCCGAAACCCTGACCTGCGCTTCCTCGCGTGCCGGTTCGGGAACGGGAGCGTTCGAAACCTCCGCCGGAGCGTCGCCAACCTCGCCCCTTTTGTCAAAGGCAAGCTTGACGCGCTTGATCATGTCGCGACTGAGGCTCCACCAGTCGCCGGTCGATGCCCAGTAGCGCAACGTCACGCTGACCGCACTGTCGCTGAGACTATCAATGAAGACACTCGGCGCCGGCGTCTTGAGTACGCGCTTGTCGGCGGTTGCTAGCTTCATCAGCGTCTCCATGGCGAGATCGAGATCGTTCTGATGCGTAATGTTGATCTTCACTTCGTTCTGCCGCGTCGGCTGGCGGCTGTAATTGGTGATCGGCGTGTTCCAGAGCGTTGAATTGGGTGCCAACCGGTAGAGACCGTCTTCGGTTCTAAGCTCGGTGGCAAACAGGCCGATCTCAAGAACCGTTCCCGAGACGCTGCTCGTCTCAATATATTCCCCGACGCGGAACGGGCGCAGCACGAGCAGCATGATGCCGGCAGCGATATTCTGCAACGTGCCCTGCAGCGCCAGACCGACGGCAAGGCCGGCGGCGCCGAGTGTGGCGATAATCGATGCCGTCTGCACGCCGAACTGCCCGAGAACGGTGACGAAGACCAGCACCAGCAGCGCATAGCGCACCACATTGGTGAAGAAACGGGCGAGCGTCTCGTCGATGCCGCGTACGCGCGAGATGCCCTCATAGGCCCAGCGGCTGATGAGGCTCGCCGTCACCCAGCCAACGATGAGCAGGATGATCGCCCCGAGGATGGAAAAGGAATATTGTACGGCAAGCGCGCTCGCCTGATCGAGCGCTGAGCGGGTTGCAATGATAAGGTCGGTGGCCTGCTGTTCCATCACGTACTCCTCGAATGCCTCGTCGGGGGCTAGATGGAGCAGGGGTGAGGAGCGTCAACCGTTTGAATCGCCCCTGACGGTCAGCACGAAGGGCGCGTTGCCGTCGGCGTCTGCACCGCGGCCGATGGCTCTCACGGCATCGACGAGCCGGCCGCGCCGGTCAAGCAGCGCATCGCCGATTTCGACGATCCGGGCATTCGGCGTCGCATAGGGCGAGGCGGTTCGCAGCCGCCGGGTAAGCGCCATATCCTCCTGCTCGGGCGCGAGCGAGAGAGCCGCTATCAGCGCCGCGGCAGGCGAGCGCGACACGCCCATCCAGCAATGGACGAGCAGCGGTGCTTCCTGCTGCCAGCCGGCGGCAAAATCGATGATCGCCCGCACATGCTTTTCGTCGGGCGCCACCAGATCGCCCGTGCCCTTGAAGGCAATATCGTTCATGTTGAGCAGCAGATGCCGGTCGGCCTTGATGACACCTGGCCGGTGAAAGGCCTGCTCCTTTGCCATCAGGCTGATCATCTCGCGCGCCTTGTGCCGCACGGCCATTTCGGCGATGCGCGCCAGTGGGGAAACCACGATCACGGTCACGACGCGATGCCCCGCTCCGCCTCGATCTCAGCGAAACGCTCGCAGAAGAGCCGCTGCGCTTCGAGCGCCGGGACGGGATCGATCGAGAGCATGTCCCGGGTGATACCACGCGGCTGACCGAAGAATTTTTGCGCCTCCGCAGGCGTGAAGCCGGCAAGGACAGTTGCCTCGAAATAGGCGGCGATCGTATCGGCCTTCTTGATCTTGTCCTTGAGCTCGCGGGAGGGGTGCGGCGGCAGGCCGAAACGCAGATGCACGGCCGCTTCCAGTCGCTTCTCGACGGTCTTGTATCCGCCGCCGACGACGGCCTTGAAGGGGGAGATCATGTCGCCGATCACATATTCGGGCGCGTCATGCAGCAGCGCCATCAGGCAATCGCCGGGTGTGGCCTCATTGAAATGCCGGAAGATGGATTCGACGACAAGGCAGTGCTGCGCAACGGAAAAGGCATGGTCACCCGACGTCTGGCCGTTCCAGCGGGCRACGCGTGCAAGTCCGTGGGCGATATCGCTCAATTCGACGTCGAGCGGTGAGGGATCGAGCAGATCGAGCCGCCGGCCGGACAGCATGCGTTGCCAGGCACGTGGAGCCTTCGCAGTCGTCACGCGCTGGCCTCGTCTGAGGAAGTCGGGAAGCTGAGCCCGGACCAGGCGGGCAGGCTGAGCGTCACGGAAACATCGCCGGCAAGCAGCGGCGTGCCGGATGCCATGGCTTCGCCTGCGCGGTCTATGCGCACGATCGCCAATCCGCTCGACCCCTCGACGGAGCCGAGCATGCCGACCGGCTTGCCATTGGCGGTTATTTCGGTGCCGCTTGCAGGCAGCGCAGTCCCGGCCGAAACGGTCACGACACGGCGTCGTGCCGTGCCGCGATGCTGCATGCGGGACACTACTTCCTGGCCGACATAGCAGCCCTTCTTGAAGGAGAGGCCGCCGTTGAAATCCATCAGCACATCATGCGGAAAAGCGTCCTGAAGCGCATAATCAGGTCCTGACGTGACGATGCCATTCTCGATGCGCAACGCATCGTAGAGCGCCGCATCATCGCTGCCATGATGACCGGCACGACGCAGAACGGTAACATCAGCCTTGGCAAAGCGACTGTCCTTGACGCCTTTTTCGGCATCCTCGCCCCAGGAAACGGTAACACCATCTTCGGCACCTGGCGTCAGCGTCACCGGCGCGCGCAGGCGATACATGGTCAGCCGCTTCAGCAGGGCTTCTCGTTGGGTCGCATCCGTTTCGATGATGAAGTCATCACCCTCGCGCCAGATGACGAAGTCGAACAAGATCTTGCCCTGCGGCGTCAGCAATGCGCCCGGCCGCGCCTCGTCCGCACCGAGCGAGACGATGTCTGTGGTGATCAGATTCTGCAGGAAGGATTCTGCTTCCACGCCGCCGACGGCAATGAGCGAGCGGTCTTTCAGGAATACGGCTGGCATGGCGAAACCTGTCGCGTTGGTGATCGCTCAGAGGTAAGTCTTTGAAGCGGATGGTGCAAGCGCTCTACAGTATCGGCCCGAAAATCGGAATCGATTTTCAAAAAGCCTGATGCGTAGATTCAAGGAGTTAGTGCGTCCGAATGGACGCACGGCGCTCCAGCGTCAGTCGCCGGCTGTGAAAAACTTCCATTTGCCATCCGGCGCAATGCCGACGCGATAGAAATTATAGCCGCCGAATTCCTGCATGTCGGAGAGATCGCCTGCCGTGACGATGCGCAGGAGTTCCACGCGTTCCGGCGGTGTCAGCGATTTCAAGTCTTTTTCAGCAAAATAGGGCCAGACATACATTTCCTCGGGCGTGCCCTGACCGACATGCACGAAACCAGTCGAGATAACGTCGAGCATGATCGCGAGGATCTCGTCGCCATCAGGATCGCCGGAGAGATCCTTCAACGTGCCGATTGGATCATCCGTGGGTTCGCCGACCGTCACCTGGGTCTGATCGGCACCGGTCCCCATCAGCGGGCGCAGGCGTTCGAGATCGCCTGAGGCGGCCGCCTCGACGATCTGTTCGCGCATCTTGCGCACCGGTTCCGGCGCCTTGCTGATGTCGTAGATCACTTCGACGGGTTTGGAATCGTCGGATGCGCCTGGCGTCTTGTCGACGCTCTGGCCGCTCTCTTTGTTGACGAGCGGATCTGGCTGGGGAATGCCTGACGAACCGTTCTGCGGTGGAGCCGGCTGCTGTGGGCTCTGCTGCGCCGTGGCAGGCGCATCGGCCTGGCCCGGGATCTTCTGAAGTTCGGAAAGCGCGTAGGCGGAAGAAGCGGACAGCATGCTGCCTGCGGCGAGGCCGATGGCAAGCAGGACCGGCGCGAGCGAAATTCGCGAGGAAATATCTTTACCGGTACGCATGAGACTCTCTGTATTGCCCCTATTGCAGGGTCCTGTTGGTGGAAAACTCACCTGCCAGCATGCGGTCGCGCAACGAGTCCAGCAAGGCCTCGGCACTGTTTTCTCCATGCAGTCTGATCGTCTCGCGCAACGCATGAGCAATCGCAGCATCGGCAATGATTTCAGGCTCGATACCATCGGCCATGCCGTCAGCCCAAGCCTCGTTCTGGTATTCCAGAGCCGCCTGCATCTTTTCGTGGACGATCATGTCGTCGATGTCGTTGAGGCTTGGTTCCATTATCTTTTCCTCAGAACTTCTCATGTCTTACCGCTACGTTAACAACACTAACAGCCTTTTCCCAAAACGACACGGCCGCATGCGAAATCAGGTTAATTAAACGTTAATTTCCAAAGCGCGAAGTAATTTCTGTGGCAAGTGTTGCACCTTCGTTACGGTAGCGCTCTTCTGCCACGATGGCCGCCTGCGTGCAATCCGTGTAAACAGAGGCGAATGCTCGGTATCCGCGATTGAAGGCTGCGGTCAGTTTTTCCTTGCGCTGCGGCTCCCCATTCGTTTCGGAATCAAGTAGTTGCTGCATGTCGGCCCGCCATTCGTCCGCCCCCGGCGCCTTGCAGAGCGTACGCAGATAATGCACCGAGCCCAGAACCTCCGCCAGCCGCGCCAGCTTGTCGTCATAGGGTACGGTCGCAACCTGCGGCACTATCTCCTCCACCGGCGGAGGCGCATTCTTGCCGCCCTGCGCCCCACCTTGCGCCATTGTGGGACCGGCCCCGACGAGGCCGCCAAAGACGAGAGATGACAAAACAACGCGTCGAACGGGAATCATGCTCCCAGTTGATACAGGGAGCATGACAGGAACAAGGCGGATGCGGCAATTTCCACTTCTATTCTAGTTCCACTTCTATTCTAGCGAGGGCCTCATTCACCGGCGGCCAACCGCTCCGCGCATTCGAGCACGCTCTGTGGCACCGGCATGCGCCGGATCTCTTCCACGCTGTACCATCCGATCGCTGCCGCATCGTCGGCGGCTTCAGCCACCAGGTGGCGGTCCGCCTCGACGCGGAAGACGGAGAGGAAGAAATGGCTGCTGATGCTGCCATCGGGTGCATGCGTCTTCAGGTCATAGGTGGAGAACAGGCGCGGATTTCGTGCCTGAATGCCGGTCTCCTCGAGGAATTCGCGCAGTGCCGTTTCCTCGGGCGTCTCGCCGGGTTCGCCTCGTCCACCGGGAAAGGCATACATATCGGCCGAAGGCGGGTTTCGCCTGAGCACGAGAAGGAACCGGCCATCACGTTCAAGGATGGCGGAAGAGGCGGGTTTGGCTTGGGAGGTCATTGCTTCGCACGCTTTGCTGTGATGGCGCCTTATCCCACGGGCGGCTCACCTTGCGCAACTGTCGGCATTGCATGGAATATGGTTCCACGATTCCTGCGAGATGCCCGTGACCTACCTGATCTATGCCCTTGCCGCCCTCTTCGAAATCGCCGGCTGCTTCGCCTTCTGGGCCTGGCTGCGGCTGGCAAAGCCCGTCTGGTGGCTGGCGCCCGGCATGGCGTCGCTGGCGCTCTTTGCCTGGCTGCTGACGCTGGTGCCGAGCGAGGCGGCCGGGCGCACCTTCGCGGCCTATGGCGGCATTTACATCGTCGCCTCACTGCTGTGGCTATGGCTGGCGGAAAACCGCGTTCCCGATCGCTGGGACATCGGCGGCGCGATGGTCTGCCTCGTCGGGACGGCGATCATCCTCTTTGCACCGCGCAGTTAGAACAATTCCGCAAAAGATGTGCAGCGCCCCCCATTTGGAATTGCTTGAGGGCAAACCGCCTTGACCGATGTCGGGCACGATGCAAAGACATCCCCATGTGCGGACGTTTTGCCCTGACAGAAGTGGTCAAGGATATCGCCGAAGCTTTCAGTCTCGCCGAGCTGGAAGGCTTTCCGGCGCGTTACAATATTGCGCCGACGCAGCCGATCCTCGTCGTCATTGCGGGCGAAGGGCAGGAACCGGGCAGCAACCTGCCGGATCGCCGGGCGCTTCTGGTGCGTTGGGGCTTCACGCCGGRCTGGGTCAAGGATCCCAAGGAATTTCCGCTGCTGATCAATGCGCGCTCGGAAACCGCAATCGGCAAAGCCTCCTTCCGCGCCGCCATGCGCCATCGCCGCATCCTCATTCCGGCCTCCGGCTTCTATGAATGGCATCGACCCTCAAAGGAAAGCGGCGAGAAGGCACAGGCCTATTGGATCCGGCCGCGCCGCGGCGGCGTTATCGCCTTTGCCGGCCTCATGGAGACATGGTCCTCGGCCGATGGGTCTGAGGTCGATACCGGCGCCATCCTGACGACCAAGGCCAACAGCGCGATCTCTTCGATCCACGACCGCATGCCCGTCGTCATCAAGCCGGAGGATTTTTCCCGCTGGCTGGACTGCAAGACGCAGGAGCCGCGTGAGGTCGCCGACCTGATGCAGCCGGTCCAGGAGGATTTCTTCGAGGCGATCCCGGTCTCCGACAAGGTCAACAAGGTCGCCAATATGGGGCCGGATCTGCAGGATCCAGTGCCGCTCGAAAAGGTGCCGAAGCAGCCGCAGAAAAAGACATCTGACGACGGCCAGCTCAGCTTCTTTTGAAACCCGAACCCACCATCCTGTTGAATGGAAAACCCGGTGATCTCTGCCAGCCGGTTTTGGCCAAGAGGCGCGTCTCTTTCAGCCCATTTTTGCCAGACCCGCCGCATGGCGGGTTCTGGATGTCCGTATCCGGCATCGTCATGAGCCTGCTGTCAATCAGCCTGCTCGTGCGCTTCTTCGCACTCGCTTAGGCGAGTTTCTTGACCGGCGCCGGCTTTGCCATCATCGAGGCCGCAGCCACGGCCTTGAGGCCGAGCGGGCGGTAGTTGGTCGCGAGATCCGGCTTGGCTGCCTGCTGCTGTTCCGACTTCTTCGAGGTCACGATACTCTCCTTACGTGTTTCTCTAGAATTTTATCTGTCTTGTTCTTTTGTCTTTAATAGCGACAAAAGCGAGGCACCGCCTATCAGGAAATGTAAACACAGACCATAATTCGCGAGGCTTAACCGAAGCCTGCGTTCGTTAATACTTACTTAATAAAGTAGATGCTCAGATGTGGCGACCGATGTCGTCCTCGCCGATACCGGGTTCCTCGATGGTCAGCGTGCCATATTTGCGCTTCCACTTTCGCGCGCCGAAGGGCAGCGAAATGAGGTAGGCGCAGACGGTGAAGACCATCACTTCCCAGGTAAAGCTCATCAGCAGCGCGACGTAGATCACGACACCGAGCATGGCTGGCAGCACGAGATCACGCCGCATCCGGCTTTCGGATTTACCGGACCAGACAGGCAGGCGGCTGATGAGCAGGAAGGCGATGAGGACCGTGTAGCCGGAGGAGAGAAAGGCGAAGGTCCGGTCGGTGGTGAGGCCGAGGAAGCCGAGATAGACAGGCAGAAGCACCAGCATTGCGCCGGCCGGGGCCGGCACGCCGACGAAATATTCCGATTGCCAGGGCGCGCGGTTCTCGCGCTCCGACATCACGTTGAAGCGCGCCAGTCTGAGGCCGGCGGCGATCGTGTAGATGAGCGCCGCGATCCAGCCCAGCGAACGCGCCGCGTCAAGTGCATAGACATAGACCACGAGGGCAGGGGCGACGCCGAAATTGACGATATCGGCAAGCGAATCCATCTGCGCACCGAATTTCGACGTGGCCTTCATCAGCCGCGCGACACGGCCGTCGATGCCGTCGAGGAATGCGGCGACGAGCACCATGGCGACAGCCAGCTCGTAGCGGCCTTCGAAGGCAAGCCGGATGCCGGTCAGGCCGGCGCAGATGGCAAGGATAGTGATGAGGTTCGGAACGACGAGCCGGATCGGAATCTCGCGCAGGCGCGGCCCGCGGGCCGAATCGTCGTTCGGGCCGTTCGGTTCGAAGGGCGGAAAGGGTGTTTCCATATCGCGCTCTCCTGAAAATTAGCTGCGGCGGCTGATGACCGGACCCTTGGTCGAGGCGAATTCGGCGATAACAGTCTCGCCGGCAACCGCCGTCTGGCCGAGCGAGACGCGCGGGGCGGCACCCGCCGGCAGGAAGACATCGAGGCGCGAACCGAAGCGAATGAGGCCGAAACGCTCGCCCGCATCGAGAGGTTCATTGGCATGCGAGAAGCAGAGGATACGCCGTGCCACGAGGCCGGCGATCTGCACCACGCCGATCTGGCCGTGGTGGGTCTCGATCACGAGGCCGTTGCGCTCATTCTCTTCACTCGCCTTGTCGAGCTCGGCATTCACGAAGGTACCGGGGCGGTAGTTGATGCTGACGATGCGGCCGCGCATCGGCGCGCGGTTCACATGGCAGTTGAAGACGTTCATGAACACGGAGATGCGCAGCATCGGTTCGTTGCCGAGGTTCAGCTCGGCGGGCGGCGTGACCATCTGGATCGAGGAAACCTTGCCGTCGGCCGGCGAAATGACGAGATCGTCGTCCTGCGGCGTGACGCGTTCGGGATCACGGAAGAAATAGGCGCACCAGAGCGTCAGGATGAGGCCGATCCAGAAGAGCGGCTTGAAGATCCAGCCCAATACGAGCGACGCGACGAAGAAGGCGGCAACGAAGGGGTAACCCTCCTTGTGCACCGGAACGATCGTGTTGCGAACCGTATCGAACAAGCTCATGAATGCCGGTCTCCTGTCGTTTTTCGTATCCGCTGGTTACAGAAAAACGACAGGAGGAGCAATGGCGTGGATCTCAGGCCGCCTCCAGCGCGTCGGTTCTGAACAACAAAACGGACGATCTCGCCCGTTTACTGCGCTAGCTCGCCGGCGCCAGCCGGTTGACGATGCCGAGCTCGTCGCTTTCGCGAACCTGCTTGAGATGCTCTTCGGCCTGTGTCGCTTCGCGCTGACGGCTCCACATCGAGGCATAGAGGCCATTCTGTTCGAGAAGGGCCGCGTGCGTGCCGCGCTCGGCAATCTCCCCGCTCTTCAACACGATGATCTCGTCGGCACCAATCACGGTAGACAGGCGGTGGGCGATGACCAGCGTCGTGCGGTTCTTGGAAACGACATCGAGTGCCGTCTGGATTTCCCGCTCTGTCGTCGTGTCGAGCGCCGATGTCGCCTCGTCGAGGATCAGGATCGGCGGAGCCTTCAGGATAGTGCGGGCAATCGCCACGCGCTGCTTTTCGCCGCCTGAAAGCTTCAGCCCGCGTTCGCCGACCTTGGTTTCGAAACCCTCCGGCAGCATTTCGATGAAATGTCCGATCTGGGCGATTTCAGCCGCCTGCTTCACCTCGGCTTCACTGGCCGAAGGGCGGCCATAGCGTATGTTATAGGCGACAGTGTCGTTGAACAGCACCGTATCCTGCGGCACCATGCCGATCACCGAGCGCAGGCTCTTCTGAGTGATCGTGCGGATATCCTGCCCGTCGACGGTGATGGAACCGCTCTGGATATCGTAGAAGCGATAGAGCAGGCGCGACAGTGTCGATTTGCCGGCACCCGAGGGGCCGACGACGGCAACTGTTTTGCCCGCCGGCACCTCGAAGGAAATGCCCTTGAGGATCGGCCGGGCCGCATCATAGGCGAAATGCACGTCCTTGAAGGAGATGGTGCCCTGGGCGATGGCAAGATCCTTCGCGTCAGGCGCGTCCAGCACCTCGGCCTTCACTTCCAGAAGATCGAACATCTGCTCGATATCGATCAGCCCCTGGCGGATTTCGCGATAGACGAAACCGATGAAGTTCAGCGGCACGGAAAGCTGCAGCAGCATGGAATTGACGAAAACGAAATCGCCGATCGTATGTTCGCCGCTCTGCACCGACCAGGCCGAGAGGACGAGCATGATCGTCGTGCCGATGCCGAAGATCACGCCCTGGCCGAAGTTCAGCCAGCCGAGCGAGGTCCAGACGTCGGTTGCCGCCTTCTCATAACGCTCCATCGACTTGTCGAAGCGCTTGGCCTCCATCTCCTCATTGCCGAAATATTTGACGGTCTCGAAGTTGAGGAGCGAGTCGATCGCCTTGGTATTGGCGTCCGTATCGCTGTCGTTCATCGCCCTACGGATCGAGATGCGCCAGTCGGAAGCGCGGATCGTGAACCAGATATAGGCCCAGACGGTGAAGGCGGTGACGGCGAGATAGGAGAAGCCGTAACCCCACCAGAAGATCGCCGCCGTCAGCAGGAATTCGATGACCGTCGGGATCGAGTTCAGGATCGTGAATCGCACGATCGTTTCGATGCCCTTGGTGCCGCGCTCGATGATGCGCGAAAGCCCACCCGTCTTGCGCTCCAGATGGAAGCGCAGGGAAAGCTCATGCATATGCACGAAGGTGCGGTAGGCAAGCTGGCGCACCGCATATTGGCCGACGCTGGCAAAGAGCGAGTCTCTGAGCTGGTTGAGGGCGAGCTGGATGAGGCGCGTCAGGTTATAGGCGATGACGAGGGCGGTGGCGCCGATCAGCAGCGGCGGCAGCGTGCCCTGCAGGTCCATCCTGCCGTTCAGCGCATCGGTGGACCACTTGAAGAAATAGGGCACCAGCAGCAGGACGAACTTCGAGATCAGCAGGTAGACCGAGGCCCATACGACCCGCATCCTGAGATCCGGCCTATCCTTCGGCCACATATAGGGCCAGAGATTGTAGAGCGTTCCCAACAGGTTGGAGTCTGAAACTGTCTTGCCGTTTGCCATGCTTTTCTCCAGCCCGGCGGGCCGCTATCGCCGCGGCTTGTCGCCGCTTCCGCGAGATATGCCACCGGCTGGCGGATTACAACATTGACGGGGATTTTATAGGCGGGGTGTTGCGCGCCGGTCTTAACGAAAACGGCGGCCGATGGGCCGCCGTTTTTTTGATTTAGAGATGCCCGCCCGAGAGCCGCTTGCGGTGCAGTTCCTCGGCATTCGGAAGCGCATCCTTCGGCAGGCCGAAGACCTGGCCCGGACGGATGCGGTCCGGATTGAGGATCTTGTCCTCATTGGCGATGTAGATTGTCGTATAGCGCACACCAAGGCCATAGGTACGCCGGGAGATCTGCCAGAGCGTATCGCCACGGCGAATGATGACCGCGTTGTTGTTTGCCGTCAGCGGCGCCTGCTCAATCGTCTTTGGCTGGCTGGCGTCCGATACCTCGTTTGAGGGCATCGGCGCGACATTGGCACCGGGAACCGTCAGTTCGGCGATGATCGAGCCGAGCTTGTCGAGTACCGCGCCGACCGACTTGGCATCCTTCGGCAGGCTCTGCAGCACTGTCAGCGCATTCGCCGCAACCTGTGAGGCGGAAGCCGATGCCTGCTTGAAGGCGTCGGTAGCATCGATGCCCGGACGGAAGTCGACGAGAGAGCGCAGCGCGAACTCGGTGGCCGAGCGGGCTGCCGCAAGCTGCTCGGCACCCGGCACCTTGCCGTCTGCGAACAGCCCCTTCAGCAGGCCGAAGGCTTTCGTCGCATCGCCCTTGAGCTTGCCGAGCTGGCCCTCGTCGAGCGGCACCGTCGCCTGATTGACATTGGCATTACTGCCGGACTGCGCRGCAACCGTTACCTGATCGCCTTCCGGACGGTTGAAATTGACGGTCGCGCGGATGAGGACCTTGCCCGTCCCATCGACGACATCGACACGGATCTTGTGATCACCGACCGGGAGGTCCATCGCGCCGCTGATAACGAAGTGACCATCCGGCTCCGCGGTATCCTGGCCGATCAGCGCATCATCGGCGTAACCGATAACCTTGGCATTGGCGCGCGCCGTGCCGGCCACGAAGATCTTGTTGCCTTCGATCTCCACAGCAGTGATCACCACATCGGCAACAGCCTCGGTGCCCTGCTGAGTGCTGGGAAGAGGAGGTGCTGTTTTGCCCGCACCATCAGATGTCACGGGCATATTCGGCGTCTGCATCGCGACCTGGTCGCTCGGAGCACCACTATTAGGGGCAGGCTGCGAGCTGTCAGCAGCCGGCGGCTGGGCGTTTGCGACCTCAGCCTTCGGTGCGGTGATGATGCGGCTTGCCGTGCCCGGCTTGGAAACCATGGCGAGCAACTCGCTGCCGCTGCCATCCTTCGGCACGGAAACGGTTGCAACTTCTTCAGACAGCGTGGTCTTGCCATCCTTGCCGGTTACTTTCAGCACGAGCTGATGGTCGCCGGCTGGAAGCGGATTGTCGAGAACGGCCGCAAAATCGCCGGTGCCGTCGACATCGGTTGTTACGACCACCTTGTCGCCGTCGAGCACTTCCAGCTTGCCATGCGGCTCAGCCGAGCCGGCAATGACGGTCGAACCATCCGGCTCGACACGCAGCACGTCGAAAGCTGGGATCTTCGGGCCGGTGTTGGCAGCGGTATCGGCTGTGGGAGCAGTCTGGTTATTGGCTGCGGCCGGTTGGCCGGTTGGCTCCGGCGCACCGGTCAGCGCGGCTTCGGCCCGTGCGAGGGCGGCCAATGCGTCGGCCGCATTTTCAGGGAGATTGCGGATGATGTCGCGCGCCTTGCCCGCACCGTCCTTGGCCTTGGAGACGAGGCTTGCGGTGGTAGTATCGAGACCTTCAGGGGCAGCGAAATCGACGATCGTGGTCAGCGTATTCACGGCGGCAGTCTTTGCGCCTGCCAGCGCATCGGCAGCAGGCACCTTACCGTCCGCAAACAGCGCCTTCAGGCCGGAGAGAGACCGCACGGCATCGGCGGTGAGGCTGCCGACCTTCTGGGCGGCTTCTGTGGCATCCGCGGCAGCGGAGCGGGAAGTCTTAGACGCTTCGTTAACCGTGTTGTTGACCTCGGTGCCGGCCTGATTGATAGCGTCACCAACCTTCGCCACATCAGAGCCGAGCCGTGGCATGACGAAAAACACCATCAGTATGATTGCGATTACGAGCACTGCGAGGGCCAGCAAGCCGGCACGGTTTTTCATCATTGCGTCTCCAAAGGCGGCAAATTGCCGTAGTATTCAGAAATTGCTAGCGATTCCCGTTGCTTTGCACAAGCATTCAAAGCAAATAGGCAAGCTCCGGAAGCCGCTTTTCAGTCAATTTTCTTGACTGCATTGAAATGGAATAGTTGTTTTTCCCTTATGACCGAACAATCTGTACCGATTCGATCCATTTGCGTTTACTGCGGCTCTCGGCCGGGACGCGATCCTTCCCATATGGCTGCCGGCCGCGCGCTCGGAAAAGAGATCGCGGAATATGGCCTTCGCCTCATCTACGGCGGTGGCACTAAGGGCATCATGGGTGCTGTGGCCAGCGGGACCCTATCCAACGGCGGTCAGGTGACGGGCATCATTCCCGAGTTCCTGATCGACATGGAGGCGACTCGCCATTCGCTCGGCCAACTCAACGAGCTTATTGTAACCCCTGACATGCATGCGCGCAAACACACGATGTTCGAGCGCTCGGATGCCTTCGTGGCCTTGCCGGGCGGTATCGGCACGCTGGAAGAGATCGTCGAAATCATGACCTGGGCACAGCTCGGCCGTCACGAAAAGCCGATGGTCTTCGCCAACATCAACGGCTTCTGGGATCCGATGATGGAGCTCCTGCGCCACATGACGGGCGAGGGCTTCCTGCACACTGCCCATCGCGTGCAGCCGCTGGTCATCGATGAGATATCGGGCATCATTCCGGCCATCATGGCGCAGGCGGCAGAGCTTGCCGCCGACCGTGACGGCGAGGATGACGTGATCTCGAAGATGTAAGTCGCCGAAGCAATTCCAGCAAAAGTGCGCAGCGGTTTTGCTGGAATTACATGCAGACAGGCGCAGGTCTAACGTCCGCGCGTCGTCCTCAACATAGACCAGCTGTAGAAGAACAGGCCGGCCCAGATCAGCGGGAAGGCGATCATGCGCGCCGTATCCAGTTCTTCTCCGAAACCGAAAACGGCAATCAGGAAGATCATGGTCGGCGCGATATACTGCATGATGCCGATGGTCGAGAGCTTCAGCAGCTTGGCGCCATTGGCGTAGATCATCAGCGGTACGGCGGTGATCAGCCCGCAGCCAAGCAGCAGGGCGGTATCGCTAAGGCTCGTGCGGTACAGATGCCCTTCGCCGCTGACGAATTCCAGGTAGAGGATATAGAGCAGTGCTGGCAGGCTGAGGATCAGCACTTCCAGGAAGAAGCCTTGGTTCGGCCCGAGCGGCAACGTCTTGCGAAACAGCGCATAGAAGCCCCAGCTGATCGCCAGCGTCAGCGCCACCCAGGGAATGCCGCCGCTATCGAAGGCGAGCACGACGACCGCAAGGCCGGCAAGGCAGATCGCCGCGATCTGCATCGGCTGCAGCTTTTCCTTGAGCAGCACGGCGCCGAGGAAGATGCTGAAGAGCGGATTGATGAAATAGCCCATGGCGGCATCGAGCGAATGGCCGGCGCCGATCGCCCAGACATAGGTGCCCCAGTTCATGGTGATCAGCGCCGCGGTCATCATTGCCATGGCGAGCATGCGCGGTGAACGCAGCGCAATAGCGATATCCTGCGTGCGCCCCAGCACCAGAAGCACAATGCCGGCGAGCGGCAGCGACCAGACGATACGGTGGGCGATGACTTCGGCAGGCGAAATATGCGCCAGAGCCTTCATATAGATCGGCAGGAAGCCCCACAGAAGATAGGCCGTCAGCGCGAAGGCAAAGCCGCGTGGACTGTCTTCGTTCTTGATGAGGGGGGCGCTTGCATCGGCAGACATCGGGTGTTTCCATCTTTGTTCTGTTTCTGATCCGGATTAGCTTAAGCGGCGTGAATAGGCCAATTCATTTCAGTGAATGGATCCGCATGCGCCTGGCAACGCGGGAGGCAAGCATGGACGAAACGGAACTGGCGATTTGCCGGCAAGCCTATGCCACTCAAATGCTGGCGAAGATGGGTATCGTGGGCGACGAGCGGCTGCGACAGGCTTTTGCCACAGTGCCACGTGAGGATTTCCTGGACCCGCCGCCGTGGCGCATGGCAAACGGGACCGGCTATCAGGATATGCCGTCGACCGATCCCGTCATCCTCTATCAGGATGTTCTGATTGCGCTGCAGGAGGGAAGGCAGGTCAACAACGGCAGCCCCTCGCTTCATGCGCTCGGCCTCCACTGGCTGGCATCTCAACCCGGCGATACAGCCTGTCACATCGGCGTCGGCGGTGGTTATTACACCGCCATGCTGTCGCATCTGGTGGGCAGCGGTGGCCATGTCTCGGCGATCGAATATGACCGGGATCTCGCCGCCCGCGCCATTGCCAACCTGGCTCCCTATGGCAATGTCGAGGTTGTCTGCGGCAACGGCCTGGAATGGCCGCAGTCGCCGGCCGACGCGATCTACGTCAATTTCGGGGTCCATAGGCCGTCCGAAGCCTGGGTGGACAATCTCGCCATCGGCGGCAGGCTGATCTTTCCGCTCTGCGCTCCCTCGCGGGATGGCAACGACAATTTGCGGCCACGCAGCGCGCGCGGCGGCTTCTTCCTGATCCAGCGCACGCCCGAACACTATCGCGCCCGTTATTTGAGCCCTACCGTCTTCGTCTGGGGCCATGGCGCGACCGGCACGATCGAGACATACAAGGTGCTGGACTCCACTTTCCGGCAGGGCGGCATGGGAAGGGTCACGCGGCTGCGCTGGAAAGAGCCGAAGCAGGAGGACGAATGGTATTCGGAGGAGGACTGGGGCCTCCTATAGGGCACTTTCGTTTTTCTTCGAAACACGGAAATGCCCTATCTCTTTTATTCTCACGCAATTCCGGACGCAAAACCGCTGCACACTTTTGCTGGAATTGCTTTAGCTCACTCGGCCGCGATCTTGCCGGCGAGCTGCCGGTTCTTCATCAGCTTGTAGATGACCGAATCCATCAGCGCCTGGAACGAGGCGTCGATGATGTTTTCGGACACGCCGACCGTCCACCAGCGCACGCCGCTGGAATCGGTGGATTCGATGAGAACGCGGGTGATGGCCTCGGTGCCGCCATTGAGGATACGCACCTTGAAATCGGCGAGCACAAGATCGTCGATCTCATGCTGATACTTGCCGAAATCCTTGCGCAGCGCGAGGTCGAGCGCATTGACCGGTCCCTCGGCTTCCGCAACCGACATCAGCGTCTGGCCGTCGATGGCGATCTTCACGACGGCTTCGGAGACGATCTTGATGCGGCCGTGGGAATCGAAGCGCCGTTCGATCATCACCCGGAAGCCGTCGATGGTGAAGAAATCCGGAATGGTGCCCATGGTACGGCGCGCCAGAAGCTCGAAGCTCGCATCGGCCCCCTCATAGGCATAGCCGGATGCCTCGCGCTCCTTGACGATGGAGATCAACAGATCGAGCTTCGGATCGTCCTTGGCGACATCGATACCGCGCCGCCTCAGCGCATTGATGAAGTTTGCCTTGCCGCCCTGATCCGAGACCATGACCTTGCGGAAATTACCGACACTTTCCGGCGGCACGTGCTCGTAAGTGCGCGGGTCCTTCAGCAGCGCCGAGGCGTGGATGCCGGCCTTGGTAGCGAAGGCAGAGGCGCCGACATAGGGCATCTGATGATCCGGCGAGCGGTTCAGCAGCTCGTCGAAGGCATGCGACAGGCGGGTGAGATTGGTCAGCCGATCCGCATCGATCGCCGTTTCGAAACGCGTGTTGTAGGCGCTCTTCAGCGCCAATGTCGGGATCAATGTCACCAGATTGGCATTGCCGCAGCGCTCGCCGACGCCGTTCAGCGTGCCCTGGATCTGGCGTACRCCCGCCTCGACGGCGGCGAGCGAATTGGCGACCGCCTGGCCGGTATCGTTATGTGCATGGATACCGAGACAGTGCCCCGGCACGCCGAAGGCAATCACGGCCTCGACGATGGCGCGCACCTCCGGCGGCTGCGTGCCGCCATTGGTATCGCAGAGCACCACCCAGCGCGCGCCGTTCTCATAGGCTGTCCTTGCGCAGGCGAGCGCATATTCCGGATTGGCCTTGTAGCCGTCGAAGAAATGCTCGCAGTCGACCAGTGCCTCCTTGCCGGCGGCAACAGCGGCTTTCACGCTTTCGGCGATGCATTCGAGGTTTTCCTCATTGGTGCAGCCAAGCGCCACTTGCACGTGGTAATCCCAGCTCTTGGCGACGAAACAGATGGCGTCGCTGCGCGCCTGCAGCAGGCCGGCAATACCCGGATCGTTGGAGGCGGAAACACCGGGGCGTTTCGTCATGCCGAAGGCGACGAAAGAGGCCTGGTTCGTGCGCTTCTCAGCGAAGAAGGCAGTATCGGTCGGGTTTGCGCCCGGATAACCGCCCTCGACATAGTCGAGCCCGAACTCGTCCAGCATGCTTGCAATCGCAATCTTGTCCTCGACGGAAAAGTCGATGCCGGGCGTCTGCTGTCCGTCCCGGAGCGTCGTATCGAAGAGGTAGATTCTTTCGCGTGTCATGGGTGTTTCCTGTCGCCGCTTGCGGCCTTTATTGTTTTCCTGCGAACCGGTCCGTCGCCCGGATCAGCTGGTCGAGAATACCGGGCTCCGAAAAGGCATGGCCCGCACCCTCGATCAGGTGGAATTCGGCCTTTGGCCATGCCTTGTGCAGCATCCAGGCATATTTGGCCGGGCAGGGCATGTCATAACGCCCGTGCACGATGACGCCGGGGATATCCTTCAGCTTATAGGCATCGCGCAGCAGCTGGCCTTCCTCCATCCATCCGGCATGGACGAAGAAGTGGTTCTCGATGCGCGCAAAGGCATAGGCGAACTCGGCTTCCTCGAACTTGCCGCTGGTCGATTTCTCCGGCAGCAGCGTAATCGTCTCGCCTTCCCAGATGCTCCAGGCCTGCGCGGCCTTCAGCGCTACGGCCCGGTCCGGACCGGTAAGCCGGCGGTTATAGGCGAGCATCATCTCATGGCGTTCTTCAGGCGGGATGGGTGCGACAAAGCGCTCCCACTTGTCCGGGAACATCTCGGAGACGCCGAACTGATAATACCAGTCGAGTTCGGCCCGCGTCAGCGTGTAAATGCCGCGCACGACGAGTTCGGAAACGCGTTCCGGATGTTTCTCGGCGTAGGCAAGCGCCAGCGTGGAGCCCCAGGAGCCGCCGAAGACCTGCCATTTGTCGACGCCGGCCATCTCGCGCAGCCGCTCGATATCGGCAACGAGATGCCAGGTCGTATTGGCTTCGAGGCTCGCATGCGGGGTCGACTTACCACAGCCGCGCTGGTCGAACAGGAGGACGTCATAGAGCTTCGGGTCGAACACGCGGCGATGCGCAGGCGAAATGCCGCCGCCCGGACCGCCATGCAGGAAGACCGCCGGCTTGGCGTCCGGCATGCCGCAGCGCTCCCAATAGATCACGTGGCCATCGCCGACATCGAGATGGCCGGAAGCATAGGGTTCGATCTCAGGATAAAGCGTGCGCAGCACTTCGGTCATATCTTCACGCCTTTCGCCGGCCAGACGGCGGTATCATGGTCGGGATGCTGGAAGGAGATGATCGCCTCCTGCCGGGAATAGAAATCAGGGTCCTTATGAACCGGCGCGTCGAAGATGGTCTCGACCCAGGGCAGGCGGGCATCATAATTGACCTGGATCTGCGGGGCGAGGTCGCTCCGGTCGTCGAAGGTGCCGATCGCAAGCTCCAGCCCGCCCGGATGACGATATGTCATCGGAGTACCGCAATCCCGGCAGAAGCCGCGCTCGATATTGACCGAAGACTGGAAATAGGCGGGTTCGCCGCGTGTCCACTCCATGCCTTCCTCCGGCGCTGTTACCAGTGCTGAAAAGAAGCCGCCGAATTGCTTCTGGCACATGCGGCAATGGCAGATGGACGGGCGTCCGAGCTTTCCTGTGATGCGGAAGCGCACGGCGCCGCATTGGCAGCCGCCTGTTCTTGTCGTCTCGGTCATGGATGAGCTCCGGGTGGCCAGTGGGATGTATCGTGGTCGGGATGCTGGTGATTGCTCGCCGCGATCCTGTCCTCGCGATCGGTTGTTTCCGGTTCCGGTTCGACAGGCAAGCCATCGAGCGCATGAAACCAGACCATTTTGCTGTCGAGATTGGATTGCATGACGGGCTTTACAGCCTGCGGATCATCCAGCGAGCCGAGCGCGATGGTGATGGAGTCAGCATCGGGAATATCATAGAAAAGCGGCGTGCCGCAGTCGCCGCAAAAGCCGCGCCGCACGAGACCGGAGGAGTGGAACCATTTCGGCTCGCCGCGCGTCAACTCGAAATCGACCCGCATCACCCCTGCAAGCGGCAGGAAATAATTGCCGGCGGCCTTCTGGCACATGCGGCAGTGGCAGATATGCGGATAGTTGAGTTCGCCGCTCGCCCTGTAACGAACCGCGCCGCACTGGCATCCACCGGTCAGTTCCATCTTTGCCGTCAAGCGTGATCCTCCGGTGGCCAGACCGGCGTATCATGGTCCGGATGCTGATAGGAGACGATTTCGTGGAGGAAGGAGCCTACGGCGAGGTCCGCCTCGGTCCGTTCTCCCGGCAGTTCATGCAGATGATCGACGAAGCCGATCTTGCCTTCCATACCCCACTGGATGGTCGGCCGCAGCAGCGATGGGTCGTCGAACGCCCCTGCCGCAACCGCCACACCGTCAGGCGCCTCATAGGTTAGCGGCGTGCCGCAATCACCACAGAAGCCGCGGCTGACGAAATTCGAGGACCGGAAGGTCTTGCGCTGCCCCCTGGTCCACTCGAACTCCATCCCGCGCATGGAAACCAGCGGCGCGTAATAGGCGCCGAATGCCTTCTGGCACATGCGGCAATGACAGATCGACGAATCCTGCGGGACGCCTGTGGCACGGAAGCGGATCGCCCCGCACTGGCAGCCGCCGGTGTAGGTGTTCATTTCTTCACCTCCCACGTCGTCACGCGTTCACCCGTTGCCGGATCCTTGCCGTCTTTGAGCTGGATGCCCTCGGCGGCGAGCGTATCGCGAATCTTGTCAGCCTCGGCGAAGTTCTTCGCCTTGAGCAGTTCCAGCCGGGCCTTAACCCGCGCATCGATTTCCGCAGCCACCGCCTCGTCGATCTCGGTCTTCCTTGGCAGCACACCGAGCAGGGCGGCACTGGCGGCGAAGACGGCAGGGTCTCCAGATTGGGCGAGCGCATGCAGCGCCTGCACTGCCGCGACCGTATTGAGGTCGTCGGCGAGCGCATTCAGCACGGTCTCATCCGGCTTGGCATCGCCGGGTTCGGCCGCCGGCCATTTGGCGAGCAGCCGCTCGGCTTCCTCCAGCCGCTTCACCGAGAAGTCGATCGGCTCGCGATAGTGCGTCATCAGCATCGCAAGACGCAGCACTTCGCCCGGCCACTGGCGGCCGGCGAATGTTTCCGTGTGCAGCAACTCGTAGATGGTGACGAAATTGCCTTCGGATTTCGACATCTTGCGGCCTTCGACCTGCAAGAAGCCGTTATGCATCCAGACATTCGCCATCACGTCCGTGCCATGGGCGCAACGCGACTGGGCGATCTCGTTTTCATGATGCGGGAAGATCAGGTCCAGCCCGCCGCCATGGATATCGAAGACGTCGCCAAGATAGCGCCCGCTCATGGCCGAGCACTCGATATGCCAGCCTGGGCGGCCTCGACCCCACGGGCTTTCCCAGCCGGGTTCGTTGTCGTCGGAGAGTTTCCAGAGCACGAAGTCGCCGGGGCTCTTCTTGTGAGCATCGACGGCAACGCGGGCGCCCGCCTGCTGCTCATCGAGATTGCGCTTCGAAAGCTGGCCGTAATCGGCCATCGACCTGGTGTCGAACAGTACCTCGCCTGATGCCTGATAGGCATGGCCGCGCGCAATCAGCCGCTCGATGATCGCGATCATCTCAGCGATATTGTCGGTGGCGCGCGGCTGCAACGTCGGCTCGAGCGAGCCGAGTGCCAAGGCATCGTCAAGAAACTGCCTCTCGGTCTTTTCCGTGACCGCCCGGATCGCCGCATTCAGCAGCAGGCCCGGATAGTCGCGCAGCGCCCGCGCGTTGATCTTGTCGTCGACATCGGTGATGTTGCGGGCATAAGTGACGTGGCTTTCGCCGTAGACATGGCGCAACAGGCGGAACAGCACGTCGAAGACGATGACCGGTCGCGCATTGCCGATATGGGCGTAATCATAGACCGTCGGGCCGCACACATACATGCGGACGTTTTCGGCATCGATCGGCTTGAAGACCGATTTCTCCCGCGTCAGCGTATTGTACAGCTTCAGTTCCGGCGTGCCGCCCATTTCACTCTCCTAAAATGCATATGCAGAAAATATACCACCACCGGCAGGCCGGGGCGTTTCGCATCTTGGAAATTTGGGAGACGAAAACGGCCAGGCCAGCTTTGGGCTAGCGAATAATCTTCCGGCAAATAATGCAGGTAACCGTTTTCATGACGCGTTTTATGGCGTGGGATCGGAGTTTGGTCAAGAGGGCGAGCAACGATCCCGCGGGCAACCGGAGCTATCCATCTCGTGAATCGATGGCCGCGATGGACATCCAGTAAAGGAGGCGTGCTTGCTTTAAGATTTTTGGTCATTTTCAAGACGCAAATCTTGCATAGCCAATTGCGAAACCGGTGAAAATAGGGGGATTGGGTGAGGAGAGCGGCACGATGGACAATAGGAGCGACCGCAATTCTGACAATCGCGTCCGCCGCATATTTCGCCTATGATTTCGGTATGCTTCGCTTCAACAATCCGTCTCTAAGCCGCTATCCGATCCAGGGTATCGATGTCAGCCACCATCAAGGCGATATCGATTGGAAGACTGTCGCGTCGCAGGCGAATGTCCGTTTTGCGATCATGAAGGCGACCGAAGGCGGAGATCACCGGGATTCCAAATTTGCCGAGAATTGGCAGCGTGCCGGGGATGCCGGACTGGTAAGGGGTGCGTATCATTTCTTCACCTTCTGTCGCCCGGGCAAGGATCAGGCGCAGAATGTCCTGGCGACGGTGTCAAAGGAGCCGGGGACTCTACCCATTGCAGTCGATCTGGAGTTTGTCGGCAACTGCAACAAGATTCCAACGATCGAGGAAATGGCTGCCGAGGTGAACGCGTTCTTCGTCGAGTTGAAAGGCACCTTTCCCGAGAAGCCCATTTTTTACGTTACTCAGGAGTTCTTTGATCAATATCTGAAAGGCAATGAATCACGGTTCCCCGACCATTACCTGTGGCTTCGAAGCGTCTTCAAGGAACCTAGGCAGGAAGAATGCAGTCACTGGTCAATCTGGCAATTCGCCGATAACGGCACCTTGGACGGTATCCAGGGACCGGTCGATCTTAACGCGATGTGCGCGTCGGAGACCGGTTTCGCTCATCTGTTCGCGACTGCTGCAGCGAATTGAAGCGTCCGGCTATTCCGGCAGCTGGTAATCCACCAGCTTGTTCTCGCGTACAATGAACAGCTTACCGGTCTCGGTCACGCCGGGGCCGAGCAAGGGAAGGATTGCTTTCGCCACCTCGGAAGGATGCGGCAGGCTCATCGGGTCTTCACCCGGAACCGCCTGCGCGCGCATGGCGGTGCGCGTGGCACCCGGATCGACGCTGGTGATACGCAGCGGCGTCGATTGCGTCTCGCCGGCCCAGGTGCGCGCCAATGCTTCGACAGCGGCCTTGGAGGCGGAATAGGCGCTCCAGAAGGGCCGGCATTTGTGGGCGGCGCCTGAGGACATGATGACGGCGCGGCCGGCATCAGAGCGGGTCAGCAGCGGATCGACCGAGCGGATGAGACGCCAGGTGGCATTCACGTTGATGTTCATGACCTTCTCGAAGACCTTCGCCTCGATATGGCCGATCGGCGAGATGACGCCGAGCACGCCGGCATTGGCGACGAGAATGTCGAGCTTGCCCCAGCGCTCGAAGATCGAGCCGCCGAGGCGGTCGATCGCTTCCATGTCGGCGAGATCGAAGGGAACCAGCGTCGCGGAACCGCCCGCGGCCTTGATGGCATCGTCGAGCTCTTCCAAGCCGCCAACGGTGCGGGCGCAGGCAATCACATGCGCACCGGCCTTGGCGAGTTCGAGTGCCGTGAAATAGCCGATGCCGCGCGATGCGCCTGTGACCAGCGCGATCTTGCCTTCAAGATTGATGTTCATCTGCCCCGGTTCCCGATGCGCTTGAAAAGGTAAGGGGCGCRATAGGCGCCCCAGATAGGAAAGTCAAAGCGGAAGCGGCTCAGCCGTTGCTGGCAAGCATGGAAATCTTGTTGCCCATGGACTCGCCGTTCTTGTCGAGCAGGCGGGTCGGATAGTCACCGGTGAAATAGTGGTCGGTGAACTGCGGGCGGGCGTTGTTGCGGTCTTCGCCGCCGACGGCGCGATAGAGGCCGTTGATCGACAGGAAGGCCAGCGAATCCGCGCCGATATATTTGGCCATGGCTTCGACATCGGCATACTGGTTTGCCAGGAGCTTATCGGCGTCAGGCGTATCGATACCGTAGAAATCCGGAAAGAAGATCATCGGGCTCGCAACGCGGATATGCACTTCCTTGGCGCCGGCTTCACGGATCATCTGCACGATCTTCAGCGAGGTTGTACCGCGCACGATGGAATCGTCCACCAGTACCACGCGCTTGCCTTCGATCATCGCCCGGTTGGCGGAATGCTTCAGCTTCACGCCGAAAGCGCGGATCTGCTGCGTCGGCTCGATGAACGTGCGGCCGACATAGTGGTTACGGATGATGCCGTATTCGAAGGGAATGCCGCTTGCCTGCGCATAGCCGAGAGCAGCAGGTGTGCCGCCATCGGGAACAGGCACGATCACGTCGGCATCGACAGGCGATTCCTTGGCAAGGTTCATGCCCATGCTCTTGCGCGTCGTATAGACGTTGCGGCCGCCGACGACCGAATCCGGACGGGCGAAATAGACATATTCGAACAGGCAGAGGCGTTCCGGCTGCGGCTTGCTGGGCTTGCGCGCATCGATGCTGATCGAACCGTCGGGCTGGATTTCGCAGATGACGACTTCGCCATTCTCCACGTCGCGGATGAACTTGGCGCCGATGATGTCGAGAGCGCAGGTTTCCGAGCAGAAGATCGGCTTGCCGTCGAGTTCACCCATGACCAGCGGGCGGATGCCGGTGGGGTCACGCGCGGCAATCAGCTTCGTGCGCGTCATGGCGAGCATCGAATAGCCGCCTTCCATCTGGCGGATGGCGTCGATGAAGCGATCGGTTGTGGAAGTGTGGCGGGAGCGGGCGATGAGGTGAAGGACGACTTCGGTATCCGACGTCGACTGACAGATGGCGCCGGTTGCGATGATCTGGCGGCGCAGCGTCAGGCCATTGGTGAAATTGCCGTTATGGGCAATGGCGATGCCGCCTTCTTCCAGCTCGGCAAAGAGCGGCTGCACGTTGCGCATCGCCACTTCGCCTGTTGTCGAATAGCGCGTATGGCCGATCGACATGCTGCCGGGCAGGCGGGCGAGCGTCATCGGGTTGGTATAATGGTCGCCGACGAGGCCCATATGGCGTTCCTGATGGAAGCGCTTGCCGTCGAAGGAGACGATACCGGCCGCTTCCTGCCCGCGATGCTGAAGCGCATGCAAGCCAAGCGCCGTCAGCGCTGCCGCATCGGGATGTCCCAGAATTCCGAAAACGCCGCATTCCTCATGCAGCGTATCTCCGTCGAGCGGATCGTCAATCGGGAAGGAATGGGACTGGTTCATTTCTGCGGGCCTCTGCTCTCACAAGAATGGATCGGCTTTTCCAGTAGCATGATACCGGAAAAAATGCTGCTTTCCGATAAGTTCATGCTGATAACACCTGCCTCAAAGCCCGTTCACCGGCTCTGAAACGGCTGAGGCCCGGCAGAGCGAAATGCCCGGCCGGACCTTTGATCTTACGTCCCGCTCAAATGGCAATTGCCAGGCCGCGGGTCAAGCTAGTGAACACTGCGTCAATTCGATGGCTGCTGTGCGCCATTGTTAGGCGCGGGTGCTGCGTCTTCTGCCGGAGCCTGATCGTTGTTGGCCGGCGCATTTTCTTCCGTCGTGCGCGCGCCACCAAGCTTCTCGGTGATGCTCTTCTGGATCATCTGCGCGAATTCATCCGGCAGCACTGCCTGCAGGCGAACGACGAGAGAATCCAGGAACGGCTTCGATTTGGCATTATTGACCCAGGACGGGCGATGATCGGCATCGACCAGCCAGTTCCAGAAAGCAACGGCGACGACGAGCAGAAGTATGCCGCGCGCAGCACCGAAGAGGAAGCCCAAAGTGCGGTCGAGCGCGCCGATGCGGCTGTCGATGATGAAATCGGCGACCTTCATCGTAATGAAGGAGATGACGATCAGCGCGATGAGGAAGACGACGGCAGCCGAACCAACGATCGCGATGCGGTCATCATCCGTGTACCGCTTCGCATAAGGCACGAGATAGGGGTAGAGGTAGTAGGCGGCAGCGGCTGAGCCGCCCCAACTCGCGATCGAAAGGACTTCGCGCGAAAAGCCGCGGACCATTGCCAGAACGGCGGAGAAGAGCACGACGCCGATGACAATACCGTCGAAAATCGTAATGGGCATATAAATTCCACTCCAGACTGCCGCCTTGCGGGCCGCGTCGCGCCTTGTTTGGCTGATCCTATAGCATTCCCGCTATCGGTGATGAAGGATCAAACGTCTTCTTCCACACGCTGCAACGCCCCTTTCGACCCTGCAATGCGCGCGACCAGATCCGGCAGGCTCTCGATCTCGCTCCAGCGGCCGTTACCCTTCGGCAGATCGACGGAACCGGACGGTAGCAGAGCTGCCGAGAACCCCAGCTTTTCGGCTTCTTTAAGGCGCTGAGCGGTTTGCGCAACAGGCCGGACGGCGCCCGACAGGCTGACTTCGCCGAAATAGACGCAATCGGCCGGAAGGGCAATACCGGCAAGCGAGGAAACGAGGGCCGATGCGACCGCAAGATCGGCCGCCGGCTCGCTGATGCGAAAGCCGCCGGCAATGTTGAGATAGACGTCATGCTGGCCGAGCCGAACGCCGCAATGGGCCTCCAGAACCGCAAGGATCATCGACAGGCGGGCAGAGTCCCAGCCGACGACCGCGCGCCGCGGCGTGCCGAGCGAAGTGGGGGCGACCAGCGCCTGCACTTCGACGAGTACGGGCCGCGTGCCTTCCATGCCGGCAAAGACTGCAGCACCCGGCGATTTCGAATTGCGCTCGCCGAGAAAGAGTTCGGATGGGTTGGCGACCTCGCGCAGGCCCTTGTCCGACATTTCGAAAACGCCGATCTCGTCGGTCGGTCCGAAGCGGTTCTTCACGGTGCGCAGGATGCGATAGTGATGTCCGCGGTCGCCCTCGAAATAGAGCACGGCATCGACCATATGCTCGACGACACGCGGGCCGGCGATCTGCCCATCCTTGGTCACATGGCCGACGAGCACCATGGCCGCACCCGTCTGCTTGGCAAAGCGGATCATCGACTGCACGCCGGTACGCACTTGGGTGACTGTGCCCGGCGCAGATTCGGCAAGCTCGCTCCAGAGCGTCTGGATGGAATCGATGATGACGAGATCAGGGCGTTTGCCCTCCGCCAGCGTGGCAAGAATGTCCTCGACATTGGTTTCCGCCGCCAGCAACACATCCGTATCGGCGGCATGGAGCCGCTGTGCGCGCAGCCGCACCTGCGCCACCGCCTCTTCGCCGGAGACGTAGATGATCCGGTGCCCGCGACGCGAAAGCGCCGCAGCTCCCTGCATCAGCAGCGTCGACTTGCCGATGCCGGGATCGCCGCCGACGAGCACGGCAGAACCGCGCACGAAGCCGCCGCCGGTCACTCGGTCGAGTTCGGAAATACCAGTTTGGATGCGCGGCGCTTCCTCGATCTCACCGGAGAGAGCCGTCAATGCGACCGGCCGGCCCTTCTTCGGCGTCTTGGCAGGGCCGCCGCCGATGCCGCCCATTGGATCTTCCTCGACGATGGTGTTCCACTCGCCGCAATTTTCGCATTTGCCGGCCCAGCGATTATGCACCGCGCCGCAACTCTGGCAGATGAATTGTGTTCTGGCCTTGGCCATCAATGACTGCTTTCGGGTAAGGGGGCGCGGCAAGCGCCCGAATCGGAGTTTTGCCCTAGATAATGGCTTCCGGCATCGATCAAAACTAATGATTTTCCTATCAGCGACCGGGCTGGCAGCATTGCCGCGCTCTCAAAGGACAGGCCATGCTCGATTATTCGCTCGCTCACTGGATCGGTTTCTTTACCGCGGCGGTTCTTTTGAACATCTCGCCAGGTCCTGACATGGCCTTCATCCTCGGCCACACGATGAAGAGCGGCACACGGGCCGGCTTCTCGGCCGTCTTCGGCATCTGGACGGGTGCCTGCATCCATGTGCTTCTCGCCGCCTTCGGCCTGTCGGCGATCCTTGCTGCCTCGGCAATCGCCTTCTCCACCGTCAAATGGGTGGGCGCGATCTATCTCGTCTGGCTCGGCATCCAGGCGCTGCGGTCGAAAGGTGAGGGCGGCTTCGTGCGGGTGGCAGGCGAAACGCTCGGCTGGCGGCGCATCTATCGACAGGGCGTATTGGTCTCGCTGCTCAATCCGAAGGTAGCGATCTTTTTCCTTGCCTTCCTGCCGCAATTCGTCGTCGAGGGCGCAGGTCCTGCATGGCTGCAGCTTGCCGTTCACGGTGGCCTGATCATTGTGGTGGCGTTTTTCATCGAGCCGCCGCTGATCCTGGCCGGAGGCCGCCTTGCCGATCTCTTCAAGAACAATACGAAAATCGGCCTGTGGCTCGACCGTGGTCTCGGCGCGCTCTTCGTGGCGCTTGGTGTCCGCCTCGCGCTCACGACACGCTAGAGACTATTCCTCGTCCATTTCGTACTTGCGCTCGTGGCGCAGGCCGATGCTGGTCAGCATCTCATAGCCGATCGTACCCGCCGACTTCGCCGCATCGTCGACGAGGACATTCTTGCCGAAGAGTTCGATATAGTCACCGGCGCGCACTGCGCCCTCCGGCAGGTCGGTCACGTCGAAGATCGTCTGGTCCATGGTGATACGACCGGCGACCGGTACCTTCTGGCCGGCAACGAAACCCTGTCCACCCTGCGGCACGACCTCGCGCAGCGGCACGCCGCCACTCGACTGGCTGCGCATATAGCCATCGGCATAACCGGCCGAGACAATCGCCAGCCGGCTGTCACGCGTCAGCTGCAGTGCTCGCCCGTAACTGACGGTTTCACCGGCCTTGACCGTGCGGATCTGGATGATGCGCGCCTCGGCAGTTGCCACCGGCCGCATCGGGTTTGCGATACCATTGACCGCCTGGCCGCCATAGAGCGCGATGCCCGGCCGGGTGAGATCGAAGTGATAATCATCCCCCAGGAAGATGCCGCCGGAGGCAGCAAGGCTTGAATCGATACCTTCATAGGCGGCGCTAACCGTGCGGAATGATTCAAGCTGCTGCTTGTTCATCGCCGAGGAATGATCGTCGCCGCAGGCAAGATGGCTCATGACGAGAACGGGAGCGAAACTCGCCGGCCGTGACACGTCGTTGGCGAGCGCAATTGCTTCGTCCACCGTCAGGCCGAGCCTGTTGAATCCGGTATCGACATGCAGCGCGCACGGATAGTCGCCATAATCGGCAAGCACCGCCATCCAGAAGGCAAGCTGCTCTTCCGAGGAGATGATCGGCACAAGATCGTTTTCGAAGAAACGCCGCTCGGTGCCCGGCCAGATTCCCGCCAGTACGAAGATGCGTGCCTCAGGCGCAAACATGCGCAGCGTGACACCTTCATCGACGGTGGCGACGAAGAAATCCCGCGCGCCGGCAAGATAGAGCGCTTCGCCGGCATCCTCGATCCCCATCCCATAGGCATCCGCCTTGACGACAGCGGCCGTGCGCGCCTTTCCGGAGCGGCGCGCCATATCCCGCCAGTTGTCGGCCAGCGCCGTCAGATCGACGGTCAGCCGCAGGCCGGCGGAAGCGAAAAGGTCGTCGTCTTCAAAGGGAATGGAAAAATCTGTCATGAATCGCCGCGCTGAAAGGGAAAGGAAAATCGCTGCAAACACTCTAAAGAGCATTGTGGCAAAGAGAAAGCACAGGGGGCGACATACCAGCCTTTCCCACATGCGATCACTTTTGTTCAAGACGTAGCGTGGCCAGCGCGCTAATCTGGCGGGATGCAGAACGTTTCGCAGAAAGAGGCGGCAGACGCCATGCCGCTCGCCAAGGTGGAATCGGCCCGCTTCTGGCGGGATAGCCGCTTTCGCGACATGGAGTGCCTGAGCGCCAGCTTCCTAACACATGAATATGCCCCGCATGCCCACGACACTTTCAGCATTGGCGCGATCGAAAGCGGCAGCCAGATCGCCACCGTGCGCGGCAGGCGGGAAGAGACCGGTCCGGGCGACCTCTATCTGATCGACCCCGGTGTGGTGCACGATGGCACTCCCGGCGGCGAGGGGTATCGCTATCGGATGATCTACCCGGATACGAAGCTCTTCATCGACATACTGGAGGATGTCACCGGCAAGGCCTTCAACGCGACACCGTCCTTTGCGGGAGCGCTGCCGCGCGATCCGCAACTTGCAAAAGCTTTCCACACTGCCCACCGCACGCTTGAAAGTGGAGCGGGCGCGCTGGAATCCGATGAAAGCATGTTCTCGGTGCTGGCTGCGATCTTCGCCCGCTATGGCAGCACGATCGTCCTGCCCGTCGACACCAAGGAGCGCAGCGCTGTCGGCCGCGCCCGCGATTACCTCACCGAGAATTTCGACAGCGATGTCGGCCTCGAGGAACTGGCCAAGGTGGCAGGGCTAAGCCGCGCCCATCTGATCCGCGCCTTCCGCAGGGAATACTATATCACCCCGCATGCCTTCCTGACCGATCGGCGCGTGCTCGTCGCTCGTCGGTTGCTGAGGGAGGGCCGCATGCCGGCCGATGTCGCCGTTGAATGCGGCTTTGCCGATCAGGCGCATTTCACCCGCCACTTCAAATCGCGCACCGGCGTCACCCCCGGCCAGTTCCGCGTCGCCTGATCACTTTCGTTCAATACAGGCTTCCATTGTTCGGCTACTTCTCCGCCATCTTGATGCGGAGATTGCCAATGTTGCAGCAAAGCCGGCCAGCCGGCGAATTTCTTGCCGGAATGCGAGCCATTTTCCCATTGATCGTCGCGGTCCTGCCGATCGGACTCGTCTTCGGCGCAGTTTCGGCGACCAAGGGTCTCTCGGCCCTGGAAACGACGTTGATGAGCGCGCTCGTCTTTGCCGGCGGCTCGCAATTCGTGGCGATGGATATCTGGACGCATCCGGCAAGCTGGATCGGTGTCGGTTTCGCGGCCTTGCTGGTCAATATCCGCCACGTACTGATGAGCGCCTCGATCGGCACGAAGATGCAGTCCTTCTCCGGCATCAAGCGTTATATCGCCATGCTCTTCCTCGCCGATGAGCTCTGGGCCATGGCGGAATTCCGCGCCGGCAGCACGCGTCTGACCCCGGCCTGGTATGCAGGCATCGTCATGCCCTTCTACCTCACCTGGGTCGGCTCATCGCTTGCAGGTGCGCTGCTCGGCGCCTTTCTCGGCGATCCCACCGTCATTGGGCTCGACTTCGCCTTTCCGGCCGTCTTCATCGTGCTGGTCATGGGCTTCTGGAAGGGACCGGAAACCGGCGCCGTTCTCGCCGCAAGCGGGATTGCGGCCGTTGCGGTCCATCAGTTTGTGCCAGGTGTCTGGTATATCGCAGCCGGCGCGCTGGCGGGGCTGGCAATGGCTCTCTGGAGAGGCAAGGTAAGGGAGCAGGCGGCATGACGCTCGATCTCAGCACACTGCTCGCCATTCTCGCCATGGCTGCCGCGACGATCTTCACCCGCATCAGTGGCCTCGTGCTGATCCGCTATGTGGAAATTGACGAGAACAGGAGAACGGCAATCGAAGCCATCCCACCGGCCGTGCTGATGGCTGTCATTGCCCCGACCGCTTTTGCGACCGGCTGGGCGGAGACGCTGGCATGTGTGGTCACCGCAATCGCCGCCACCCGCTTGCCGATGCTGGCGAGCGTTGTTGTCGGCGTTGCAACAGTGGCTTTGCTGCGAGCTGCAGGACTTTAGAAGAAGTTGACGCGGAAAGCCCGCGTCAATGTTCCTCATACTGTGTGAAGGACGGATCGGCGAGATCGGCGAAGCGCGTGAATTCCGACTGGAAGGCGAGCTTCACCGTGCCGGTCGGTCCGTGACGCTGCTTGGCGATGATGACGTCTGCCGTTCCCTTCACCTTGTCGAACAGTGCTTCCCATTCCGGATATTTCGGATCGTGGATATCGCGCGGTTCCATGTTCTTCACGTAATATTCCTCGCGGAACACGAAGAGCACGACGTCGGCGTCCTGCTCGATCGAGCCGGATTCGCGAAGGTCGGAAAGCTGCGGGCGCTTGTCTTCGCGGCTTTCGACGGCACGCGAGAGCTGCGACAGCGCGATGATCGGCACGTTCAGTTCCTTGCCGAGCGCCTTGAGACCCGTGGTGATCTGAGTGATTTCCTGAACGCGGTTCTCGTTGGATTTGCCGGAGCCGGTCATCAGCTGCACGTAGTCGACAACGAGCACGTCGAGGCCGCGCTGGCGCTTGAGACGGCGGGCGCGCGCCGAGAGCTGGGCGATCGAAATACCACCGGTCTGGTCAATGAAGAGCGGCACTTTCTGCATCATCATCGAGCAGGCGACGAGCTTTTCGAAATCGGCATCGTTGATGTCGCCGCGGCGGATCTTCGAGGAGGAGACTTCCGTCTGCTCGGAGATGATACGCGTGGCGAGCTGTTCGGACGACATTTCGAGCGAGTAGAAGCCGACGACGCCGCCGTTCTTCGCCTTCATGCTGCCATCGGACTGCACTTCGCCTTCGTAGGCGGCAGCGATGTTATAGGCGATGTTGGTGGCAAGCGAGGTCTTGCCCATGCCGGGACGTCCTGCAAGCACGATCAAGTCCGATCGCTGCAAGCCGCCCATCTTGGAATCGAGCGAATGGATGCCGGTGGAAATGCCGGAGAGGCCACCGTCGCGTTCCTTGGCAACGGCCGCCATGTCGATGGCGAGCGCCACGGCATCGTTGAAAGCCTGGAAGCCGCCATCGTAGCGGCCATTTTCGGCAAGCTCGAAAAGACGGCGTTCGGTATCCTCGATCTGCGCCTGCGGCGGCATGTCGAGCGGCGCGTCATAGGCGATATTGACGACATCTTCGCCAATGGTGATCAGCGCGCGGCGGATCGCCAGGTCATAGATCGCCCGGCCATAGTCCTCGGCGTTGATGATCGTCACGGCACCGGTGACGAGACTGGCGAGATATTGAGAAACGGTGATGTCGCCGACCTTTTCGTCGGCCGGCAGGAAGGTCTTGACCGTGACCGGATTGGCGATCTTGCCCATGCGAATGATGTCGCCGGCGACTTCGAAGATCTTCCGGTGCAGCGGCTCGTAAAGATGCGTGGGCTTGAGGAAGTCGGACACCCGGTAATAGGCGTCGTTGTTCATCAGGATGGCGCCGAGCAGCGCCTGTTCGGCCTCGATGTTGTTCGGCGCTTCGCGATAGTGCTGCTCTGCAGGAGCAACGGCGGCAATCTTTCGTGCAGCTTCGTTCATCGTCATCCGTACTGTCTTTTTCCAAAACTCGGATTTGCAGGGCGGGCCGCATAAAATCAAGTCTCGCGCAGTAACTGCTTTCAAGCGGTCGTCAAATTAGCAGCGCTGTGCACGTTCTTCGACTTCTCCACAGTCGGCGGATCCGCTGAGGAGAAATATCCTGGCTGTCACTTGCGGGACACGCAGCCCGCGGCGACTCACTTCGTCATTCCAACATTCCGTTATCTTATCGCCCCTGATTGGAAGGCGCAGCAGAAAAGCCCGACATTCTTCTGAAGACCCACATCTAAGCAACAAAAAAGCCCGGCGCGAGCCGGGCTTTCCGTCCTGTCTGAAAACAGAAATTATGCTTCGTCTTCGTCGATGCCGTCGGCTTCCGGATCGAAGAAGTCTTCCGGACGCAGGGCGTCTTCGTCAACGCCATAGATGGCGTCGACAGAGGTGAGCTCTTCGCCCTTGGACTGACGCTCGGCTTCTTCGGAGGAACGGGCAACGTTCAGCTCGATGTTGATCTCAACTTCAGCATGGAGCTGCAGCTCGACCTTGTGCAGGCCGATTGCCTTGATCGGCGTGTTGAGGTGAACCTGGTTGCGAGCGATGTTGAAGCCTTCGGCGGCCAGAATGTCGACGACGTCACGGGCAGCGACGGAGCCGTAGAGCTGGCCGGTTTCGCCGGCAGAGCGGACGACGATGAAGGACTTGCCGTCGAGAACGTCGGCAACCTTCTGGGCTTCGGACTTGCGCTCGAGGTTACGGGCTTCGAGCGTTGCGCGCTCGGATTCGAAACGGGCCTTGTTGGCAGCGTTGGCGCGCAGTGCCTTGCCGAGCGGCAGGAGGTAGTTGCGTGCGAAGCCGTCGCGAACCTTTACGGTTTCGCCCATCTGGCCGAGCTTGGAGATGCGTTCGAGGAGGATGACGTCCATGGTGTTTTTCCTTTCTTATTCTCAGATTTCGCTATCGGGTTGTTTGGGGGCATCAGCATCCTTGGTCGGGGTCAGGGCGATCGCCTTGCGGGTATCGGCGAGACCAAGCACGAGGATGAAAAGGGCTGGCAGCATCATGGTGGATGCCAGGTAGCAGAGGATGAGGGCCGGCAAGCGCCAGTCCTTGCCGCGCGTGCGGAAATGCAGCGCGGCGAAGCCGGACATCAGGAAGCCGGCGCCGAAGGCTCCGACCACCGTGGCGCCGATCATCGCCGGAATGCCGCCCATGAAGGTGGCGGCAAGACCTGCGAGGAAGATGAAGATCGAATTGCGGTTCATGCGCAGCGACGAGGGGATATCCTCGCGCGGGCGCAGGCCTTTACCGGAAGCGGCAACGATGCGCGTCGCGATGTAATAGGCGGCAAACAGCATTACCACCCAGATGCCGCCCTGCAGGGCCGGCAGCATCAGGACGACGAGCGACTTCGTCTGCGCGGTCGCGACCGGATCCGGAACGAATGTCGGCTGCTGCTCCTGCAGCGAAGCCATCAGCACATCGACCATCTGGTCGGTGATTTCAGGCCCGTAGCCGATCATGATGCCGGTCACGATGACGGCGAAGGTGACGAGACCGCAGAGATGCAGCAGGATATCGGAAAGCGGATACCAGGCGAGCAGATTGTCGGGGCCGCCGAGTTCGGAGGCCGGGCGCGCAAGGTTCGCGAGATGGCTCAGCCAGCCTGCCGGCAGCAGCGTCACCAGCGTCATGACAAGAGCGAAAGAGGGCGAAATGGCAATCGCGCCGAGCACAGCAGCGGTGACGACAGCGGAAATGGCCGCGAGATTGCCCCAGCCGAGGCCGACGAGCAGGATCGGAAGTGCGGAAGCGGCGTAAAGCACAGCGCTGAACGACGGCTGCATGCTCGCGCCAAGCACAAGCAAGGCGGCGGTCAATCCGGCGAGTGCGCCGATCGCAAGCGTTTTCAGGTTCAGTTTTTTCACTTCGCTGTCCTGCTTCATCAAGCAGTTAGAGGATTTCCCTGAGAGAGTTCGGGAGATGCCTCAACATGGGTTTTCAGGTTCCGATCCGCGCCCATCGCGGAAGGGAGGAAGCCCCGGATCGGAAATCCGGGGCTCCAATAGTCAGTTATGCTACGACGTACGGCAGCAGGCCGAGGAAGCGGGCGCGCTTAATCGCCTGGGCGAGTTCGCGCTGCTTCTTCTGGGAAACGGCCGTGATGCGGGACGGAACGATCTTGCCGCGCTCGGAAATGTAGCGCTGCAGGAGACGGACGTCCTTGTAGTCGATGCGCGGAGCGTTTGCACCGGAGAACGGGCAGGTCTTGCGACGACGATGGAACGGACGACGGACCGGAGCGGAGGAAGATTCAGACATTCTTATTTCTCCTTATGCACGGTCTTCGCGGGGAGCGCGATCAGGACGCGGGCCACGCTGGAAGTCGCCGTCACGGCGCGGCGGACGATCGCCGAATTCGCGGCGCGGGCCACGGTCGCCGCCTTCACGCGGGCCACGGTCGTCGCGGTCGCGCTTCTGCATCATGGCAGACGGGCCGTCTTCGTGCTTTTCAACAGCGATGGTCATGTAGCGAAGAACGTCTTCGCTGATGCGCATCTGGCGTTCCATTTCCTGGATCGCAGCTGCCGGTGCATCAATGTCCATCAGGGCGTAGTGAGCCTTGCGGTTCTTCTTGATGCGGTAGGTGAGGGACTTGAGGCCCCAGTTTTCGATACGCCCGACTTTACCGCCGTTTGCTTCGATCACGCCCTTGTACTGTTCTACGAGGGCATCGACCTGCTGCGACGTGATATCCTGTCGGGCAAGGAATACATGTTCATAAAGAGCCATGACAGCTTTGCCTTTCTTGCGTTGATCAGAACCCGGCATTCGGCGGCTAAGCCTCAACGACTGCTCCTGAGAGGCGATAAGCGCCAAGCAAGAAAAGCGTTTCCGAGACGGTCGAGAGCGGAGACACGGGAGGCTGGAACGCTTCCGTTCCGAACGGTTCGCATGAAGCAAACCGGCCCTCCGTTCAGCCACCAGCCAGAAGACCGGGTTAACGAACAGGCGCGCTTATACGGATTTTTGAGCGAAAGGCAAGGGAACCGGGCAAGAAACCTTATTTCGTCACCTCGGGCCGGACGAAGACGGTCTGTCCCGGTGGATTATCGACGAAGAACTGGTCGTCGGCAATCAGCAGCGATTGTGTTCCGCTCTTATAGGCGAATTGCAAACTCTCTGCCTCCGCCATGCGGCCAGTGAGGTTGATCGTTATCGTATCTGCGCTGTCGGCAAAACTGATCTGCAGTGTATTGCCCTGCCGTTCTATGACAGCATCTGCCATGTCACCCCGGTCGGTTCCATCAGAACTGAAGCGCATGATCTCCAAGGGATTGTTCGTCTCGATGATATCGTGACCATCGCCCTCGGCGAAATGATAGGTCGATTGCACGGTGGATGTGCTGTTGATGACGACATAATCATCGCCCTTGCCGCCGGAAATATTGTACGCAGCAGCCGTCGCATTGACGGAGATGACGTCGTTGCCGTCGCCGCCATCGATACCGCTCGCATTGACGGCCGTCACTTCGATGAGATCATCGCCGCTGCCGCCGTCAACGCTGAATACATTCCGCGAGCTGACGGTTATCGCGTCATGCCTTTCCCGCCTGCCGTACTAAACGCAAAGGCAGCGGAACTGATGTTGATTGTGTCGTTGCCATCGTCGCCATCGGTGCTCCTCACGCTGGTCGTGCTTTCAAGGACGATCGTATCGTCGCCTTGCCGCCGCCGGTGGAGCCGATCCCCTTGACCAGATTTTCAATGGTGCCGAGCGGCCCGCTGACATCAGCAGTTGTTTCGATGGAAATTTGATCGTCACCGCCGCCGCCATCAACCCAGGCGACATTCCCGCCGCTGGTAATCGAGATGGAGTCGTCGCCTCTGCCCGAGTTGATGTGCGCCACGGAGGGATTGGAGGTCTGTTCCTGGCCTTGTCCCCCGGCGCGGATGTTGATGACGTCGTCGCCGCGTCCGGTCGATACCTTGTTGACCTCATTGGCGGTGATATCGACAACATCATTCCCGCTGCCTGTCGTCACTGAGGCTGTGCCGCCAGGGGAGTTGATCAGCACGCCGGCATTACCCTTCGCATCCATGATGATCCGCATGATGCTGTCGATTGCGCCACCATTTGCGCCGGCCGCTGTGACACCGACTTGGGCGAAGACGCCAGGTTCATGTTTGCCGCCGCCATTGTTGATTGACGCGGTCTGAAGCAGCTGAAGCGCATACTCGCCGCGGAAACGGGCATGAAATGTCTGGGAAATACCGATCACTGCAAAGCTCCTCCCGTCTTCTTTGCCTTCTCATGAAGCCCGAAGATCGATGGCCGCTGTCATGGCGGGAAAATCATTGCTGAAACTGAGCGGGATGGTGCCGGTGATCGGTTAAATGCCACTTAACAGCGAAGTGCGAAATGCAGCTACAAACACTGGTAGATGCCTCTGGGAATAAAAGAGGCGCGATTGCTCGCGCCTCCACATATTTGGGACAGAAAGCTCTCAGAGCGGCATCGGATACTGCCGGTGAACCTTCTCGATCTCGGCAAGCGCATCGTTGCTGAGCCCCACGTTCGCCGAGCCGATATCCGTCTTCAACTGCGCCATCGAGGTTGCGCCAATGATGACTGACGTCATGAAGCGACGGGTCAGGCAGAAGGCGAGCGCCATCTGCGAGGGATCGAGGCCATGGCGGGCGGCGATGTCGAGATAAGCCTTCGTCGGCGCTTCCTGCAGCGGCTGCAACCGGCCGCCGAGGTCGCCGTTGATCGCGGCGCGCGTACCCGCCGGCTTCTCGCCGTTGATGTACTTGCCGGTCAGGATGCCGGCGGCTAGCGGCGAATAGGCGAGCAGGCCGACATCTTCGTGGTGGGAGAGTTCCGCCAGGTCGAGATCGAAATGGCGGTAGAGGAGATTGTATTCGTTCTGGACGCTGGCGACGCGCGGCAGGTTCATCTGCTCGGACAGCGTCAAATATTTCTGGATACCCCAGGTCGTCTCGTTGGACAGGCCGAAGGCGCGGATCTTGCCCTCCTTCACCAGCTCGCCCACCGTCTCCAGAATGTCGGTCATATTCGCCACGGCTTTGGCGCGGTCCTGCTTGAAAGGGTCGTAATGCCAGCTCTGGCGAAAATGGAAATGGCCGCGGTTCGGCCAGTGGATTTGGTAGAGATCAACATAGTCGGTCTTCAGTCGCTTCAGGCTGGCCTCGAGCGCGAGGCGGATATTCTTGGCGTCGGCGCCTTCGCCGTTGCGCAGATAGGAGCGGCCGGTGCCGGCAACCTTGGTGGCGAGCACGATATCCTTGCGCTTGCCGGTCTTTTCGAACCAGCTGCCGATATAGTCTTCCGTGCGGCCCTGCGTTTCGGCCGAAACGGGCGTCGTCGGATAAAGCTCGGCAGTATCGAAGAAATTGATGCCTTCCTGGACGGCGTAGTCCATCTGTTCATGGGCTTCCGCCTCGCTGTTCTGCGTGCCCCAGGTCATGGTGCCAAGGCAAATCTCGGAAACGGAAATATCTGTGCGGCCTAATTTATTGTATTTCATCGGAAACCTTGGGCGTGGTCTGGGAAAGGAAGAGCTTGGGAAGAGCCGCGCAAATCTAGGCTGGATTTGCCGAAGCGCAAGAGGAAAAACCGGGTGTTCCCGCTGAGGCGAAAGGCTTTGGAGAGAATCTGCCGCCACTTGACTCTGAAAGAAAGAATGTCAATTGGAGGCGAAATGGCCCAATGGGCACTATCGAGGGACCGAAAAATGACCATTGCTTTCACTTTTCCCGGCCAGGGCAGTCAGGCCGTCGGCATGGGCAAGGATCTCGCCGAGAACTTTGCGGAAGCCCGCGCCGTTTTCGAAGAGGTCGATGAAGCGCTCGGTGAAAAGCTTTCCGATGTCATCTTCAACGGTCCCGAGGACAAGCTGACGCTGACGGCAAACGCCCAGCCGGCGCTGATGGCCGTCTCGATGGCCGTCATCCGCGTTCTGGAAGCCAAGGGCCTCGACCTGAAGGCGAAGGTCGCTTACGTCGCCGGCCATTCGCTCGGCGAATATTCCGCCCTCTGTGCCGCCGGCACTTTCTCGATCGCCGACACGGCTCGACTTCTGCGCATCCGCGGCAACGCCATGCAGGCCGCCGTGCCTGTCGGTGTCGGCGCCATGGCCGCCATCATCGGCCTCGAACATGCCGACGTGCAGGCCATCTGCGAAGAAGCTGCAGCGATCGGCTCCTGTCAGATCGCCAATGACAATGGCGGCGRCCAGCTCGTCATATCAGGTGAGAAGTCGGCCGTCGAAAAGGCCGCCGGCCTTGCGACCGACAAGGGCGCCAAGCGCGCCATCCTGCTGCCGGTCTCCGCTCCCTTCCATTCGAAGCTGATGGCGCCTGCCGCAGATGCCATGCGCGAGGCACTCGCCGGTGTGAAGAAGACCAATCCGGCCGTGCCTGTCATAGCCAATGTCCGCGCCGCTCCCGTCACTGACGCTGAGGAGATCGCCGAACTTCTCGTCGAGCAGGTCACCGGACAGGTTCGCTGGCGCGAAACGGTGGAATGGTTCGCCGCAAATGGCGTCACAACGCTCTATGAACTCGGTGCCGGCAAGGTGCTGACCGGCCTTGCGCGCCGCATCGACAAGAATATCAATGGCGTCTCTGTAAACGGCCCTGCCGATATCGACGCTGCCATTACCGCTCTCACGGCCTGATTGCCCACTTCATATAAGGAACGTTCCCATGTTCGATCTTTCCGGCCGCAAGGCTCTCGTCACCGGCGCATCGGGCGGCATTGGCGAAGAAATCGCCCGCCTTCTCCATAAACAGGGCGCCATTGTCGGCCTGCACGGCACCCGTGTCGAAAAGCTCGAGGCATTGGCAAATGAGCTAGGCGACCGCGTCAAGATCTTCCCGGCGAACCTGTCGGATCGCGATGAGGTGAAGGCTCTCGGCCAGAAGGCGGAAGCCGATCTCGAAGGCGTCGATATCCTAGTCAACAACGCCGGCATCACCAAGGACGGCCTCTTCGTGCGCATGAGCGACGAAGACTGGGATGCCGTTCTCGAAGTGAACCTGACGGCGACCTTCCGCCTGACACGCGAGCTCACCCATCCGATGATGCGCCGCCGTTATGGCCGCATCATCAACATCACCTCGATCGTCGGCGTCACCGGCAACCCGGGCCAGGCCAACTACTGCGCCTCCAAGGCCGGCATGATCGGCTTCTCGAAGTCGCTGGCGCAGGAAATCGCCACCCGCAACGTGACGGTCAACTGCGTTGCGCCGGGCTTCATCGAAAGCGCCATGACCGGCAAGCTGAACGACAAGCAGAGGGAAACGATCATGGGTGCGATCCCCATGAAGCGCATGGGAACCGGTGCCGAAGTGGCGTCTGCCGTCGTCTATCTCGCCTCCTCGGAAGCGGCCTATATGACGGGTCAGACGCTGCACGTAAACGGCGGCATGGCCATGATCTGAAACGATTAGCTGCCGCAGCCGCCGATTTCAGCCAATAGCGTGTTGAGCAATCACGAACGGTTGATTTTCTGGCTTTGCGGCAGACTTAAAGCATGTTAAGCGGGCCATGACTGTCAACAGTCGTCCCGAAAAAAGCAGACGGACCGGCGGGCTTTTCGCAAGCCTGGGACTTCTCTAAAGCCGGGTAAACGAGTTTGCCGAGGATGTCTGAAAGCATCGCAGGCTGAAACAGGGTAGGGGTGTCAGAATGACGCTCCGATCAGGACATAAGGTCGAGGAAACCGACATGAGCGATATCGCAGAACGCGTAAAGAAAATTGTTATTGATCATCTTGGCGTCGATGCCGACAAGGTCGTCGAGAGCGCCAGCTTTATCGACGATCTGGGCGCAGACTCGCTCGACACGGTCGAACTGGTCATGGCCTTCGAAGAAGAATTCGGCGTTGAAATCCCCGATGATGCCGCTGACTCGATCCTGACGGTTGGCGATGCCGTGAAGTTTATTGAAAAGGCTCAGGCCTGATTCTGCGCATTCGAGAAAGGGCGGGCCAAGAGTCCGCCCTTTTCTTTTGAGCATGTTTCTCCATAAAACATAACAGACGGGGGAAAGCAGTCGATGAGAAGGGTCGTCATAACAGGTGCCGGCATGGTATCGCCCTTGGGATGCGGAGTAGAAATTACCTGGTCCCGCCTGCGTGCGGGAGCAAACGGCGCCCGCCTCGTGACCGAATTCGAGGTCGATGATCTCCCTGCCAAGATTGCTTGCCGCATTCCCGTTGGCGATGGTTCGGACGGCACCTTCAATGCTGACGACTGGATGGAGCCGAAGGAACAGCGCAAGGTAGACCCCTTCATCATCTACGGCATGGCCGCCGCCGATATGGCGCTCAAGGATGCCGACTGGCATCCCGAAACCGATGAGGACCAGATCGCGACAGGCGTGCTGATCGGCTCCGGCATTGGCGGCATCGAAGGCATTGTCGAAGCCGGCTATACGCTGCGCGACAAGGGCCCGCGCCGCATCTCTCCTTTTTTCATTCCAGGCCGACTAATCAACCTCGTCTCCGGCCAGGTTTCCATTCGCCACAAGCTGCGCGGCCCGAACCATTCGGTCGTCACCGCCTGCTCCACCGGTGCGCATGCCATTGGTGATGCTGCCCGCCTTATCGCGCTCGGCGATGCCGATGTCATGGTAGCCGGCGGCACGGAATCTCCGGTCAGCCGCATTTCGCTTGCCGGCTTTGCCGCCTGCAAGGCACTGTCGACGCAGCACAACGACGACCCGCAGAAGGCGTCGCGCCCCTATGACAAGGACCGTGATGGTTTCGTCATGGGCGAGGGCGCCGGTATCGTGGTACTCGAAGAGCTCGACCATGCGCTGGCACGCGGCGCCAAGATCTATGCCGAAGTGGTCGGTTACGGGCTTTCCGGCGATGCCTTCCACATCACCGCTCCGTCGGAAGACGGCGACGGCGCGTTCCGCTGCATGACCATGGCGCTGAAGCGCGCCGGCCTGACGCCTGCCGATATCGACTATATCAACGCCCACGGCACCTCGACCATGGCCGATACGATCGAGCTCGGTGCCGTCGAGCGCCTCGTCGGCAATGCGGCGTCGAAGATCTCGATGTCGTCGACCAAATCCGCGACCGGCCACCTGCTCGGTGCTGCCGGCGCCATCGAGGCGATCTTCACGACCCTCGCAATTCGGGATAACGTCGCCCCTCCGACGCTCAATCTCGACAATCCTGAGCGGGAGACTGCGATCGATCTTGTTCCGCACAAGGCTCGTGAGCGAGAAATCAACGTGGCGCTATCCAACTCGTTCGGATTCGGCGGCACGAATGCATCGCTCGTGTTGCGCCGCTACGTCGCGTAACAGGTGGTTCACCGAGCACGGGCGAACGTCAAACGGCGTCATGAAGCGTGGCAGAACCTGTTTTTGCCGCATTACTTCGCGAAATAGCGAAGCGGGGGCCAAGTTTTAGAGGATTGCCGGTGAGCGATACGACCAACCAGAGCAGCGACAACGGCCAGCCGGCGCAGAAGGGACCGATCATCCCGAAATCGCCGAGCGAAGCCCTGCGGCCGGAACGTGTTCCCGAGCCGCCGAAGCGCTCCAGGAATGCCCGCAGCCAGGTCGTCCTCTTCCTGAATTTCGTCATGACCATGGCGGTGGTCGTCTGCATCGCCGGTCTCATCGGCTTCTACTACGCCATCACTGCCTATCAGAACCCCGGCCCGCTGCAGACGAACACCAACTTCATCGTCCGCAATGGCGCAGGCCTCGCGGAAATCGCCACGAATCTCGAGCGCAATCTCATCATCTCGGACGCGCGCGTCTTCCGTTATCTGACCGCGACGCATCTGAGCGCCGGCGAAAGCCTCAAGGCGGGTGAATACGAGATCAAGGCGCATGCATCCATGAACGAGATCATGGAGCTTCTGAAATCAGGCAAGTCGATCCTCTATTCCGTCTCCTTCCCCGAAGGTCTGACGGTGCGGCAGATGTTCGACCGCATGCTGGACGATTCGGTGCTCGAAGGCGACCTGCCGGCGGCTCTGCCGGCAGAAGGCAGCCTGCGGCCCGATACCTACAAGTTCTCGCGCGGCACCAAGCGGTCTGAGATCATCGATCAGATGGCTGCCGCCCAGCAGAAGCTGGTCGACCAAATCTGGGAACGGCGTGATCCGTCCCTGCTTTTGAAGAGCAAGGAAGAGTTCGTCACGCTCGCCTCCATCGTCGAGAAGGAGACGGGAGTGCCGGACGAGCGCGCTCATGTCGCCTCCGTCTTCCTGAACCGTCTGGGCAAGGGCATGCGTCTGCAGTCCGATCCGACCATCATCTACGGTCTCTTCGGTGGCGATGGTAAACCCGCAGACCGGCCGATCTATCAGTCGGACCTGAAAAAAGAGACGCCCTTCAATACCTACGTCATCAAGGGCCTGCCGCCGACGCCGATCGCCAATCCCGGCAAAGACGCGCTGGAAGCTGTCGCCAATCCCTGGAAGACGCAGGACCTCTATTTCGTTGCCGATGGCACCGGCGGTCACGTCTTTGCGGCAACACTCGAAGACCACAACGCCAACGTCAAGCGCTGGCGTAAGCTGGAAGCCGACAAGGGCGCCGATCCCGAAATTGTCGTCGACGGACAGCCGGAGGACCAGCCTGCGGACAATACATCCGCGGTTCCGCCGAAGAAAAAGAAGATCAACTGATATCGGGAGGCCTTTGATGGCATTGCAGTCCATGACTGGTTTTGCGCGGCGCGAGGGAACGACCGGCCGCTGGCGCTGGGCATGGGAACTGCGTTCGGTCAACGGCAAGGGCCTTGATCTCCGCCTCCGCCTCCCGCCCGGTCTGGAGCGCCTCGAAACGGATGTTCGCCGCATTGCCGGCGAGAATTTCAGCCGCGGCAACCTGCAGGCCACGTTGTCCCTGACGACAGGCGAAAGCCGGCTTGAAGCCGTGCTCAATCAGGATGCCTTCGCCGCCGTTCTCACCATGCGCGACAAGCTGGAAGGTCTCATCGATCCGGCGCCGCTGAGGCTCGATACCCTGCTTTCCATCCGCGGCCTCGTCGATTTCCGCGAGACGCAGGACAGCGAAGAGGYGATTGCCGCGCGCGATGCCGATATCCTGTCTGGACTGATGGCTGCTCTTTCCGATCTCAGGGCTATGCGTGAGCATGAGGGAGCAGCACTCGCGCGTGTGCTTCTCGGCCATGTCACGACGATCGAAGCTCTGACAAGCACGATCGAGGCCGATCCCTCGCGCTCGCCGCAGGAGATCGCGACAAGGCTTTCCGCGCAGGTCGCACTCCTCATGGAGGGAGCGGGCGGGCTCGACCGTGACCGGCTGCACGCCGAAGCAGCATTGCTCGCCACCAAGGCGGATCTGCGCGAAGAGATCGATCGGCTGAAGGCCCATGTCGCCGCCGCCCGCGATCTCGTGACAAAAGGTGGCCCGGTTGGCCGAAAGCTCGATTTCCTTGCACAGGAATTTAACCGAGAATCGAATACAATCTGCTCGAAGTCGAACGCATCGGCCGTCACCGCAGCCGGCATCGAGCTGAAGGTGGTGATCGATCAGTTCCGCGAGCAGGTCCAGAATTTGGAGTAGGATATGAGCCCGGCGAAAATCTCGCCCATCCAGATCGCCCGTCGCGGTCTGATGCTGGTCATCTCGTCGCCCTCGGGCGCCGGTAAATCCACCATCGCGCGTACGCTTCTGGAAACGGACAAGCAGATCGGCCTTTCCGTCAGCGTCACGACACGCCAGCGCCGGCCGAGCGAAGTGGAAGGCGTTCACTATCATTTCAAGACCGTGCGGGAATTCGAGCGGCTGCGCGATTCCGATTCTCTGCTGGAATGGGCCGAGGTTCACGGCAATTTCTACGGCACGCCCCGCGAGCCGGTTGAGCAGGCCATGTCCGAAGGCCGCGACATGCTGTTCGATATCGACTGGCAGGGCGCTCAGCAATTGCAGCAGAAGATGCAGGCCGATGTGGTCTCGATCTTCGTACTGCCGCCGACCATGACCGAGCTGCAATCCCGCCTGCATCGCCGCGCCGAGGATTCCGAGGAGGTCATCCAGACGCGCCTGGCCAATTCCCGTGCCGAGATCGCCCACTGGCGCGAATATGACTACGTCATCATCAATGATGACCTGAACGCTGCCTTCGATGCGGTGCAGTCGATTGTCAAGGCCGAGCGCCTGCGCCGCGACCGTCGCCACGGCATGTTCGATTTCGTCCGCGAATTGCTGGAAGAGACGCCGGTTCTTTAAAGGCTGTTCGCCAGCCGGCAGAATTCCTCCACCGAAAGAGTCTCCGCGCGCCGCGCCGGATCGATGCCGGCCTTGACGAGCAAGCTCTCCCCGCCGATCGGCTTCAGGCTCTGGCGCAGCATCTTGCGGCGCTGGCCGAAGGCTGCCTGCGTCACCTTCTCCAGATTGGCGACAGGGCAGGGGATCGGGTTTTCGTTCGGCGTCAGGTGGACCACCGTCGAGGTGACCTTCGGCGGCGGCGTGAAAGCCTGTGGCGGAATATCGAATGCCATGTGGGAATGTGTGCGCCATCCCGTAAGCACGCCGAGGCGGCCGTAGTGATCGTCGTCTTCGGAGGCGACGATCCGCTCGCCGACTTCCTTCTGGAACATCAGCGTCAGAGATTGCCAGAAGGGCGGCCATGCCTTCGGCAGCAGCCAGTTTACCAGAAGCTGGGTACCGACATTATAGGGCAGGTTGGCGATGATCTTGACTGGACCTTCCAGTGCCAGCGCCTCGAAATCAGTCTTCAGCGCATCGCCCTCGATGACCTCAAGCCGTCCGGGATAATGGTCGGCGATCTCGGCGAGAGCCGGCAGGCAGCGTGCATCGCGCTCGACCGCGATGACCTTCTTCGCACCGAGCGCCAGTATGGCCCGCGTCAAGCCTCCGGGACCGGGACCAACCTCAAAGACCGTCGCGTCATCAAGCGCGCCAGCCGTGCGTGCAACCTTCTGCGTCAGGTTGAGATCGAGCAGGAAGTTCTGCCCGAGCGCCTTGCGCGCATCGAGCCCATGGCGCTGGATAACCTCGCGAAGCGGCGGCAGACCGTCGAGTGCAGCCATTACCGGTGGCTTTCCGCAGTCCGGCCAAGCTGCGCGCCGAGCTTCAGCGCAGCAACGAGGCTCGTTTCGCGGGCAAGTCCCTTGCCGGCAATGCCGAAGGCGGTGCCATGATCGGGGGATGTGCGCACGAAAGGAAGGCCGAGCGTCACATTGACGGAATCGTCGAAACCGAGCGCCTTGGCTGGGATCAGCGCCTGATCGTGATACATGCAGACGGCCACGTCGTAACGCGCGCGCGCCTCGTCATGAAACATCGTATCGGCGGGGAGGGGACCGATAGCATCGATACCTTCGTCACGAAGGATCTGGACCGCCGGATGGATGATGGTCTCATCCTCCTTGCCGATCGCGCCGCCTTCACCCGCATGCGGATTGAGCCCTGCAATGGCCAGGCGCGGAGAGTCGATCCCGAATCGCTGCTTCAGATCCCAGTCTGCGATCCGGCAGGTTTCAACGATCAGGCCGAGCGTCAACGCCTGCGGCACATCCCTGAGCGGAATGTGGATGGTGACAGGAATGGCGCGCAGTTTCGGTCCGGCAAGCATCATGACAGGCATGACCGACTGACCGGTCGCATGCATGGCAAGATCGGCAAGGAATTCCGTATGGCCTGGAAATTTGAACCCTGCCTCATAGAGCACCGACTTGGCGATCGGATTGGTGACGACTGCAAGCGCCTCGCCCTGCATGACGAATGCTACCGCCGCCTCGATCGAGGCGATCGTACCCTTCGCCGTCGCGACATGCGGCTCTCCTGCCGCAACATCGACGCCTGCGGGTATCGCCAAGACAGGCAACGCGTCCGCAAATATACCGAGACTTTCCGCGGCGTTGCCGATGCTGCGCAGGGGAACGTCGAGTCCGAGCTTTCGTGCCCGCACCGCAAGCACATCGGGATCGCCGATCAGGAAGAACGGCGGCAGTCCAAGCTCGCGCCTGCGAAGCCAAGCCATGAGCGTTATATCAGGCCCAACGCCGGCAGGGTCGCCCTGCGTCAGTGCAAGCGGTCGCGAAAACGGTGTCGCCATGGAAAAATCAGCGATAGATGATCTGCGCGTGTTTACGCAGTTCATCCAGATATTTGGTGGCGTTTTCGTTTTCCGGCGCCGCGGACTTGTCTGCCTTTGCCTTGTCAAGGTCTTCCTGACGGAACACCATTTCAGCCGCCTGGTCATCCGAGACCTGGCGCTGGCTGCAGATCGCGAGATATTCCACGCCCTTGTCGGTCACGCGCGTAGCCGTGGTGTTGCCCTTGGCCCCTATGACCAGATCCTTCCAGTCCGCCGGAATTTCCGGGGCCAGCATGCGGCCGAGATCGCGGATCGAAACGTCCCGCATTGTGGCGGCGAAAGTCTTTGCCTGGTCACAACCCGGATATTTGGAGCGTGACGCCTCAGCCTCGCTCTTGCGCTTCGCCGTGATCGCGTTGCGCTTGGATGCGGGAACAACGAAGATGACCTGCTGCAGCATATATTCTGTCGTCACCGGCTTCTGCTTGTTGTTCTGCATCATGCGGTTGACGAGGTCGAAATTCGATAGGCGTGCGCTGGAGCCGTAACGCGCGTTGACGACGCGCGGCCAGCTCATCTGCACGGCAATGAAGTTCTTGAAATGATCGACGCCGACGCCGGCGCGGTCGAGGATCTGCCCCATCTGCTCGACGGAAAGCTTGTTGCTGGCGGCAAACCGAGCGAAGGAGGCGTTGACGTCGTCCTGCGAGACGGACATGCGCACGCGGGAGACTTCCTGCCGCTTCAGCGCCTCGTCGACAAGCTGTTCTTCGGCAGCCTTGGCGTCGGGTTTCAAGCGCTGCAGGCGCATGAAGGCCTGTCGTTTTGCAACGTCGCCACTGGTAATCGCGGTACCGTTTACCACTGCCTTGACTTCGCTGGCGGCGAAGACAGGTGTACTGAAGGCAGCAAGCATGAAGGCTGCGCCTGCAATAAGCGTGGTTACGGTTTTCTTCGCGTCAATCATCTGTTGACCTCCCGATAGCGCCGCACGATCCAACGCGCGGCGTTCTTACCATACACTGAGACCAGCGGAAATCGCATCTCTTGCTCCGCGACACCCTATGTCTCACATAACGACTGGTCGCAATGTCCTGCACAGGCTTACGGCGAAAGAATGGCCCGGCCGGAAATCTCCGGCCGTCCATCTGTCATCAGAGGTTATTCGCAGCATCACCCGTGCCCAGCCGGATATCGCCGAGCGTGCGGAAGGTCAGGCGGGCGGCGATCGTCCAGTCGCTTGCCGTCTGATCCGTCGTATCCCGCCTATCCACATAGGCGATGGTGAAGATGGTGCACTCGTCCTGATAGGAAATGCCGAGCGAACGCCTGACAACAACGTCATTGTTCAGATCCCAGGCGATACCACCGAAGATCGACCAGTAATCCTTGAACTTGATCCTGCTGCTCGCCTGAATCTCGTCTTGGTCTTCAGCAAAGCCGTATGCCGGCTGGGCACCCACGTGCGTATAGGTGACCTGGCCCGAGAAGGTATCGTTCTGATAGGCCGTCGTCAGGTCGCCGCGATTGAAGGCGAAATCCTTCTCGTCCAGTCGGTAGGATGCTGCCACGGAGAGACCGAAAGGCATTTCGATGCCGCCGAGGCCAACATAGTCGGAACGGTCGGTCTCAAGGCCGGAATCGGCGCCGACATTCACGAGGTCGTCGGTCGCAAACGAATTCTGGCCGGCGAGCTGGTAGGACTGTCCGAAGATGCCGTGCAGCTTGTAGCCGCTGTCGAAGGTGCCTGTATACTGGAAGCCGACGTTTGCGCGCGTGCCGCCCTCGATACGGTCGTAGCCGGAGAACCTGTCACGATCGAAAAGGTTGGTCGCATCGAAGACGAAGCTTTGCGCATCTTCGTTCGGCAGCCGGCCGGCGAGTGGTTCATCCGGTCGTGCGTAGATCTGCGCAATCGGCTCCAGAACATGCGTGCTGTTGCTGGTCGTGAACAGGATCGGGTAGCGCATTTCCAGCCCGGCCGTCACCATTCCGCGCGTTGCCGCATTATCGTCCAGATAATTGCCGGCATAGGGAACGCCGTTGGCATCGACCGGACTTTGCATGTTGAGCGCCAGAGCATCGCCGCGTGCCGCGAGCAACGGCGTGATAACCAGCCCAGTGGGTGTTACGAAGGTCCGTTTCCACTGTAGTTCCGTGGTCAAACGTGTGGTCTGACCTTCCAGGCCGGGGAAGCGATCGAAACCGTCGACGGTGGTAAAGTCGTCCTGAGAGCGCGAAAGATTGGTCAGATTGACATCGGCGGAAAGCTCACCGCCTGCGAGCGGCTGCGGCGCGACATAGTGATAGTCAAGCGTCGGATAGACGATTGGCTGCTGCTTTTCAGCGGTGCTGCCGGAATCGGCGTCCTGAACGTCGAAATAGAAGGCGCGCAGGTCGAAGTAATTCCGCTTGCCGAGACCCGTCAGATAGACGGTATTGACCTGCGGCGTGTTGTCGTAACCATCGATCTTGTAGGTGCGCGAGAAGTTGTTGTCGCTCTGCACCATCACATCCCAGCCGAAGGTCCAGCGGGGATTGATCCTGAAATCCCCCTTCGACGCGACCATGCCGCGCTGTTCAGCTTCGGCATCGCTTGTACCGGCGCTGAAATTACCGGGATTCATCTGATCGATGCCGGCGACGTGCATCGTCACCGTGCCGTTTTCGAAGCGACGGCGATATTCGCCCTCGAGCAGGAAGCCTTGCGAGGTATAGCCGGTGCCCGTGACGGTGAAATCCGAACTCGGGGAGATGACGTAATAATAGGGAACGGACAGACCGTAGCCGAGATTTTGTGAAACGCTCATCGACGGGAACAGGAAGCCGGACTTGCGCTTCACGGTATTGTCGGGGACTTCGATCCACGGCAGGTATGCGAGCGAACGGCCAAGCAGCTGGAAACGCGCCTTTTCAAGGCGGATCGTATGCTTCTCACTGTTCTGGATAACGCGTTCGGCCTTGACCTGCCAGAAGGGCGCGCGTTCGGGCTTTTCCGCGCAGGGCAAGCAGGCCGTGTAGACGCCTTTATTGAGAATCATCTGCGTACCGCCGACTCGCTGGCCGGTTTCGGCAACGAGGCGGGTATTATCGCTTGTCTCGATTCGCAGCGCATTCATGAAGCCGTCTGCGAAATTGTCGGTCACATCGAGGTGGTCGGCATAGATTCGGTTGCCGTCGGGCGTCACCATCTCGATGTTGCCGGTCGCCATCATGCGGCCGGTCTTCTGGTTATAGTCGACCTTCTGGGCGACCAGCCTGTAGCCGCCGTAGTTGATCTGCACGCCGCCGATCACAGAGACGAGCTCCTGGTCCCTATTATAGAGGAGCTCGTTCGCGGACAGCATCAGCTTAGCATCCGGCGAGACATTCTGGCCGATCGCAGGCATGCCTGTATTGTTCTCTTGGCCATAGGCCAGCGGAGCACTTTCGAAATAGCTACACAGAGCCGCACCTAGGAGCAGGGCAACCAACTGTTTACTAACAACCTTGCGGTCGCCTACCGCCACTAGCCATCCTCCTGATGAAGCAGGATCGTTGCGCCTAAAGCGAGCGCTACGACCACCGGTATCCAAGTCGCCACAAACGGCGGCACGACACCGCTGCTTCCGAATGCTTTTACAAGCACGGTGACGACATAAAGCATGAAGCCTGAAAGGATTCCACCCAGAATCACAGAGCGTGATTGGTTGAACCGGCTAAATTTCAGAGACACTGTTGCAGCAATGAGAGTCATGGCCACCAAGAGCAGCGGCTGCGACAGCAGAGAGTTGAATTGAGTCTCAAGTGCCTTCGTTGAAATTCCGAAGGATTTGGCGGCAGCGATACGGTTGGAAAGGTCAAAGAAACCAATTGTTTCCGGCGCTGTGAGCCGCTCCTTGATGAAGTCTTGCTTCAGATTGGTACGAAGCTGCTCCGTAGCCTTACGCACCGGGATTTCCCCAGGCTTGCGTTCGACGACGTTGTTAAGCTGCCAGTAACCATCTTCCAATTTGGCGGATGAGGCATCCTGCCTCAGAATGACCTGACCGGTGGAATCGAAGTGGACAAGCACGGCGTCCATAAGCAGCGTGCCGTTCTCCAGCACGGTCTTGGCGCCGATGATGACATCGTCCCGGCCGCTGATCTGGCGCAGCCACGGAACCTGCAGTGCCCTGATCATGGCATTGTCCTGACCGCGCCAGGCCGTTTCGAATTGTGTTGCCTGCCTCTGGCCCCAGGCTGCGAGCGGATTGAGCGCCACCACCGTCAGCACCCCGAGAATCAGGGACCCCGCGATAAAAGGCAGCATGAACTGCCAGACCGAGATGCCCGCCGCACGGGTGACGACGAGTTCATATTTCCGGTTGAGGCCGATCAGCACGGTGATGCCGACGAACAACGCCACGAAGGGGATGGTCTGCTGCAGGATCAACGGTAGGCGAACGGCGGTGAGCAGCACAGCACCACCCAGCGTGTAGCCGGGGAAATTGGAGATGCGGCTTGCCGTCTCGCTGAAGTCCAGCAGGAAGGTGATGGCGCTCATGCCGATCAGGAACCACATCGTGGTTACGACATACCGGCGGAAGAAATACCGCGACAATGTCCCGAAAATCATCGCACAGCGCCTCCGCCGGTCCGGTCCGTCGCGGCAAGTACCCGCTTCTGGGCGCGCTTCCAGATCGTCGAGGTGCGGTTTCTGACGACAAGCGGCATGGCCAGCCGCTTATGCATGTTCAGGAAAATAATCGAAACCAGGCTGGTCACGATCGGGATCGCATAGAGGATCGGGATATAGATCGTGCTTTTGTCGATCTGGTTGGCAACGTAAAACGCCGCCCAGCGCAGGACGAACGCGAGGCCCAGTGCGCCGATCATCGGATGCATGCGTGCCTCGCGATGCGATCGCGCATCCCCGGCTATGGCGAGCGAGAATAGCGCGAAAACGAAGGGAAGCATCCAGTCGGTCAGGCGGCGATGAAGCTCGGCGGTATAGCTGCCGGGCTTGGCGATATAATCAGGATCTTTCGGATCGGGATTGAGCAGGAAAGCGAGATCGCGGTCGCTCGCGCGAAGCGTCGCCTGTCCGTTATTTTCCGTCATATCCGAAAGGTCGAAGGAATAGGAATCGAACTTGATGACCGAGACGTTTCCATCGGGCGTTTTGCGATGGACTTCGCCATCATGCATGATCAGCGACGTGCCGATATCATCCACGGCGCCTTCGCGCGCATAATAGATGAGTTCGTTATTCGGCTCGCGCTCGTCGGCGACGAAGAGACCTTTGAGCGTGCGGCCGGCGAGCCGCTGCGAGATCTGCACATAGAGGCCTTCATCGATCTTGCGGAAGGTCTTTTCCTCGATCACGGACGAAAGAAGATCGGCATAGGTCTCGGCGATCATCTGCCGCACGACCGTCTTCGCGCGTGGCTCGACGACATTGTCGACGAAGAACGAGAAGACGCTGATGAGGATCGCGAGCAGCAGGATCGGCCGCGCCAGGATAGTGCGGCGGGCGCCGGCGGCATCGATCACGGTCAGTTCGGAATCGTTGTTCATCGTCGTCAGCGTCTGGGTAATGCCGATGACGAGTGCAAAGGGCAGCACGATGGGAATGATCGACGGCAGGATCAGCGTCGCAAGCGTGGCGAAGGAGCCGATCGACTGGCCGCTGTCGGTCACCAGATTGATGCGCTGCAGGACCTGGGTGGTCCAGATGATCGCGAGCACCGGGAGCAGGGCCACGAGAAACATCTGGCCGACACGCCGCAATATATATGTCTCGAGTAGTTTCATGCTCGCCCTTGAACGCGCCTGCAGGTCGATATGATCAGCAGGAGATTCCCTCTACGCTGTTTGTCTCGGTTTTGCGACAAGTCAGTGTCAAAAATTCATTCAATTTTCAGAATTTTTTTGTTGCCGTGGCGACTCAGCAAGTGCCATCAGCGCGGTGAATATGACGACCGAAGAAAGCCATCCCAGCACGACGTCGGATAGATAATGTGCGCCGAAGGAGAGCCGCATCGCGGGTGTCAGGATGGAAACGGCGGCGACGGGTGCCACAAGCGCATAACGTATCGACTTCGGAACGAAGATCAGCAGGCAGAACAGCCAGCCCGCGCTTGCCGCCTCGCCGGAAATGAAGGAGCAGTTCGAGACGCACTTGCCGGCCAATGAACCGGCTTCGGCGAAATGCAGCGTACCGCCGAAGAAATCCGTCTGCACAGGCCGCGGCCGACCCCAATGTTCCTTGAGGATCACATTGACGAGAAGAACGGGACCGATCAGCAGCGTGCCGAGCGCAACCTTCAGATCGCGGGCGCGCGGTGCGTTGAATGTAGCGCCATGCTGCTGATAGCACTCGACCAGTTTCCATAGCATGACCGCGGTCACGACATAGGGAACGTAGAAGAAGAGCGTGCGTAAGAGACCGAGGATCGCCTCGCTCCGATAGGGGAAGGAGCCACAGATCTCGGTTGCTGGGGCCGACGCGTCGCAGGCCGCCTGCACGAAAAAAAGCTGGGAAAAATAAATGTCTATCCCGGGAAACGCGCGGAACAGGGCAAGCAGCAGCCACCATACCCAGAAAAGCAGGACAAAGACGCCGAATGCCGTTTGCGGCAGGCGAACTGCCGGACCCCGCCATCGATTTTTCGAAAAAACTGTCAACGCAAACATCTACGAAACTGACGAAAACCTTTTGGCCGGGCGGCCGCGCGGAACATAACAACTGTCGCCGGCCATTGACAGACCCGTCAAACGCGAAATTATCCCCTGGAACGGATTTCATGAATCCCATCGGAGAAGACATGTCTGCAAAATTCGAAATTTCATTCTCAAAATCGGCAAAGCTCAGCAGCGGCCTCGCGATTCTTCTGAAGACGTCCGAAGCCGACACCGCGGCTGGGGCCGATATTGCCGATCCGGCGGGAGTGATTGCCAAGGCGTCGAAGATTGCGCGCTTCTCGGCAAAGTCGTTGGCTGCCCTCGACCTAGTGGCGCCAGAGGGTGCGCCTGTCGAGCGTATCATCGTCCTTGGCCTCGGCAAGCCGGCAGACCTGACCGTCCACGATTGGCTGAAGGCCGGCGGCAGCGCTGCCTCGCGGATCAAGAATACTGAGAAAGCGACGATCTTCATCGATGCGCCGGGCGCAGATGTCAGCGCCAAGGCTGCGGCCGATTTCGCTCTCGGCATGCTGATGCGCGCCTACAGCTTCGATACCTATAAGACGAAGAAGAATGACGACGAGGAGAAACAGGCGAAGTCGGTCAAGGTGACGATCGTCACGGCCGATGCGGCTGCCGCCAAGAAGGCCTTCGCCGATGCCGAAGCGGTTGCCGACGGCGTCAATCTCGCTCGTGACCTGGTCAACGAGCCGCCGAACGTCCTCGGCCCCATCGAATTTGCGGCCAAGGCAAAGGAGCTCGAGAAGCTTGGCGTCGAGGTGGAAATCCTCACCGAGCGCGAAATGCGCCGTCTCGGCATGGGCGCGCTGCTCGGCGTCGCCCAGGGCTCCGTGCGCCCGCCGCGCCTGGCTGTCATGCAATGGAAGGGCGGAAAGGGCAAGGATCGGCCGATTGCCTTCATCGGCAAAGGCGTCGTCTTCGATACCGGCGGCATCTCCATCAAGCCGGCTGCCAATATGGAAGACATGAAGGGCGATATGGGCGGTGCGGCTGCCGTCACCGGCCTTATGCACACGCTTGCCGCCCGCAAGGCGCCGGTCAATGTCGTGGGCATCATCGGCCTTGTGGAAAACATGCCTGATGGCAACGCCCAGCGTCCGGGCGACATCGTCACCTCCATGTCCGGCCAGACGATCGAGATCATCAACACGGATGCGGAAGGCCGCCTCGTGCTCTGCGATGCGCTCTGGTATTGCAACGACCGCTTCAAGCCACAGTTTATGATCAATCTCGCGACGCTGACAGGCGCCATCATGGTCGCGCTCGGCAACAGCCATGCGGGTCTCTTCTCGAATGACGATCCGCTGTCGGCGCAGCTGACGACCGCTGGCCTCGTCACGAACGAGAAGCTGTGGCGCATGCCGCTCGGCAAGGAATATGACAAGATGATCGACAGCAAGTTCGCCGATATGAAGAATACCGGCGGTCGTCTCGCCGGTTCCATCACCGCAGCGCATTTCCTCAAGCGCTTCGTGCAGGATACGCCCTGGGCGCATCTCGATATCGCCGGCACGGCCATGGGCTCGGTGCAGGACGAGATCAACCAGTCCTGGGGCTCCGGTTTCGGCGTGCGCCTGCTTGATGAACTGGTCCGCTCGAACTACGAAACACGATGACGGAAATCCTCTTCTACCATCTGACGGAATCGAAGCTGGAAGACGCGCTTCCGCCGTTGCTCGACAAGAGTGTCGAGCGCGGCTGGCGCGTCGCCGTCCAGATGAAGGAGGCCGCGCGGCGCGATGCGCTGGATCAGCATCTATGGACCTATCGGGAAGACAGCTTCCTGCCGCATGGCACGGATGAGGCCGATTTCGCCGGGGATCAGCCGGTTCTCCTGACGGTTTCGGCTGACAATCCGAATGCTGCTACCGTCCGCTTCATCGTCGATGGCGCCGAGCCGCCGGCGGTCGCGGATTATGAGCGGATCGTCTTCATGTTCGACGGGTATGACCAGGAGCAGCTTGAAGGCGCGCGCGCCCAGTGGAAAAAGCTGAAAGGCGAGGGGCATAGCCTCACCTATTGGCAGCAGACGCCGGAAGGGCGGTGGGAGAAGAAGGCCTGACCCCGATCGTCAGGCAAGGCCCGCTTCCGCCAGAACCCTGTCGATGAAATCCTTCTTCGCTCCGGTATAGGCGGCTCGGCTCTCGGCATATTTTTGCGCAAGTCCGATCTTCAGCTCCTCATAGGCCAGCGCAAGGGCTGGATCGCCCTGCAGCCTGTCGCGGAAGAAGATGTCCCGCCTCCAGTTGAAGCCCTGATATTCGACGACATGGGCGAGATGCGTGCGCGTCTCGCCCATGACACCGCGGCCGAAGAGATGGTCGTCGGGTACGATGTCGGCACCGGCATAGTCATAGCCGATCGCCTCCATAGGCTTGATGCAGGCAAGTCCGTCATCAAGGCGGCGAACGCCGATCAGGATATCGATGATCGGTTTCGCCTTGATGCCTGGAATGGCAGTGCTGCCGAAGTGCTGTATATCGATTGCCAGAGGGCCAAGCGCGTCGCGGATCCTGGCCTCTTCCAGCAGATAGGCCTCCTGCCACTTGGCGTTGGGGTCGGCGAGTCTCACTGCCAGATGTGGGACGCCCAATCCAAACGATTCATCCTGCTCCTGCTGCATGGAAAACGTCCCTCACGTTTCGTTTTCCTATTCTAGCATTCTGCAGGCACAATGGCATCTGCCCGTGAGGCCGATCAGTCGTAGAACGCCTCGACGAATTTGCGCTTGCCGAGCATGAAGGCATCGGCGACATGGCGCAGCGGCGCCAGATCGACATCCGACTTGYCGGCCTTGATGAGCTCGGCGAAACGGCGATAGAGCGACGGATATTCGGCTTCCGGTGCAGAGAATGTCAGCGCGCCATTGACCGAGAGCTTCGAGCCGCCTTCGGAAAGAACCATCTGTCCGGCTGCCGTCTCCGCGATGATGTCCCAGCTCTGCTTGCCCGTCTGGCGCCAGTCGAATTCGGCGTGAACAGGAACGTGATCGACATTGCGGAAATGCAGATCGGCAGCAATCGGCGAGTCGCGGTTTTCAGGGAATTCCAGCGTGCCGGCGCTAAGGAACATCGCCTTCGGCAGGATATGCGTGACGATCGAAAGCGCGTTGATGCCCGGATCGAAAACGCCGAGACCGCCGGCCTGCCAGATCCATTCCTGGTTCGGATGCCAATGGCGCACGTCTTCCTTCCAGATGACGTGCATGCTCTTGATCTCGGTCGAGGCGAGGAACGATTTGGCAGCTTCGACGGCCGCTGCATAACGCGAATGCCAGCTTGCAAACAGCGTCGCACCCTGCTTGTTCGCGAGGTCCTCCAGATCCGCCACTTCACTCAGCGTCGCGCCCGGCGGCTTTTCAAGGAAAACGTGTTTGCCGGCGGCCAGCGCCTTGTAAGCCGCTTCATAGCGATACTGCGGCGGCATGCAGAGCGAAACGGCATCGATCGATGGTTCGGCGTCGAGCATGTCGTCGATCGACGTATAGGCGGTAACGCCGTCGACCGTACCGTTGCGGCTTGCCGTCGCCACCAGCTTGAAATCGGCATTGGCAGCGATGGAGGGGAGGTGCTGGTCGCGGACGATCTTGCCGACGCCAACGATGGCGAGGTTGATGGCTGACATTGTAAAGCTCGCGTTCGGTGTTTCGCTAAAAGTATGACTTATTGCGCGCCGTTTTATCAGAAAGCGGTCTGCGGGCAAGTCTGGTCTTTAAGAACAGACGACGCGATTTTTGGGTAATTGTCTAGCTCTTGAAGAGCGCGATGGTTCTTGCGCCGCAGCAAAGTATCTAGAGACAGTTACCTGCGCTGGCGGAGTCTCAGCTCGCCATGGCTCCTTCATATTCAGCGGAGAGCTCCAGCCATTGCTCCTCGGCGGCAGCGAGCCTGGCGGCTGCTTCGCCACGCTGCCTAGCTTTGTCGGCGGCCTTGGCGGGCGCCTTTTCATAGAGCGCCGGATCCGCAAGTTCCGCATCAAGTGCCTGAATCAGTTTCTCCAGCTTGCCCGTCAAGGATTCGATTTCGTTGATCTTTTTCTTGAGGGGGGCGAGCGAAGCACGCCTGTCGGCATTCAGCTTGCGCTGGTCGGCCTTCGAGGACTGGTCTTCAGACTGCTTCTGTTTTTCGTCGTCTTTTTTTTTGCCGGAAGCGACGATCAGGTCGCGATATTCTTCCATATCGCCTTCGAAACTCGTCACCGTGCCGTTGTTGACCAGCCAGAGGCGGTCGACGGTCGCTTCGATCAGGTGCCGGTCGTGCGAGATCAGGATGACGGCCCCGTCGTAGTCGTTCAGCGCCTCGATCAGAGCGCGGCGGCTGTCGATGTCGAGATGGTTCGTCGGCTCGTCAAGGATCAAAAGGTTCGGCGCATAAAAGGCGGCGAGCCCCATCAGCAGGCGTGCCTTTTCGCCACCCGAAAGATCTTTCGCGGCCGTCGCCATCTTCTCGGTCGCAAGGCCCATCTGCGCCACGCGGGAACGCACCTTCGCTTCGGGCTCCGTCGGCATCAGCCGCCGCACATGTTCGACAGGCGTCTCATTTGGTACGAGATCGTCGAGCTGATGCTGCGCGAAGAAACCAATCTTCAGCCCCGGCGCCAGACGCACTTCACCGCTCTCGGCCGCCAGCCGTCCCGAGATGAATTTCGCAAAGGTCGATTTGCCGTTGCCGTTCGAGCCAAGCAGGGCGATGCGGTCGTCATTGTCGATGCGCAGGTTGAGCCCCTTGAGGATCGGCTTGCCGGGTTCGTAGCCGACTGCGCCGCCGCTGACCGCGACGATCGGCGAGGCCGGCTGCTTTTCGGGTTCGGGGAAGGTGATCGGCTGAACGTGATCCTCGATCACGGCCGCGACCGTGCCCATGCGCTCCAGCGCCTTGACACGCGATTGGGCCTGCTTCGCCTTGGAGGCCTTGGCCTTGAAGCGGTCGATGAAGCTCTGCAGATGCTTGCGCGCCGCATCGTTCTTCGCCTTGGCCTTTATCTGCAGTTCGTCGGCTTCCGCCTTCTGCCGCTCGAACTGGTCGTAGTTGCCGCGGTAGAACGTGAGCTTCTTCTGATCGAGATGCACGATCGAATTGACCGCGTTGTTCAGCAGATCGCGATCGTGGCTGATGATGATGACCGTGTGCGGATAGCGGCGGATGTAATCCTCCAGCCACATCGTGCCTTCGAGGTCGAGATAGTTGGTCGGCTCGTCGAGCAGCAGCAGGTCCGGCTCGGTAAAGAGCACGGAGGCGAGCGCCACGCGCATGCGCCAGCCGCCCGAGAAGGAGGATGCGGGCCGGGCCTGCGCTTCCTGATCGAAGCCAAGGCCCGAGAGGATGCTGGCGGCGCGTGCTTCCGCCGAATGGGCGTCGATATCGACGAGGCGCATTTGGATTTCGGCGATACGATGCGGATCGGTTGCGGTTTCCGCCTCGGCAAGCAGCGCGGCGCGCTCCTTGTCAGCAGAAAGCACGATCGTGATCAGCGAATCCTCGATTCCCGGCGCTTCCTGCTTCACCTGTCCCATGCGCGCATTCTTGGGAATCGATATTGTCCCGCTTTCGGCGCCGAGGTCACCCGTTATGACGCGGAAGAGGGTGGATTTGCCGGCGCCGTTGCGCCCCACGAGCCCGGCCTTCGTGCCTGACGGCAGCGAGACGCTGGCATGGTCGAGGAGCAGGCGGCCGGCAATGCGGGCGGAAATGTCTGAAATCGTGATCATGCGCGCGGTTTTGGCCGAAAGCCGCCGCCAAGGCAAGATGGATCAGCGGCGTGTTTGCCACTGTTTGCCATCAATAGCGCACAGCGGAACGCCTTACCGGCCGAAGGCTTGCACCGGCAGGCGCGGATTGGACTGGGCGGCAAGCAGCGCCACGCGTGCATTGGCCTGAAGCTGCCCGGGTGTGGCCGCATCGCCGCTCAACGCCACGCCGACCGAAATCGTCAAACCGCTTGCATCCGAAGTGTCCGACGCTGCGAAAACAAGATTGTCCTCGACGGAACTGCGCAGCCGCTCGGCGATCGCCAATGCATCCTGCTTGCCGACATTGGCAAAGAGGAAGGCGAATTCGTCGGCCTCCAGGCGCGCAATGAAATCGTTCTTCTTCACCGTCTTGCGGAAGAGGCCGGCAAGCTTCTTCAGGAGCTTGTTGCCGGTCTGCGCGCCGTAGCGGGCGGTAAGCTCCTTGAAATCGTCGATGTCGATCATGATCAGCGCGCTGCCGGCCGCACCCTCTTCCTGACCGTAGAGATCGTCGAGCGCACGGTTGAGTCCGATACGGTTGGGCAGGCCGGTGATCTTGTCCGTGATAGCAGCCGTCTGCACGGCGGAAATGCCACGCTCCAGCGCCGTCAGCCGCTCAATATCCTCTTCCAGCTTTGTGCCGATCGTTCGTTCTGCTGCAAGGACGGCCGAAAGCGAGGCGGCGAGATATTCGACCTCGGCCATGAAATCGGCAAGGCTCTGGTGCTCCTGCTGACCCGAGACGGATTTGAGGATGGTCTCGCAGGCGCGCGCAAAGGCCTGGTGATGCAGGCGCCCCTCGGCCAGTCGCTCCGCCGTTTCCTTAAGCATTCGGCTCGCCTCGTTGCGCGAGCGGTCGCCCGCCAGCCCGTAATGGCCGACAAGCCGGTAGCGCAGGCCGAGTTCGTCCAAGGCTTCCTGCTGCGGATGCGAACCGAGGGCTGCGATATCCTGCGCCAACCCGGCATTCAGGCCGATCAGTGCCTCGTGGAACAGTTCATAGTTGCGCGGCAGGCCCGCCACGTTCAGCCGCATCATGTGCTGAGCAACTTTCTGCACGTCGGCCGCCGGCGCCGGCCGGGTCGCCTCGTGCGCATTCAATGCATTTGCAACGGCACTCTGCATGACGATCCCCTCATTGCCGTTGGTTCTCTTGGGCCATCGGCTCTTCTGCTTCCGCTATGCAGGCAAGCTTTTAAGAGACATTGAATTTTCAAAGGTTGTGGGGCGGAAGCCGCAAAACCGGTTAATGCACCCTTGCTGCGTCCCGATCGGGAATGGCCGTGTCCGTTTCAGCAACAGACGCGATGGGCGCCATGAAAATTCCTGATTTGATCGCGCCGGCTTTCTGGCGTGGAATGAACCCGTTGCGATTGCGAAAGGATGGCCATGACCAGAGCTCTCTATTCCCTGTGCGGCGCCGACGCGCGTCATTTCTTCTCGCCGCATTGCTGGAAGGCGGTGATGGCGCTTGCCCACAAGGGCCTCGATTTCGAGGAGGTGCCGACGACTTATAGCCGCATCGCCGCGATCGGCGGCGGCTTCTCCAAGACCGTGCCGGTCCTGGATGACAATGGCCGGCTGATATCAGACAGTTTCGATATCGCCCATTACCTGGAAGATGCCTATCCGGACCGTCCGTCGCTTTTCGGTGGCGAGGGCGGCAAGGCTCTGTCGCGCATGGTCGAGGGTTATTCGCAGATGATCATCCATCCGGCGATCATGCGGATCGCGCTTCTCGATATTCATTCTATTCTCGATGAGGGCGACAAGGCCTATTTCCGCGTCAGTCGCGAAGGCCGCCTGGGCAAGCCGCTGGAGGATTTCGCCGCCGGCCGCGACGCGGAGAGAGAGGCCTTTGCCGCCAAGCTGGAACCGATGCGCCACATGTTGCGCTTCCAGCCCTTCATCGGCGGCGACAGCCCGCTCTTTGCCGACTACATCGTCTTTGGTGCGCTGCAATGGCTGCGCATCGCCGCAGGCCTCGCCATGCTGGCCCCTGACGACCCCGTCATGGCCTGGTTCGAACGCTGCCTCGATCTTCATGAAAGCCGGGGCCGGACTGTGACAGCGGCGTGAAATTGCCGGAGCCCCCTTGTTTTCGGGCGGTGAGGCGGGTAAAGACCGCCCACTTTTCCCTGAGTATGAGGATCCGAATTATGGCGATTGAACGCACCTTCTCGATGATCAAGCCGGATGCAACGAAGCGCAACCTGACGGGCGCTATCACCAAGATGCTCGAAGATGCCGGCCTGCGCGTCGTCGCCTCCAAGCGCGTCTGGATGAGCAAGCGCGAAGCAGAAGGCTTCTACGCCGTTCACAAGGAACGTCCGTTCTTCGGCGAACTCGTTGAAGGCATGACCTCCGGCCCGACCATCGTTCAGGTTCTGGAAGGCGAAGGCGCCATCCTGAAGAACCGCGAAATCATGGGCGCGACCAACCCGGCAAACGCTGCCGAAGGCACGATCCGCAAGGTTCACGCTCTGTCGATCGGCGAAAACTCGGTTCACGGTTCCGACGCTCCGGAAACCGCTGCCCAGGAAATCAAGTACTGGTTCTCCGACACCGAAATCGTCGGCTGATTCAGCCCCAGAGCATTCCCTCGGAATGCATTGAATTGACTCATGAAAGCCGGGTTCGTCCCGGCTTTTTTATGTCCCGGGTTCAGGCGGGGCATTTGTCAGTATTGGAAAAATCCGTCGATCCTTCAGATTTGAAAACCTCCGGGTTCTTCTCGTATCCGGCACCGAGAACCAGCGGCTTGCTCGGCAAGACACTCTGGTCGAGATCGGATTTGAACTGCGTCTTCAGCTCCTGCAAGAGCTTGCCGTCCTTGTCGACCAGCCTGACGGTGACGGCATAGGGCCGGTCCTTGCGCACGCAATGCAGGTTCTCGCTCTGGACTGAAATCTTGTCCTCCATCGGAAACACCTTCTGGTTCAGCACCAGCGGCGCTCCGCCCTGCGGGTTTTCGAATTCGGCGACGATGGTCGAGCCATCGGGAATCGGCGCCGTCTTCTTCAGCGTCAGCAGATAGGTGGCGCTTGCGACGCGGTAGTTGAAGACGAAGAGATGGCCCGTCACTTCCAGCATGCTTTCGGCCTCGCGCTGGCAGGCGGAGAGCACAAGCCCCGCTGCCGCTAGGGCCGTGATGATCGAGCGCCGCTTCATGGCGTCTCCTCCTTCTTTTTCCTCCGGTAATGCCTGTTGGCCTTGGCGCGGTTGCCACAGACGGCCATGTCGCACCAGGCCCGGCTTTTGTTCTTGCTGCGGTCGATGAACAGCCAGCCGCAATTGCCGCAAATCTTCATCCGCTCCGGATCGGGCATGGCGATCAGCCGTAGAACCGAATGGGCCGTCGCCGCATCGAGACCCTTTTCCTCAGCACCCCGCAGCGTGCGCGCCAGCGCTTCCAGCAGTTCGGCAAGAAGCCGGTCGTCATTGCCTTCGAGCACGCGTTGGCGGAAGTAGCGGTCCGTCGCTTCGCGCAGTTCGATGAAGTTGGCTCTATTCTGCGCTCCAACCGGCACTATGTCGCCAAAAAGTGCCCGTTCGGCGCAGAATTCCTGCGCCGCCTCGGGGAAACGCTCCATCTGCCCTTCGGCCTCGAAGCGGTCGATGCGGCGCGCAGTATCGTGACGCAGGATGACGCTGTTGGCGACATCGAGCGCCAATGCGCCGCCGGAAAAACGGTGAGGGGTCCAGGAGAAGCTCATGGGAAAAATATAACTGGTAAAGCACATTTTGCCAGTTATTATTTTAGGCCGATCTGGAGTGACCGAATGGCCTATCTTCTGCAGCAACTGGCGAATGCGGTACCGCTCGCAGCGCTCTACGCCACGCTTGCCTTCGGTTATTCGATCGCCTTCGGTGTCACCAAGCGCCCCGACATTACCTATGGGGCGATTATCGCCTTTGCCGGCCAGATCCTGCTGCTCTTCACGGATATGGCCTATAACCGCCTCTGGCTGGTGCTGCCGGCGGCGATCGCGATCGGCATCTGCGCCTCACTGATCTATTCGGTGGGGGCAGGGGTCTGGATCGGCCGCTTCGTCATGCAGCCGCTCGCCAGCAAATCGCCGAACACGGTCATCGTCGCCGCACTCGGCATGATGATCGTGCTGATGGAGACGGCGCGCCTTGCCGCCAATACCCGCGCCATCTGGTTGCCGCCGCTGTTGAGCGACAACGTGACCTTCTGGAGCGACGGCACCTTCAAGGTCACGCTCACCTATATCCAGCTTCTGGATACCGTCCTGATGTGCGCGATCATTGCGATCGGCGCATGGATCCTGAAGCGTACCTCCTGGGGCCGCCTATGGCGCGCGGTCATCGACGATCCGCTCGCCGCCGAACTCTGTGGCACCAGCGCCAGCCGTGTCTTCCTGGTGTCTTATGGGGCGGCGGCGCTCGTCGCCACCTGCTGTGGCATCCTTGCAACCTTCTATTACGGGTCGATGGATTTCGGCGCTGGGCTGATGTTCGGCCTCAAGGTGCTGCTGATCGCGGCCGTCGGCGGCTATTCCGATCCGCTGCGCTCGGCGGGTGGTGCCGCCGGTCTGGCGCTTGTCGAGACGCTCTGGGGCGCCTACGGGTCCTTCATCTGGCGCGATCTCGCCATCTTCTCGCTGCTAGTGTTCCTGCTGGTGCTGAGCAGGCGCGAGCGCGTCGTGCTCTGACTATTTCCAGCGGTCGCGCGCGGTGTTGTCGGCATCCTTAGCCGCGATCCAGTCGCCGGTGCCACCGTCCTTGCCGTGTTCCTTCTTCCAGAAGGGAGCCGAAGTTTTCAGGAAATCCATGACGAAGTTTGCACCGTCGAAGGCCGCCTGCCGGTGCGGAGCTGCGGCGACGACTAGCACGATATTTTCGCCGGCCGCGATCTTTCCGAAACGATGGATGGCGGTCAGGCCATCGAGCCCGAACCGTTCGATGGCGAGCTCGCCGATGCGGCTCATCTCCGCTTCGGCCATGACGGGATAATGTTCGAGCTCAAGCGCCGACAGTGTCCCGCCCTCATCGCGGCAGAGACCGGAGAATGTGACGATTGCGCCGATGCCGGGCTTGCCTTTGGAAAGCCGGTCAACTTCCGCCTGCAGATCGAAGTCCTCGCGCTGGACGCGGATGGTAGGGGTAATGGTCACAGCAGGCTCCTCCTCCCGGCGGGATTGGCTGTTCTCAGCCACCCGTCATCGGCGGGAAAATGCCGATTTCCTTCGCGCCTGTTATCGGCTCGTCATGCTCCACATGCTCCTGATCGATCGCGACCCGGATCACATCGGGATATTGAAGAGCCATCTCATATTCTTCGCCCAGGCCCTTCAAATGGTTCAGAAGATCGGCAACGCTGACGACGGAAGCGGGGAGGTCGATTTCCTCTTCTCCCTTGCCGATGCGTTCGCGCACCCACGCGAAATAGACAAGCCGTGTCATTCTTCGTCGTCCACCACGTGTTTCAGCCCGGCGCGGAAATAATCATAGCCGGTATAGATCGTCAGAAGTGCGGCGATCCAGAGGAGCGCGATCCCCGTCCAGGTCGTATAGGGGAAAATGGCGTCGCCCGCCGGGCCGGCAAGCAGGAAGGCAATGGCGACAAGCTGCAGCGTCGTCTTCCATTTGGCAATGCGCGTCACCGGCACGCTGACTTTCAGCCCCGCAAGATATTCGCGCAGCCCCGAAACCAGGATTTCGCGGCACAGGATGATGATCGCCGCCCAGAGCGACCAGCCGGCAATCGTGCCGTCGGCAGCGACCAAAAGCAGGATGGCGGAAACCAGCAGCTTATCGGCGATCGGGTCCAGCATGCGGCCGATATTCGACGTCTGGTTCCAGATGCGCGCGAGGTAGCCATCGAGGAAATCGGTGAGCGAGGCGATGACGAAGATCCACAGCGCCACCCAGCGCGCCGTATCGCTGCTGCTCAGCCGTCCTTCGATGAAGAAGCAGACAACGATCAGCGGCACCGCCAGGATGCGGCCGTAGGTCAGGAGATTGGGGATGTTATACGCACGCGATGCCATGATGCGGTTCTCTGTATTGATGCGGCGGTAGATGACGGCTTTGCCCCTCGACCGTCAACATTCTTTCTGTTTTTTCGCTGCCTTTGCGTGGAATTTGCGACCGGCACCGCTTATTTCGCGGCGTCGTCGTGAAAATGATTATAGACCTGCTTTGCGACGGTCTCGGAAATCCCTTCCACCGCCATGAGATCGGAAAGGGCAGCGCGCGACACCGCCTTCGCCGTTCCGAAGTGCTGCAGCAGCGCCCGCTTGCGGGATGGGCCGATGCCGCCGATCTCGTCGAGCGGGTTCTTGACCATCTCCTTCTTGCGCCGCGCCCGATGAGAGCCGATCGCGAAACGATGCGCCTCGTCGCGCATACGCTGGATGAAGTAGAGAACCGGATCGCGCGGCGGCAGTGTGAAGCTTCCCTTGCCGGGAGCGAAGAAACGTTCACGGCCGGCCTCACGGTCCACACCCTTGGCGACGCCGATGGCGATGACGTTGTCGGTAATGCCGAGCTCTTCGAGGATTGCCCGCACCGCCGTCATCTGCCCCTGGCCGCCGTCGATGAGGATCACGTCGGGCCAGGCCGGGAAGGGCATATCGGCCGCATCGGCAGCGGAAACCTGCGTGCTACGATCCGGGATGCCCTCTTCCTTGAGCAGGCGCGCGAAGCGCCGCGTCATCACTTCGCGCATCATGCCGAAGTCGTCGCCGGGCGTGATCTCCGTCGATTTGATGTTGAACTTGCGATACTGGTTCTTCACGAAGCCTTCCGGCCCTGCGACCACCATGCCGCCGACCGCATTCGTGCCCATGATATGCGAGTTGTCGTAGATCTCGACGCGCTGCGGCACATAGGGCAGGCCGAATGTGTCCTTGAAACCTTCCAGCAGCCGCGACTGCGAGGCCGTTTCGGCAAGCTTGCGGCCATGCGCCTCGCGCGCGTTGGCGACGACATGTTCGACAAGGTCGCGCTTTTCACCGCGCTGCGGAATGAGGATGGAAACCTTGTGCCCGGCCTTTTCGCTGAGTGCGGCGGCAAGCAGCTCCAGCTCCTCCACCGTTTCCGACAGCATGATCTGCCGCGGCACCGGCTTGTCGTCGTAGAACTGCGCGAGGAAAGCGTTCAGCACCTCGGCGCCGGAAAGCTGCGGATCGGCCTTCGGGAAGTAGGCGCGGTTGCCCCAGTTCTGGCCAGTGCGGAAGAAGAAGACCTGGATACAGGAAATCCCGCCTTCGTGATGGATGGCGAAGACATCCGCCTCCTCGACGCCGGCAGGATTGATGCCCTGGTGGCTCTGCACATGCGAGAGCGCGGCAAGACGGTCGCGATAGATCGCGGCGCGCTCGAAATCGAGGTCCTCGGCGGCGGCGTTCATCGCCTCCGCGATATGCTCCTTCACCTTCTGGCTCTTGCCGGACAGGAAGTCCTTGGCTTCCTGAACCAGCTCCGCATAGCCCTCGTCGCTGACCTCACGGGTGCAGGGCCCGGAACAGCGCTTGATCTGGTAGAGCAGGCAGGGCCGGGTGCGCGTCTCGAAGACGCTATCGGTACAGGTGCGGATCAGGAAGGCGCGCTGCAGCGAATTGATCGTGCGACCGACCGCGCCTGCCGAAGCAAAGGGGCCGAAATAATCGCCCTTGCGGGCGCGGGCGCCGCGATGCTTGAAGATGGCCGGTGCCCGATGATCGCCGGTAATCAGGATATAGGGAAACGACTTGTCGTCGCGCAGCAGCACGTTAAAGCGCGGCCGTAAGCGCTTGATGAGATTCGCTTCCAGCAGCAGCGCCTCTGTCTCCGTCCGCGTCGTGACGAATTCCATATTGGCGGTCTGGCGCACCATCTGGGCGATGCGGTTGGAGTGTACGCGACCCATCGCATAGTTACCGACGCGCTTCTTCAGGCTGCGGGCCTTGCCGACATAGAGAACGTCACCCGCCTCGTTGAACATGCGGTAGACGCCGGGACTGTTCGGCAGGCGCTTGACGAATTCGGCGATCAGATCCGCACCGACAAGGCCGGTTTCATTGATGCTGCCGGCATTCCAGTCGACCGACGCAGAAATCGGCGCGGCAGAGGCTTCGCCTTCCACCTCGATGATGTCGTCGTCGTTCTCGTCAGTCTCGTCGTAAAGAACACCGCCATCGGGCAGCTTCTTGGCATTCATTCCTTGATCTCCAGCACGTCCGGCGTCTGCCATGCGAGATGCTGGCCGCCGTCGAGTGCAATCATCTGACCCGTGATCGAAGGGGTCTCGAACAGAAAACGAATCGTTCGGCCGAATTCCTTGAGCTCAGGTCCCCGCTTCAAGATAAGGGCTGAAACCTGCGCTTGGAAGTCTTCCTGCAATTGCCGTTCGCTCGGCATTGTAGGGCCGGGGCCGATCGCGTTGACGCGGATGCGCGGCGCCAGCGCCTGTGCCATGGTCTGTGTCGCCGTCCACAGCGCCGATTTCGACAGGGTATAGGAGTAGAAGCTCGGCCGCAGCGCCCAGACGCGCTGGTCGATAATGTTGACGATCAGCCCTTCGGCCGTTTCCGGCAGCTGTTCGGCGAATTTAGCGGCGAGTATCGAAGGCGCGCGAACATGGACGGCGAAATGCTCGTCCCACACCTGCGCATCGAATTTGCGGAGCGAATCCTCGAGAAAAATCGACGCGTTGTTGACGAGAAGATCGATCGGGCCGAGCGCCTCGCAAGCCTTCCCGACAAGTCCTCCGGTCTCATCGATTTTGGCGAGATCGGCCTTGATCGCAACCGCTTGATGGCCCCTTTGCCGCAATTCCGCCACAAAATCCTCAGCCTCGGCGAGCGAGCCGTTGGCATGGATTGCGACCGAAAATCCATCAGCAACAAGGTCTTCGGCGATTGCCCGGCCTATTCTTTTGGCAGCACCCGTCACAAGCGCCGCGCGAAGTCTTTTCTTGGTCAAGATGCTGCCTTCTGGTCCAGCGAGTTCGTTTGCTGACTATATAAGGGCAGGCTCTGATTATATAAATAGGCCGAAAACATTGCCTGTTCGGTCCGGATATTCTATGTATTATTTGCGATCGCGATTTATTAAAATAAGTATTGTAAGTTTAACTGTTTATTATCCTTAATAAACGGTATGTTGCAGCCAAGCAACATCGAATTTCTGCCGCCGCGGAGCCACAATGATATCACAATTTGGCTCTTTCAAATCCGCATTTGCATTCCAATTTCTCTCTCGAACCGGAAGGGACATTTAGTAATCCCCCGTGAATGCTTCGCCGAAGTTTGAGTTGACGAGCGCGCGGGACTGAAAGGAGATAATTATGCGTATACTTTTTGCTGGTCTCATGGCTTCCGCTCTCGCCGTTGGCGGTTTCTCGGTAGCCCAGGCAGCCGATGCCGTGGACCAGGTCCCGCAGGCACCGGTCGCTGAGGACACCCCGGCTCCGGTCAACAACTGGCAGGGCTTCTACCTTGGTGGCGCCGCGACCTATAATGCGGGCAGCTTCGGTTCCGACCGCAACACCTATGATTGGGGTGGTCAACTCTTTACCGGCTACAATTTCCAGCAGGGCCAGATCGTTTACGGCGCTGAAGCCGATCTCGGTTATGGCAATGCAGACGTCACCCAGGGTGGCATCAAGAACAAGACCGACTGGAACGGCTCCGTCCGCGGCCGCGTCGGTTACGACCTGAACCCCTTCCTGCTCTATGGTACTGCAGGTCTGGCGCTCGCCAACACCAAGGTTTCCGACGGTACGTCTTCCGACAGCAAGACCGCCTATGGGTATACGGTCGGCGCCGGTGTTGAAGCTTTCGTGACCAACAACATCACGACGCGTCTCGAATACCGCTACACCGACTATCAGGACAAGGACTACAACCTGAACTCCGGCAGCGTTTCGCGCGGCTTCGACGAAAACAGCGTCAAGGTCGGTATCGGCGTCAAGTTCTAATTCGGATCACACCGAATACGAGAAAAGCCGGGCTTTGTGCCCGGCTTTTTTGTTGTCTTCGTCGATCCCAGGTCTCTCAGATCCTGCAGACCTCTCAGGCCCTTCAAATCTTTCAGGCTTGAGGCTTCAGCCGTTCATAGCCGTCGAACTTCTTCTCGAATTCTCCCAGCCAGCCGATCAGCTCGGCATGGTCTTCTTCCCACTGGCCCTTGAAGCGCAGGTCGAGGTAGCCGATCGTGGCGGCGAGTGCGAAATGCCCGCCATGCAGCCTCTTGCCGAGCTTCGGCGTATTGGCCGCCAGATAGTTCAGCGCGGTGGTGACCTTCTTCCATTGACGGTCGATCCAGGGCTGATGCACCTTTTCTTCATCGCGGAAGCGGCGCTCATAGACGATCGCCAGCAGGCAGTCGCAGAGGCCGTCGCAAAGCGCTTCCAGCACTTCGGCATCGGTGCGTTTGCCCTTCTTGGAAGGGTAGAGCGCGCCCTTCGTCATCCGGTCGAAATAATGCATGATGGCGATGCTGTCGAAGATGGAAACACCGTCATCCGTCAGCAGCGTCGGGATCTTGCCGAGCGGATTGTTGTCCACGAGGATCGCCGGTCCCGCATTCGTATCGACCCGTATTTCCGTGATCTCCAGGCCGAGATGGCGGGCAGCTAAGCGCACCTTGCTGGAAAAAGGCGAGGTCGGAGAGCAGAGAAGCTTCATGGGGCACCTTTTTGGTATACGGATGGCGCCGGACTATTCCTAGGCGCCGAGTCGGTCAATCGGCCTTGACAGGCTTCGTCTCTGCGCGCAGCCAGAAGGCCCGTTGCGAGGCGAAACGGTCCTGCGCCAGATGGTCCTTCAGGGCCGGCAGCAACTGGTGCAGCTCGTCCTTCAGCGTGAAGGGCGGATTGACGATGATAAGGCCCGAGCCTGTCAGCCCTGTCGTCTCTCGGTCGCTGCGCACGGCAAGTTCGGCGCAGAGTATCTTCGGAATGTCCGTCGCCTGCAGCGCTTCGTGGAATTCCTTGATCGGCGCACCCTTTTTCAACGGATACCAGAGGCAATAGGTGCCGCCAGGAAAGCGCCGATAGGCCCTGGCGAGGCCATCCACCAGTCGTTCATATTCGCCGTCCTCCTCGAAAGGCGGATCGACGAGCACGATTCCGCGCTTTTCCTTCGGCGGCAGATGYGCGCCGAGCGCCAGCCAGCCGTCAAGCTCGGTGATGCGCGCATGGTGATCGCCTTCGAAGACGCGGTGCAGCCGGACAAAATCTTCCGGGTGCAGTTCCATCGCCGAAAGCCGGTCCTGCGGGCGGAAGAGCATGCGGGCAAGCTTCGGCGAGCCGGGATAGAAGCGCAGGCCGCCCTGCGGGTTCAGTTCGCGCACGGCAGAGAGATAGGGCTCCAGAAGCTCGGAGACCTGCGGCCCAAGATCGGTCTCCAGGAGCTTGCCGATACCATCATGCCATTCGCCGGTCTTCTGCGCTTCCTCGGAGGAGAGATCGTAGAGGCCGATACCGGCATGTGTGTCGAGCACGCGGAAGCCCGCGTCCTTCTTCTGCATGTAGCGGACCAGCCGCGCCAGCACCGCATGCTTCAGCACATCGGCAAAATTGCCTGCATGGTAGATGTGGCGATAGTTCATTTTCGCTGATGCCTGTTATGAATTCGGACCATTGGGAGTTTTTGTGCCTTTTGGGCGGTCGAGCCTTGGCATATAGAAATCGCATGAACATTGCGACCCCCATCCACGCCAAATCCCGGATCGGTCACACGGCCTGTCCGCACGACTGTCCCTCCACATGCGCACTGGAGATAGACCTGACGGAAGACGGCCGCATCGGCCGGGTCCGGGGCGCCAATGACCATTCCTACACGTCGGGCGTCATCTGTGCCAAGGTCGCCCGCTATGCCGAGCGTCTCTACCATCCCGATCGTCTCATGCATCCGTTGCGCCGCACCGGCGCTAAGGGGGCGGGCCAGTGGCAGCAGATCTCCTGGGATGACGCGCTGGACGAGATTGCCGAAGCCTTCGTGAAGGCCGAGGCAAAGGATGGCAGCGAAGCCATCTGGCCGTATTTCTACGCCGGCACCATGGGCTGGGTGCAGCGCGACTCGATCGAGCGCCTGCGCCATGCAAAGCGCTATTCCGGCTTCTTCTCCTCGATCTGCACCAACCCCGCCTGGACCGGCTTCACCATGGCGACAGGCATGCTGCGCGGCCCGGATCCACGCGAGATGGCGCGCACCGACTGCGTCGTCATCTGGGGCACCAATGCGGTTGCCACGCAGGTCAATGTGATGACCCACGCGATCAGGTCGCGCAAGGAGCGCGGCGCCAAGATCGTCGTCATCGATATCTACGACAATCCGACGATGAAGCAGGCCGACATGGCGCTCATCGTCAAGCCCGGCACCGATGCGGCACTTGCCTGCGCCGTCATGCACATCGCCTTCCGCGACGGTTATGCCGACCGCGACTACATGGCGAAATATGCCGACGATCCCGCCGGCCTCGAAGCGCATCTGGAGAAAAAGACACCGGAATGGGCCGCCGCCATCACCGGCCTTTCGGTCGATGAGATCGAAGCCTTCGCCAAGCTCGTCGGCACGACGAAAAAGACTTTCTTCCGCCTCGGTTACGGCTTCACCCGTCAGCGCAATGGCGCGGTCGCCATGCATGCGGCCGCCTCGATCGCCACCGTGCTCGGCTCCTGGCAATATGAGGGCGGCGGCGCCTTCCATTCCAACAGCGATATCTTCCGCATGAACAATGCGGAGCTGACCGGCAAGTCGATGAAGGATGCCGACATCAGAATGATCGACCAGTCGCAGATCGGCCGTGCGCTGACCGGCGATGCCGTCGCACTCCGCCATCGCGGACCAGTGACGGCCATGCTGATCCAGAACACCAATCCGGTGAATATCGCTCCGGAACAGCGGCTAGTGAAGCGCGGCTTTGCCCGCGACGATCTCTTCGTCGCCGTGCACGAGCAGTTCATGACCGAGACGGCCGATATGGCCGATATCGTCATTCCCGCCACCATGTTCGTCGAGCATGACGACATCTACCGCGCTGGCGGTCAGAACCATATCCTGCTTGGGCCGAAGCTCGTCGAGCCGCCACTGACCGTGCGCACCAATCTTTTCGTCATCGAAGAACTGGCCAAACGTCTCGGCGTCGCCGATCGCCCCGGCTTCGGCTTCACGGCGCGCGAGATGGTCGATCGCGTTCTGGCGGCGAGCAACCTGCCGGACTACGACTATTTCCTCGAGCATAAATGGTTCGACCGCCAGCCAGCCTTCGAGGAAGCACATTATCTTGATGGTTTCGCCCATCCCGACGGCAAGTTCCATTTCCGACCGGACTGGGTGAACGATCCCGCACCGAACAAGCCGCCGGCTTCCGTCGGTACGCTCGGCCCTTATGCAGAGCTGCCGCCGTTCCCGGATCAGGTCGATGTCATCGAGCTCGCCGATCCCGCGCATCCCTTCCGCCTGGCGACCTCGCCGGCGCGCAACTTCCTGAATTCGAGCTTCTCGGAAACCAAGACCTCACGTCAGAAGGAAGGCCGCCCGGAAGTGATGATCAATCCCGCCGATGCTGAGGCCAATGGCGTCGATAACGGCGATCTCGTCCGCATCGGCAATATCAGAGGCGACCTGCGCCTCCACGCCCGCGTGACGACAGAGGTCAAGCCCGGCGTGCTGATTGCCGAAGGCCTCTGGCCCAACAAGGCGCATGTCGACGGCGAAGGCATCAACGTACTCACCGGCGCCGATCCCGTGGCGCCCTATGGCGGCGCTGCCGTCCATGACAACAAGGTCTGGCTTCGCAAGGACGTCATATGACGCAATCTAAGGCAAAAGTGGAAATCGTCGGCAAGGAGATACTGTCCGACGGCTGGACGAAGCTGACCAGTTACCGGATCGATTACACCGACCGGAATGGTGTGACGCATCGCTTGCCGCGCGAGGTCTATCACCGCACGCCCGCCGCCTGCATTCTGCTTTACGATCCCAAGCGCGATGTCGTCGTGCTGGTGAAGCAGTTCCGTCTGCCTGCCTATGTAAACGACGATCCCGCCTGGATGATCGAAGTCCCGGCCGGCCTGCTCGACGGCGATGAACCCGAGGCCGCGATCCGTCGCGAGGCGATGGAGGAGACCGGCTATACGGTCCGCGACATCCGTTTCCTTTTCAAGTCCTATCCGGCTCCGGGCTCCATTACCGAAGTCGTACATTTCTTCGCAGCAAGGATCGATACCGCCGACCGCACATCCGACGGCGGCGGCCTTGAGGAAGAGCATGAGGATATCGAGGTGCTGGAAATCCCGCTCCCGGAAGCCCTTGCGATGGTCGAAAAGGGCGAGATCATCGATCTCAAGACGATCACGCTGCTTCAATGGGCGCTGCTGAATAAGGGCAAACTTCGATAGCGGGTGAGACGATCGACGCCTGATTCGTCGAGTTACATCCGAGGCGGATCGACACTATCCTCGACGGCCTTAGTTTTCCCCGCGAACTCGCATCATCTGCCGAAAGGCGCGCCGCTTTAGTGCAGGTATTGCGTTGATGGTGCGCATGGCGCCACGCGTCGCAGCCAGCTGAAGTCTGCCGACAATTGGCCGATGGGCCAGGTCGCTGGCATCCATCTGTTTTTTCGATTCCTGGACTGCTTCGGTACTATAGCGAAGCATCTCGACTTCGTAGGCATGTATGGCTTCGAGGAGCGGCTTTTGTCCTTGGTCCGCTTCGACCAGCATGCGTCCAAGCAGAGCGGCATCGCGAAGCGCTGTATTGGCGCCCGCGCCTCGTCCGGGTGTCATCGTATGGATGGCGTCACCGAGAAGGGTGACATTCGAACTCGTCCAAGGCGTCAGCGGAACGGAGGTCCTCATCTTGACATCGTGGATCGTTGAGGGCTCGGTCATACGGATGAGTGCACGCAGGTGCGGGTGCCAGTCCCGAGTGATCTCCAAGCCCAGCTTTTGCAACTGTTCGCCGCTCAGGCCGGTCGGGTCCCGCGGGAAGTTCTGCCGAGCGCCCCATATGCCCCAGCCGATGCTGTCCTCGTCGAGTGCTTCGACGAAATCCGGCCAACGAGCAGCAAAACCAGAACCGCTTCTGATGTTGGCGAACTCGAGCGAGTGGACGATTGCACCGAAGCCCATCGGTGCCATAATCAGAGACATGCCTTTGAACATTTTGTCCGACAGCAGAGCTTTCGCCTCGGCCGTCACAGGAATTTTTCCCCCGAGCGATACGATCCCCGTGTCTTCGAGACGCGCTTCCGGCAGGCGTTGTTTGCGTACGGTCGAGCTCGTGCCATCGGCCCCCACAAGGACATCACCTGTCGCGAGGCTTCCATCCTGAAAGCAAGCTGTGACCGACCCGTCGGCGTTATTCGCGTAACCTTCAAGCGCCTTCCCGAAGAAGACGTCGTCTTCAAGTCCTCTGAGCAGAACCCGCCTCAGCGTCTTTCGAATGACGTTCCTTTCACCGTCGAGAGCGTTCGGGCCTTCATCATCGATATCGAAGCTCAGCACTTCGCCCAACTGTTCAGTGAGCATGTTGAAATAGCGCGGCGACCTGGAGCAGGTGGCGACATAGAGCTCGTAGAGCTCGCTGGGGATACAGGCTTTCAGCGCTCGGCTTCCAGCCGGGCTGATGCCGACGCGATAACCACCGGTATCGGCGTTCGGTGCGAGGTCGCGCTCATACACCGCAATGCAAACGCCAGCCTGCTTGAGCAGATGAGCAAGCGCCAAGCCGCCGGTCCCGGCGCCGATAATCAAAACCTTCATAGTGCTAGTCCTGATCGAGTTTAGGATCGATGGAGAATTTCGCGGCGATCTGCCTCAGCCACTCGTCTGTCCAGGTGATGCGCTGGGCGCGCAGGTCTTCGACAATGCTGTTGACCCAGGACAATTCGGTCGCGTGAAGCGCCCGGAGATATTCCATCTCGAGAAGGAAGAGCCTTGGAACGGCCTGCGCTTCCTGCAGGGCGTCGTCGATCCGGCGAAGCTCCGACTCGATGGTTTTTGCCCTGAGCTCAAGCTGGCTCGCCACATCATCAGGCGTAAGCAGTGGAAGAAATGAAATGGCTGCCGGGAATTCCGGATATTCCCGCGTTAATGTCGACAATATCGCCCGCATCCAGTCCAGCGCGACGTCGCGACCCTTCTCGGTTATCTCATACACCGTCCGCTCGGGACGCTTGTCGTCCCGGACAGTTTTCTGCGGGGTGATCAAACCCTCGCGTTCGAGCCGCTGGATTGTTTGATAGAGGCTTGCCCTCTGCGATACATTGATCACTTCGTCCTTGCCGCGCTCCTTGATGAGACGCTGCATTCGGTAAGGATGCAGCGGCTCTTCCATGAGCATTGCAAGGATGGCGAGCGCGATTGGAGAACGTTTAATTGATGTCATAGTCGTAATCTTACTAGTTAATTTATAACTAGTCAATGCGATAGCCCGGGGTCGTTGGTTCCTGGTGATGGGCGCGCCGAACACGGTGCGTGGCCAGTCAATGTCGGGAAATCTGAGCGCGCTCGATGCCGCGAGAGCCGGACTGCCCAGCGTCATCGCCGCCGATTATCATCCGGCCGCCTTCGCGCCTGGCATCTTCAAGCTTGTTGATATCGTGGAGGGGCGGGCCGTCGGCAACCGTTGCCATAGCGACCGGCAATACGGGCCGTTCCCGCCGGTCGCCTGAATCGTGGCGAGATCCGCCATCGGCCAGCGCGCCGATCTGGCGGCGTCGAGCCGGGCGGCGTCCATCGCATCCGCGCCACCTTCCGTAGCGGCCAGTTCATCTATAGCGACGGCACATCGCATCCGCTTCAGGCTCTTGCGGCCTGAAGCTAGTCGCCGATCAGCGAAATAAGCTGGGATTTCGGGGCGGTGGCGGAAGCGGTCGCTCCAACCGCTTTCCCGCCTTCCATCTTCACCTTGCCTTCAGCAAAGAGACGCAGCGCCTGTGGATAGAGCTGATGTTCGATCGTCAGTACGCGTCCCGCCAGCGCATCGGCGGTATCACCCGCAAGCACAGGCACGGCCGCCTGGCCGATAACAGGGCCTTCATCCATGCCTTCGGTGACGAAATGCACGGTGCAGCCGGCAATCCGCATTCCGGCGTCGATCGCCCGTTGGTGCGTATGCAGTCCCGGAAAGAGCGGCAGCAGGGAAGGGTGAATATTGATGATCCGGCCTTCATGGCGCTGGATGAAGGCGCCCGAGAGCAGCCTCATATAGCCGGCAAGGCAGATGATATCGGGTGAAAGCTCGTCGAGCGCGGCAAGGATCGCCGCCTCGTGCGCGTCCTTGCTGGCATAGTCCTTGCGCAAGAAAGCGAAAGTCGCAATGCCCTCCGCCGCTGCCTTGGCCAGCCCGCCTGCATCTGCCTTGTCGGAAATCACGCCGACGACCTCGGCCGGATAATCCTCAGCCTTTGCCGCCTGCACCAGCGCCATCATGTTGGAGCCGCCGCCGGAAATGAAGACGACAGCGCGTTTRCGCGGCGAACTCATAGAGCGAGCGTACCCTTGTAGATCGTGCCAGCTTCGCCCTCAGTGCGGGCGACCATGCGGCCGAGCGTCACCACCTTTTCACCCTCGGCTTCAAGCGCCTGGGAGACTGCTGCAACATTCTCTGCGGCGACGACGACAATCATGCCAATGCCGCAATTGAAGGTGCGCAGCATTTCCTTGGCTTCGACGCCGCCCGTCTTGGCAAGCCATGAGAAGACCGGCGGCACCTTGACGGCGGCAAGATCGATCTCAGCGGCAAGATGCTTCGGCAGCACGCGCGGAATATTTTCGGGGAAACCGCCGCCGGTGATGTGGGCGAGCGCCTTCAGCGCGCCCGTCTCGCGGATCGCCTTCAGAAGCGGCTTCACATAGATGCGGGTCGGCGTCAGCAGCGCTTCGCCGAGCTTCTTGCCCTCGGCAAACGGCGCCGGCGCATCCCAGCCGAGGCCGGAAAGCGAAACGATCTTGCGCACCAGCGAGAAGCCGTTGGAATGGACGCCGGAGGAGGAGAGGCCGAGAATGACGTCGCCTTCCGCAATATCGCCCGACGGCAGCAGCTTCCCGCGTTCGGCCGCACCCACCGCAAAGCCGGCGAGATCATAATCGCCCGAGGAATACATGCCCGGCATTTCCGCCGTTTCTCCGCCGATCAGCGCACAGCCCGCCTCGCGGCAGCCGGCAGCGATGCCGCTGACGATCGCTGCACCCTGATCCGGATCGAGCTTGCCGGTCGCGAAATAGTCGAGGAAGAACAGGGGCTCTGCGCCCTGGACCACTAGATCGTTGACGCACATGGCGACGAGGTCGATGCCGACCGTGTCATGATAGTCGGCATCGATGGCGATCTTCAGCTTGGTGCCGACGCCGTCATTGGCGGCAACCAGAACCGGGTCGGTAAAGCCCGCGGCCTTGAGATCGAAGAGCCCGCCGAAGCCGCCGATCTCGCCATCGGCGCCCGGACGGCGCGTGGAGCGCACGGCTGGCTTGATCTTCTCCACCATCAGGTTTCCGGCATCGATGTCGACGCCTGCATCGCTATAGGTCAGACCGTTTTTTCCAGACTGGCTCATGCTGATCTCCGGAGGATTTAAAGCTGCGGATAAAGGACCGCGTCACATGCCGGTCGCAATTGCATGAGAGTGCGCTTTATGCAAGCGTTGCAAGGGAAAAGCCCCCATTTTCCAGCTAATCCCTGTGCGCTTTCCGGATTCGGTGCAACAGGGTTGACCATCTTTGCGCGTCCATCCTATGTGCTGAAGCGGCCAGGGTCGTTCTGAAGCGGCATGGGCAGGGGCGAGCGATCAGCGGGGAAGCGATGCCACAACAGGTCAGCGGAACGATATTAAAGCGCCAGGTCATATTCTGGGCGACGGTTCTGCTCGTCTTCGTCGCTTTCCTTTACATCTTCAGCTCGATCCTGCTGCCCTTCATCGCCGGCATGACGATCGCTTATTTTCTCGATCCGGTGGCCGACAGGCTGGAGCGGCTGGGCCTGAGCCGCCTGATGGCAACCATCGTCATTCTGGTGGCCTTCGTCATCGTCTTCGCGCTCGCGCTGATGATCCTCATTCCCGTGCTCATTACCCAGTTCAACGATTTCGCTCAGCGCCTGCCGGGCTATATCACCCTGTTGCAGCAATTCATCACCGATTACCAGGATTCCGTTCTGCCCGGCTGGATCAAAAGCCAACTCGGCACCATCAAGAATAATTTCTCCACCATCCTGTCGGAAGGCATGGGTTTCCTGACGGGGCTCTTTGCCCAGATCTGGAATTCCGGCAAGGCGATCGTCGACGTCATCTCGCTGCTCGTCATCACACCGGTTGTCGCCTTTTATATCCTGCTCGATTGGGACCGCATGGTTGCCAAGGTCGATGAATGGGTTCCGCGCAATTATGTGAAAGACGTCCGCCAGATCGCCAGGGAGATGGATCAGGCGATTGCCGGCTTTATCAGAGGGCAGGGTTCGCTCTGCCTCATCCTCGGCATTTATTATGCTGTTGGCCTCTCGATCGTAGGCCTGAATTTCGGCCTGCTCATCGGGCTTTTCGCCGGCATGATCAGCTTCATCCCCTATGTCGGCTCGATGGTCGGGCTTGTGCTCGCAATCGGCGTAGCGATCGTCCAGTTCTGGCCGGATTATGTCTGGATCGTCGCTGTTCTTGCCGTCTTCTTCAGCGGCCAGTTTCTCGAAGGTAACATCCTCCAGCCGAAGCTCGTTGGCTCCAGCGTCGGCCTGCATCCCGTCTGGCTGATGTTCGCGCTCTTTGCCTTCGGCGCGCTCTTTGGTTTCGTCGGACTGCTGATCGCGGTGCCGGCCGCTGCCGCTGTCGGCGTGCTTGTCCGCTTTGCGCTTTCGCGCTACCTTCAAAGCGATCTCTACTATGGCAGGTTGCCGAGCGACCGGGCCGGGAAGACGAAATCTGTTTCCGATGAATGACGTGAAGAACGCTGATCCGAAGCGCAAGGCCGGAGAACAGCTTCCCTTGGCCTTTTCGCATGACGCTGCAACCGGCCGCGACGACCTCCTGATGTCGGAACGTCTCGCTGCTGCGGTTTCGATCGTCGATGCCTGGCCGACCTGGCCGTCGCCGGTCGTCATCCTTGCCGGTCCCGTCGGCTCCGGAAAATCGCATCTCGCCGGCATCTGGAGGGAACTGAGCGGGGCGGAAATCATCCATCCCGTGGCCGGTTCCGATGCGGCAGTCGCGGCCGCCAACGGCCCTGTGTTGTTCGAGGATGTCGACCGGACAGGCTTCGATGACGCCTCGCTCTTCCATGTCATCAACAGCGTGTGGGAAAACGGCACCAGCCTCTTGATGACAAGCCGCCTCTGGCCCATGTCCTGGCCGGTCACGCTGCCCGATCTGCGTTCGCGCCTGAAGGCTGCGACGGTCGTCGAGATCGGCGAACCGGACGAGGAATTGCTGTCGCAGGTCATCGTCAAGCTCTTCGCCGACCGGCAGCTTTATATAGATGACAAACTCGTCCTTTATATCGTCAATCGCATGGAGCGGTCGCTCAACGCCGCTCAGACGATTGTCGAAAGGCTCGATCGGCTGGCGCTTTCCAGAGGCACGGGGATTACCCGTTCGCTCGCAGCTGAAGTATTGAATGAATTGGGAAATTCCGGCTCGGGCGATTGACTGTCACAGTTCCGTCGTGAAACTGATATATTCGCCGAAAGCGATTGAAGCAGGGTGAGTGGACCATGGACAGCGCATACCAGGAACATCAGGAACCCACTCCGGACAACAGCGCGGACCAACCGCCGCTGGAGCAGCTTCTCTCCAGCCCTGAGCGCTTCATCAACCGCGAATTCTCCTGGCTGCAGTTCAACCGCCGCGTCCTCGAGGAGACGCTGAACACCGAGCATCCGCTCTTGGAGCGCGTGCGCTTCCTGTCGATCTCGGCCGCTAACCTCGACGAATTCTTCATGGTGCGTGTCGCCGGCCTCGAAGGCCAGGTGCGCCAGAGCATCGTCGTCAAGAGCCCTGATGGCCGCACTCCCGCCGAACAGCTCGATTCGATCCTGAGTGAGATCGATCATCTGCAGATGGAGCAGCAGGCCTCGCTCGCCGTCTTGCAGCAGTATCTCGCCAAAGAAGACATTCTGATCGTACGTCCGGGTGCGCTCAGCGATGTCGATCGCCAGTGGCTGGCAAACGAGTTCGAGCAGTCGATCTTCCCGGTCCTGACGCCGCTGTCCATCGATCCGGCCCATCCGTTCCCGTTCATTCCGAACCTCGGCTTCTCGATCGGCCTGCAACTCGTCAGCCGCAGCGGTCGCGAGCCGATGACAGCGCTGCTGCGCTTGCCCCCGGCGCTCGACCGCTTTGTCCGCCTGCCAGACGATCGCAACACGATCCGCTACATTACGCTGGAAGACGTTGCTAACATCTTCATCCACCGGCTCTATCCGGGTTATGAGGTGCAGGGTTCGGGTACGTTCCGCGTCATCAGAGACAGCGATATCGAGGTCGAGGAAGAAGCCGAAGATCTCGTCCGCTTCTTCGAAACCGCGTTGAAGCGCCGCCGCCGCGGCAAGGTCATCCGCATCGAGACGGATTCCGAAATGCCGGCTTCGCTGCGCCAGTTCGTGGTGCAGGCGCTCAGCATTCCAGATAACCGCGTTGCCGTTCTGCCCGGCCTGCTGGCGCTCAACACACTCTCCGAAATCACCAAGGCGCCGCGCGACGACCTGCGTTTTCCGCCCTACAATGCGCGATTTCCAGAACGTGTCCGTGAACACGCCGGTGATTGCTTCGCCGCCATAAGAGAAAAGGACATGGTGGTCCACCATCCCTACGAGTCCTTCGATGTGGTGGTCCAGTTCCTTCTCCAGGCTGCGCACGATCCTGATGTTCTGGCGATAAAGCAGACACTCTACCGCACCTCCAACGACAGCCCGATCGTGCGCGCCCTGGTCGACGCCGCCGAAGCCGGCAAGTCGGTGACGGCGCTGGTCGAGCTCAAGGCCCGCTTCGACGAAGAGGCAAATATCCGTTGGGCGCGCGACCTTGAGCGCGCCGGCGTGCAGGTCGTCTTCGGCTTCATCGAGCTCAAGACCCACGCCAAGATGTCGCTCGTCGTCCGTCGTGAAGAAGGCAAGCTGCGCACCTACTGCCATCTCGGCACCGGCAACTATCATCCGATCACCGCGAAGATCTACACGGATCTGTCCTTCTTCACCTGCAACCCTGTGATCGCCCACGACATGGCGAACATCTTCAACTTCATCACCGGTTACGGTGAGCCGGAAGAAGGGATGCAGCTTGCCGTTTCGCCTTACACGCTGCGCCCGCGCATCCTTCGCCACATCAACGAAGAGATCGAACATGCCCGCGCCGGCCGGCCGGCGGCGATCTGGATGAAGATGAACTCGCTGGTCGACCCCGATATTATCGACGCGCTCTATACGGCGAGCCGTGCTGGTGTCGAGATCGATCTCGTCGTGCGCGGCATCTGCTGCCTGCGTCCCCAGGTGCCGGGCCTCTCCGACAAGATCCGCGTCAAATCGATCGTCGGCCGCTTCCTCGAGCACAGCCGCATCTTCTGCTTCGGCAATGGTCATGGCCTGCCGTCCGACAAGGCTCTCGTCTATATCGGCTCGGCGGACATGATGCCGAGAAACCTCGATCGCCGCGTCGAAACCCTCGTTCCGCTGACGAATCCGACCGTCCACGAGCAGGTTTTGTCACAGATTATGCTCGGCAACGTGATTGACAATCAACAAAGCTACGAGATATTGCCCGACGGTACGTCACGGCGCATGGAAGTGCGCAAGGGCGAAGAACCGTTTAATGCGCAGCAATATTTCATGACCAATCCCAGCCTGTCCGGCCGCGGTGAAGCTCTGAAATCGAGTGCGCCGAAGCTGATCGCCGGTCTGCTTGAAGGCCGAAACAACAAGTAAACTGGACCTAATGGTTGAATCTGAAGCCCAGGGGCGACTTCCGGGTATCGCCCCGGTCTCCGTTGTCGATATCGGATCGAATTCTATCCGTCTGGTCGTCTACGAAGGCCTGTCTCGGTCACCGACCATCCTCTTCAACGAAAAGGTCCTCTGCGGCCTCGGCAAGGGCATAGCCCTGACCGGCAAGATGGATGAAGAAAGCGTCGCACGCGCGCTTCAGGCCCTTCATCGTTTCAAGGCTCTCTCCGATCAGGCGCGTGCCGCCACCATGTATGTGCTGGCGACGGCCGCCGCGCGTGAGGCAAGCAACGGTCCCGATTTCATCCATCAGGCTGAGACGATCCTGCAGCGCCATGTCCGCATACTCTCAGGTGAGGAAGAGGCGCGCTTCGCATCGCTCGGTATCATCAGCGGCTTTTATAATCCCGATGGCATTGCCGGCGATCTTGGCGGCGGTTCTCTGGAACTGATCGATATCAGGGGCAAGGATGTCAGCGGCGGTATTACCCTGCCGCTCGGCGGTCTGCGTCTGTCTGAATATGCCGGCGGGTCGCTCGCCAAAGCGCGCGCTTTTGCCCGCAAGCAGGTCAAGACCGCCAAGCTTCTCTCCAGAGGGGAGGGGCGCACCTTCTATGCCGTCGGCGGCACCTGGCGAAACATTGCCAAGCTGCACATGGAGATCACCCGTTATCCACTGCACATGATGCAGGGCTATGAAGTCTCTCTCGAAGGTATGATGCAATTCCTGGATCAGGTCGCCACGGCCAAGGATTCCAAGGAACCGGCTCTGCAGGCGGTTTCCAAGCACCGCCGTTCGCTGCTGCCCTTTGGCGCTATCGCCATGAAGGAAGTGCTGAACGCCATGAAGCCTTCAGTGATTTCCTTCTCTGCGCAGGGTGTGCGCGAAGGCTATCTCTTTTCGCTGCTGTCCGAATCCGAACGCCGCGCCGATCCGTTGCTTGCCGCGGCCGGTGAGCTTGCCATCCTGCGTGCCCGTTCGCCGGAACATGCCCGCGAACTGGCCGATTGGACTGGCCGCATGATGCCGTTCTTCGGCGTTCAGGAAACCGATGAGGAAAGCCGCTACCGTCAGRCAGCCTGCCTGCTGGCCGATATCAGCTGGCGCGCCCATCCCGACTATCGCGGCGCCCAGGCGCTGAACGTCATTGCTCACTCCTCCTTCGTCGGCATCAGCCATCCCGGCCGCGCCTTTATCGCGCTGACCAATTACTACCGCTTCGAAGGCCTGCACGACGACGGCTCTACCGCGCCGCTCTCTTCGATCGCCGGTCCGCAATTCGTCGATCGCGCCAAGCTGCTCGGCGGCATACTGCGCGTCGTCTACCTGTTCTCGGCCTCCATGCCGGGCATCGTGCGCAACCTGACCTTCCGCAAGGCTTCGTCCCCGGATCTCGATCTCGAATTCGTGGTGCCGCACGAATACCACGACTTCGCCGGCGAGCGGCTGGATGGCCGCCTGCAGCAATTGTCGCGGCTGACTAACAAGCGGCTGGCGTTCCGGTTCGAATAGACCTTCTCCAGCGAAGACAGCCGACACAGTTGGCAAACAAAAAGGGCGGCGCTCTCGCACCGCCCCCTCAATCTCACACCAAACCCGAATTACTTCGCGTTCAGGAACTCGCCAACTTCGAGAATGCTGAACTCATTGTTGTCAGCCTTGTTGACGGCACGGCCGGCCGAGAACGGTAGGTTGTTGTCGTTGCCGATGATGATGTGCGTAGCATCGACGCGGTCGACGTTTTCGATCGTCACGAAGGGCATGTTGTAGACGCCGGGAATATCGCCGGCCTTCTTCTTATTGTCCGGATCCTGGATGTTCAGGAGGTCGATATAGCCGATCTTGCGAACGGCCTTGCCGGCGTTGGCATCGTTGAACTCGATCTTGTAGACGCGCTTCAGCTCGGCAGGAGCTTCAAAGCAATCGGGCTTCGGCTGCTTGGGATCGGCGCAAGCCTTGTCCTTCGTGCCGGCGCCGTTGTCGCGCTCGATGACGAGAGCGGTGGAGTCGTCGAGCATGTTGAAGTCGCCGATCGAAGCACCCTTGTCTTCGAACGGATAGAGCCAGCTGCGGCCGGTCCATTTCTTGGAAGCGACGTCGAATTCGATGACGCGGATGGCGGTGTGGCCGTCAACCGTTTCCATCTGGCCGTCATTGTAGATAGCGCCTTCGAGCAGGCCGTAGAGCTTGGAGCCGTCCTTCGACATGGCCAGGCCCTCGAAACCGCCGGAGCGCTTCAGGTTGAAGGCGGGCATCTTGGCAGCCGGGTTGCCCGGCAGCTGGATCAGCGGGTTGTCCGGGGACAGGACCGGCTTGCCGTCGAGCGTGGTTGGGATGACGTCGGTCAGACGGCCTTCGGTGTCGATCTTCAGGAGGTAGGGGCCGAATTCGTCGCCGAGCCAGAAGCCGTCGGCAACCGGCTGTACGGATTCGATGTCGAAGTCGGCGCCAGTCAGATAACGGGTGTCGGAGGCTTCCGTGACGATTGGGAACGGAGCGACCTTGTTCGGGTCGGACAGGAAGACGTTCTTGACGACGTCAACCTTGTTGGCATTCCAGTCGAACTTCAGCTGATGCAGGAACAGCATGGAGTCGGACGAGGTGAACTTCGAGCCGAAACCGTTGTCGGAGAGCGTCCAGAAGGTGCCGTCGGGCATGGTCTTGATGCCGGAGAAGCCCTGGATCGGCTGGCCGTCGAGCGGCAGCTTGACGTCGGTCACGCGGGCGCCGTCCTTGCCGTCAACCGTGCCGAGCTTTTCGGTGCGCTTGCGGTCCGGGGTGGTGAATTTGCCGGAGGTCTTGAGAAAAGCCGGCGCATCGGCCGGAGCCGGGGTCAGCGTGTTGGCAGGCAGGATGGCCTGGCCGGTAAGCTTCGCCGGGAAAAGCTGCTGGTCGGCGGAGGCGGAGCCTGCGACGAGCATGAAAAGTGATACGGAAGCGAAAAGAACGTTCTTCATGATGTCCCCATAGAAAGGAGTGCAAAAGCGCCATCCGCTTAGCAGGGCATTCATGTCGGCACATTGACGATTGGGTGAAGCTTTGGTGACGGCCGGATAAAGCCCCGTCTAACCGCGCCTGAGGGTCGCTGGCTGATTGAGGACGGTCACCGCGCGCGAGGAAAGTGCGACGACATCGAGCCCCTGGCCGCGGCCGCGCACGGCGTGATTGCCGAGGTTTTCGCCGATAATTTCCTCAGGCAGCGTCATACGCTGGGCAAGCTCGGCGGATATCAGCACCGGCCGGTTCAGTGTCCGGCAAAGCGACTCCAGCCGCGAGGTGGTGTTCACCGTATCGCCGAAGAAGCTGATCTTGTGATGATCGACTCCGACTTCGGCCGTAATGACGCTGCCGCCATGAAGGGCGGCCCTCAGTTTCGGTACCTGGCCATAACTCTTCTTCCAGCTTGCGGCATTGGCTTCGATATCGGCGAGGATATCGAAAAGGCAGCGCACGCAGCGCGCATCCTTGACGCCGCGCGCTAAGGGCCAGGTGATGATCGCCGCATCGCCGACATAGTCGTTGATCAGGCCCTTGTGACGCCGCACCGGTTCCGCAAAGGCGGCAAACAGCGAACTCAGAAGCTGCTGTGCGCGTAGGTCACCATGCTTTTCCGCAAAGGCGGTGGACTCTGCGAGATCGATGAACAGGAAGACGCGTTCTTCCTTTACCGGTCTGCGATAGCGGCTGATCAGCATGCTGATGAAGACTTCGCGCCCCAGCAATTCGCGCACCCTGAGCAGGAAGATCAGCGTGGCGCAGACGGCAAGTGCGTAGAGGAAAACATCGAACGGCATGATAAGCACGTCGATCATCTTCGGCGGCTTCAGCGCCCCAAGCACGGCGAGGAGGAAACCGGCCGCCGCAAAGCCGATGCTCATCAGGATTTCGTAGATCACGAGCTCGGAGATGATGAAGAGAAGGGTCGGCAACCTCTGAATACGCCGGTAGAGGCGGCGTAGAAACACCTTGCGCTCGAAGGCCAGGATGGGCATGCCGATGAAAAGCGCGAAGATCGCTCCGATGACGGGCGTCTGGCCGGTAAAGAAGTATAGATCATAGACCACGCCGCTGAGCGCCAGGACGAGCGCAATCAGGATCCAATTCTGTGCCGGGGATATCTCTCTCATGCCGACCTTTCGCCGAAGCACTTCATTCGGCTATTGTTTCCGGCGCGGGGCGGTGGTCAAGAGTTTTCAGATTCACTCCTGCAGAGCGACGGTCTCGACCTTGCGGCCTGCAAAGCGCAGGGCAATTTCGCCGCGGATGAGCTGCAGCGCCGGTTCGCCGAAAAGATCGCGCCGCCAGCCATGCATGGCCGCGACCTCGGCCGTTTCGCCCTCAGCTGCAATTCTGTCCAGGTCGTCGCTATTGGCGATTACCTTCGGCGCCACGCCGTGCTTTTCGGAAATCAGCTTGAGCAGCACCTTGAGAAGCTCGACGGCCGCTGCCGCACCTTCCGGCGGCTGTGCCTGGCGCGGCACATGCGGCATTTCGGAGCGTGGCAGCGCCAGCGCAGTGTTGACCGCCTCGAGCACCGCAGCACCCGTGGCCGAGCGCTCCCAGCCCTTCGGAATCGTGCGCAGGCGGCCGAGAGCCTCTGCGTCCTTCGGCTGCTGCTGGGCGATCTCATAGATCGCGTCGTCCTTCAGCACGCGCGAGCGCGGCACATTGCGCGACCGTGCTTCGCGTTCCCGCCAGGCGGCGACATATTTCAGGATCGCCAGCTCCTGCGGCTTGCGCAGGCGCAGCTTCAGCCGCTGCCAGGCATCCTCAGGATGGATATCGTAAGTCTCACGCGATTCCAGGATGTCCATTTCCTCGCGCAGCCAGGAGGCACGGCCTTCGCGCTCCAGTTCCGCCTTGAGGTAGAGATAGGCGTCACGCAGATGGGTAACGTCGGCCAGCGCATATTCGAGCTGCTTGTCGGAAAGCGGCCGGCGGCTCCAGTCCGTGAAGCGCGAAGACTTGTCGATATGGACGTTCTTTGTGCGGCTGATGAGCTGGTCGTAGGAAACGCTGTCGCCGAAACCGCAGACCATCGCGGCGACCTGCGTATCGAAGATCGGGTGAGGGATCAGGTTGCCGCGATTGAAGATGATTTCGATATCCTGCCGCGCGGCATGAAACACCTTCAGCACATCGGGATTGGCCATCAGTTCGAAGAAGGGCGCTAGATCGATGTTTTTTGCCAGCGGATCGACCAGCACTTCCAACGTCGGGCTCGCCATCTGGATCAGGCACAGTTCCGGCCAGAAGGTTGTCTCACGCAGGAATTCAGTATCGATAGTAATGAAATCGGACTTGGCCAGCTCTTTGCAGGCGGCCGCCAGATCGGCGGTGGTTTCGATCATATCAATTCATTCGCAAGGAAGAGGTCAGTTAAACCTTCCTTCCCCTTTCGAAGAGATATGTCAATACGGTGAGCGGGGCCTTCGTCTTCGTGAAGCCTTATTCGCCGGGGTGCAGCCGATGCTTTCTGCGAGTGCTGCATTCGTTTGCAAGCACGGCAACCCATCCATCGATGGCGACCATCGCCGGCAAGATAATAAAGTCGAAGATTTTAATGCCGCTCATAGTAGCAGGCCTTTACGCTGTATCACCGCACGACGACCGAGAGCCAAGCAATATCAAACCACGCGAAGATAGCTCGTCATGCCCGTCTTCTGGTGCTCGATGATATGGCAATGCAGCATCCAGTCGCCGGGATTGTCGGCGACAAAGGCGAGCTGCACCTTCTCGTCCGGCTGGATGAGATAGGTGTCGGAAACGAGCGGCATCACCTCGCGTGTTGATGACGAGATGACGGTGAAGCTCATGCCGTGCAGATGGATCGGGTGCGCATGCGGCGTGACGTTCTCCAGATTGAAGACGTAGCTCTTGCCGAGTTTCAGTTCAGCGAGCGGTGCGGTCGGATCGGGCGTATCGCCCGGCCACGGCACCTTGTTGATAGCCCAGAAGCTGTAGCCGAGCGTGCCGCAGATGCTGTCGACAGCCGCATTCTCCGCTGTGGCGGAAAGCACGAGCGGGATTGTTTCTGCCGAAGAGAGATCAGCCTTCGGCACCGGGTTTTCTGCGAGCGCGCCGAGATCGCCGATATTGCGCTTCAGTGACTGCCCGGTGGCCCGCAAGCTCGCGATCACCTTCGGCGTCGTGCCGCGAATGTCTTCCAGCGCCGCGACTGCGCCCTCACTGTCAGGCATTCGAACCGCGAGGTCGAGCCTCTGTCCCGGTCCGATCTGCAGGAGATCCAGCGGGAAGCGTTTAGGCACCGGATTACCGTCGACGGCGATCACAGTCGCATCGGCGCCTTCCATCTTCATCTGGAAGACGCGGGTCACATCGGTGACGGCGATGCGCAGGCGGATCAGCCCGCCGGCCGGCGCATCATATTTCGGTTCCTGATGCCAGTTCGCGGTGCGCACCGTGCCATATGTGCCGGCCTTGGCGGCATCGCGCGGGCGGAAGGGAGCAATGAACTGACCGTCGCCGCCAAGCCGCCAGTCGCGCAGGTTAAGCACGACCTCCGCGTCGAAGACGGGATCGGACGGGTCTTCGATGACAAGCACGCCCGTCATGCCGTGGCCCATCTGGGTCAGCGTGTTGCAATGCGGATGATACCAGAAGGTGCCGGCGTCCGGCGGCGTGAAGAGATAGTCGAAATTGTCGCCCGTATAGACATAGGGCTGCGTCATGAAGGGCACGCCGTCCATTTTGTTGTCGATGCGCAGCCCATGCCAGTGGATCGTCGTCGGTTCGTCGAGGCTGTTGGTGAGCCGCGCCGCATAGGGCTTTCCCCGCGGCATGCGCAGCACCGGCGGCAGGCCGTCATCGCCCCATGTCATGATGTCCCGGGTCGGCGCGGCGTCGACGATTTGCGCCTCGGTCTTGCGTGCCGTCAGCACACGCGGCTCGGGCGCGGCCTCTGCCAGCCCGAACCGCCCTGCGATCGCCATGCCCGCGCCATAGGCGCCGGCGACGGCGGAAGCCTTGAGCAGGTTGCGGCGTGTGAGGAGGGGCATCGGTAGGTTCCATCTTGAATGATGCCTCCTTTTAAAGTTGACCGTCGTCTTCAGCAATATGCCGCCTTCGGCCAAACTGCCGCAGCGAGCGCGCCCCAACTCCTTCGGAAACGAGGGGGCAAACGGCCCGTAGGCTGCGCCAAGCCTTGACAAATCAGAGCGTCCATGCGCTTTTCCGCCCGATTTTCTTGTCGGCGTTGCAGGTCTTCGGCCATGCCGCCGTCTTAAGCCAAATGCCAGGATTTGAGATCATGCACCGCTACCGCAGCCACACATGCGCCGCTCTTCGCAAGTCGGACGTCGGCTCGACCGTCCGTATTTCCGGCTGGGTCCATCGTGTCCGAGATCACGGCGGCGTGCTGTTCATCGACCTTCGCGACCATTACGGCACGACGCAGATCGTTGCCGATCCGGATTCGCCCGCCTTCAAGCAGGCAGAGACCGTTCGCGGCGAATGGGTCATCCGTGTCGACGGTCTCGTCAAAGCCCGCACGGAAGACACCGTCAACAAGAACATGCCGACCGGCGAGATCGAGCTCTATGCGCAGGAGATCGAAGTTCTCTCTGCCGCCAAGGAACTGCCGCTGCCGGTCTTCGGCGAGCCGGACTATCCGGAAGACGTTCGCCTGAAGTACCGCTTCCTCGACCTGCGCCGCGAAACGCTGCACAAGAACATTGTCAAGCGCACGCAGGTGATCTCCGCCATGCGCCGCGAAATGGGCAATGTCGGCTTCACCGAATATACGACGCCGATCCTGACGGCTTCCTCGCCGGAAGGCGCGCGTGACTTCCTCGTGCCGAGCCGCATTCATCCCGGCACCTTCTACGCCCTGCCGCAGGCTCCGCAGCAGTACAAGCAGCTGCTGATGGTTGCCGGCTTCGACCGCTACTTCCAGATCGCGCCCTGCTTCCGCGATGAAGATCCGCGCGCCGACCGCCTGCCGGGCGAATTCTACCAGCTCGACCTCGAAATGAGCTTCGTGACCCAGGAAGACGTCTGGAACACGATGGGTCCACTGATATCAGGCATTTTCGAAGAGTTTGCCGAAGGCAAGCCGGTCACCAAGGAATGGCCGCGCATTCCTTACGACGAAGCAATCCGCAAGTATGGCTCCGACAAGCCGGACCTGCGCAACCCGATCGTCATGGAAGCCGTGACCGACCATTTCGCAGGCTCCGGCTTCAAGGTCTTCGCCAACATGATCGCCTCCAATCCGAAGGTTCAGGTCTGGGCGATCCCGGCCAAGACCGGCGGCTCCAGAGCTTTCTGCGACCGCATGAACGCCTGGGCACAGTCGACCGGCCAGCCAGGCCTCGGCTACATCTTCTGGCGCAAGGAAGGCGAAAAGCTCGAGGGTGCAGGTCCGCTTGCCAAGAACATTGGCGAGGAGCGCACCGACGCGATCCGCACGCAGCTCGGCCTTGGTGACGGCGACGCCTGCTTCTTCGTTGCCGGCGATCCCGCCAAGTTCTACAAGTTCGCCGGTGAAGCCCGCACCAAGGCGGGTGAGGAACTGAACCTTGTCGATCGCGACCGCTTCGAACTGTGCTGGATCGTCGACTTCCCGTTCTTCGAATGGAACGAAGAAGAAAAGAAGGTCGACTTCGCCCACAACCCGTTCTCGATGCCGCAGGGCGGCCTCGATGCGCTGACCAACCAGGATCCGTTGACGATCAAGGCGTTCCAATACGATGCCGTCTGCAACGGCTTCGAAATCGCCTCGGGTTCGATCCGTAACCAGTCGCCGGAAACCATGGTCGCCGCGTTTGAAAAGGTGGGCTTGAGCCAGCAGGACGTCGAGGATCGTTTCGGCGGCCTCTACCGTGCCTTCCAGTACGGTGCGCCTCCGCACGGTGGTGCTGCCTTCGGTATCGACCGTATCGTCATGCTGCTCGTCGGCGCCAAGAACCTGCGCGAGATTTCGCTCTTCCCGATGAACCAGCAGGCTCAGGACCTCTTGATGGGCGCGCCGACCCCGGCAACGCCCACCCAGCTGCGCGAACTGGCGATCCGCCCGATCCCGCCGCAGAAGAAGGATTGAGGCGCAAGCTCTTCAACAAAAAAAGCCCGGCGAGATCATCGCCGGGCTTTTTTTGTTGGATCCAGAACAGGCTCAATCGTTCGCCGAAACCTTCACGCCGAGCATCTGCGGCACCGTGTTGGGTGCACCCATGGCAGCGCCGACAATCATCGGGAAGGCGACCGGCTTGTCCGGCGTGGCCTTGACGGTCAGGCTCTTCGGATTGTCGAGGAAGGTGCTGACGGCAGCCGAAATCGCATTCTGCAGTTCCGGAATATTGAGCTGTGCCAGCATGATCGGCGTCATGGCCTTCAGCGAATCTGCCATCTGCTGGCCCGAAACATTCTGCTTCGAACCGGCATAATCCAGCGCGCGCTTGGTAATCGAGGCATCCTCGAAGCGAATCTGAGCGGAATCGAATGTCAGCTGCTGGGCAAGGCCGAGCATGGCAAGGCCAAGCGCCTGCTGTGCTTCTTCCTTGTTTGGATTGGCTTCCGACTGCTTGATCGCGTCCTGCATCGACTTCATGAAGGCGATCGTGTAGCCGGAGATCTTGAGGCCGAAGTTCAGCTTGCCGACATTGGTGACGTCGAAGGAAATCTCGGAGAGATCGATCGTGCCGGGCTCGATATCCCAGGCGCCCTTCATGGTGATGTCACCCTGGAGGTGCTGAAGCGCCAGCTTCTCGATCGCTTCCTTGCTGTCCGGAGTGTCTCCGGCCTGGCTGAGATCGGCCTTCATGCTCTTGAACGCGCCGTCAAAATCGAAGCCGGATTCATCTTCGCGCAACGTTGCGTTCATGTCGCTTTGGAGCACCGAGAACACCTCCGTACCATCCTTGACGACCTTGATCGCACCGGTATGGGCGCTCTCGGCGAAGAACATGGAGTCAATAGTGTCGCCGGGTTGGGCGGGAACGGAGATGCCGCCGAGCGTCAGCTCCTGGGCGCTCACGGTCACGCCGTCCTTGGACGAGTTGATGTCGGGGAAAGCGGCCCCTTCGATATAGTAGCTGCCATCATCCTGCTCTTCCACGCCGGAGAGGGTGACCTCGCCGATGGAGACCGGTTCGCCGCCAGCCGGCTTGATGCTGAGGTTCTTGAGGGTGACGGTCGTGCCGTCGATATCGATGCCATCCGAGGCAACGATCATCCCGCCCTGCTGGCTGTAGGCGGCATTGATCTTCTTCAGGAGGTCCTGGCCGTCCAGCGCGAACGCAGAACCGGCGAACGAAAGAAGGGCTGCGCTCGACAGCATCAGCTGCGTTGTGCGGTAAAAGGTCATGAGAAAGTCCCCTGGTGGTGTGTGCCGTTGAATATTGCAATGAAACGACTGCGGAACGGTCCGGCTTTATATTTTGCAGACCCCTAAATTTCTGTTGAAGGGCTCGGCAAACAAAGTCCAAATTCGGGCGATACTTTTCCCGTCTTTCATGTCAGCTGGAAGACGTCATCCACAGCCGGAATGCCTGGATTCCTTGCCCCACAGGTACTTCTGAGTTAGTCAGGGTTCTATGGGACAAGAGATTTTACCGCCTTCTGGCGGAGACGGCGACAATATTCAACCGGTCGACCTGAAGGCGGCGCTCGAAGAGCGCTACCTTCGCTATGCGCTGTCGACCATCATGCACCGCGCACTGCCGGATGTGCGTGACGGCCTGAAGCCGGTTCATCGCCGCATCGTCTATGCGATGCACGACATGGGCCTGCGGCCGACTGCGGCTTTCAGGAAATGTGCAAAGATCGTCGGCGAAGTGATGGGTAACTATCACCCGCACGGCGACCAGTCGATCTATGACGCGCTGGCGCGTCTGGCGCAGGACTTTTCGCAGCGTTACACGCTGGTGAACGGGCAGGGCAACTTCGGCAATATCGACGGCGACAGTCCTGCCGCCATGCGATACACCGAATCGAAGATGACCGCGGTCTCCGAGCTGCTGCTCGAAGGCATCGATCAGGATGCCGTCGATTTCCGCGACACCTACGACGAATCCAATTCCGAGCCGATCGTTCTTCCCGGCGCCTTCCCGAACCTCCTGGCGAACGGTTCTTCGGGCATCGCAGTCGGCATGGCGACGTCCATTCCCTCGCACAATGTACACGAGGTCTGCGACGCCGCGCTGCATCTGATCAAACATCCCGATGCCACCATCGAGAAGCTCGTCGAATTCATTCCCGGCCCGGATTTTCCGACGGGCGGCATCATCATCGATAATAAAGAGAGCATCATCGAGAGCTACCGCACCGGCCGCGGCGGTTTTCGCGTGCGTGCAAAGTGGGAAACGGAGGATCTCGGCCGCGGCGGCTACCAGATCATCATCACCGAAATTCCCTTCCAGGTGCAGAAATCGCGGCTGATCGAAAAGATCGCCGAGCTCCTGATCGCCCGCAAGCTGCCGCTGCTGGAAGACATCAGGGACGAATCGGCCGAGGATATCCGCGTCGTCCTAGTGCCGAAGAGCCGCACGGTCGATCCGACCATCCTCATGGAATCCATGTTCAAGCTGACGGAACTGGAAAGCCGCTTCCCGCTGAACATGAACGTCCTGTCGATGGGCGTGATCCCGCGCGTCATGGCGCTGAACGAAGTGCTGAAGGAGTGGCTGGCGCACCGTCGCGACGTTCTTCAGCGCCGCTCGCGCTTCCGTCTTGCCGCCATCGACAGGCGCCTCGAAATCCTCGGCGGCTTGCTGATTGCCTATCTCAACATCGATGAGGTGATCCGCATCATCCGCGAGGAGGATGAGCCGAAGCCCGTCATGATGGCGCGCTGGGACCTGACGGACAATCAGGTCGAGGCGATCCTCAACATGCGGCTGCGCGCTCTGCGCAAGCTCGAAGAATTCGAGATCCGCAAGGAACACGACGAGCTCACCAAAGAAAAGGGCGAGATCGAAGCGCTGCTCGCGTCCGACGACAAGCAGTGGCAGACGGTTGCCTGGGAAATCGGCGAGGTGAAGAAGAAATTCGCCAAGGCCACCGAGGTCGGCCGTCGCCGCACGCAATTTGCCGAAGCTCCTGACGCCGACGAGGAAGCCATCCAGCACGCGATGATCGAGAAGGAACCGATCACCGTCGTCGTCTCGGATAAGGGCTGGATCCGCGCTCTGAAGGGCCACATCTCCGATACTTCGGCGCTGACCTTCAAGGAAGGCGACGGCCTGAAGGTGGCCTTCCCTGCGCAGACGACGGACAAGATCCTGATCGTCACGACCGGTGGCAAGGTCTTCACGCTTGGCGGCGACAAGCTGCCCGGCGGCCGCGGCCACGGCGAACCGCTGCGCATCATGATCGACATGGAAAATGATCAGGACGTGCTGACCGCTTTCGTCCACGATGCGGCGCGCAAGATGCTGATCGTCTCCACGGAAGGAAATGCTTTCGTGGTTCCGGAAACGGAAATGGTCGCCAATACCCGCAAGGGCAAGCAGATCATGAACGTCTCCATGCCGCACGAGACAAAGCTTCTCGTACCCGTGACCGGCGATCATGTCGCCGTCGTCGGCGAGAACCGCAAGATGCTGGTCTTCCCGCTGAGCCAAGTGCCGGAAATGACGCGTGGCAAGGGCGTACGCCTGCAGCGCTACAAGGATGGCGGCATTTCCGACGTTCGCTGCTTTGCCATTACCGATGGCCTGAGCTGGGAAGACAGCGCCGGCCGCACCTTCACGAAGAACAAGGACGAGCTTGCCGAATGGCTGGCCGACCGCGCCACCGCCGGCCGCACCGTGCCGAAGGGCTTCCCGCGCAGCGGTAAATTCGCCGGCTGATCCCGGAATTTTGAGGCTCCGCCCTTGGCGGGCGGAGCAATTCCTCTATCTCTGTCCTGTCACCTAAAAGAAGGGCCAACAAAAAGGGCAGTGTCGTTCCGCGGGCGGGCGGGATGGCCATAAGCCGTGCGCTTGGGAGCGCGCGCGAACAATGGAGGCCCCAACAACGGAGGCCCACCAACGGAGGAACGCCGATGCCCGCCGCCAATACCATCAAACTGCATATCGCCCACAGCTACAGGGCGCCGCCCGCCACGATTTATGATGCCTGGCTCAATCCCGAAATCGCCCGCCGCTTTTTATTCGCGACCGACGACGGCCACGTCATCCGCGCCGATATCGATCCGCGCGTCGGCGGCCGCTTCATCATCGTCGACCGCCGCCCGACCGGTGACGCCTTTCATCACGGCGTATTCCTGGAGTTGAAGCGCCCCAGACACATCGTCTTCTGCTTTTCGGTCGAGGAGCACGACCACAATTGCGATCGCGTCGAAATTGATATCGAACCGCTCGGCAGCGGCAGCCGCCTCACCGTCACGCATGAAATGTGCGCGGAATGGGCGGAATACGAGGAAAAGACCCGCCAGGGCTGGACGCATATCGTCGAAGGGCTGGATCGGGAACTGGAGCTTTCCGCTGGTTCGAAACGATCGAATCCCGAAGCAGGCCAGTCCGCCGGCGCTATGGCTTAAGCGGGATCGTGTGATCGCGTAGGAAGCGCGTCGCGCCGTCCTCGTCGATTTCGCCTGCCGCGACATCCAGCACGAATGTGATGATTTGCGCGTTGTCAGCGTCGATAAGGTAGCCGTTGATATAGAGAAATGTGAAAGCTGCGAGGTAGCCGGTGCGCTTGTTGCCGTCCGCAAAGGGATGGTTTCGAACGATCCCATGCAGATAGGCTGCTGCCAACACGAAAATATCCGGCTCGCCATAAGCCGCTTTGTTAATCGGTCGTGCCAAGCCCATTTCCAATGCATCGACAGAGCGAAGCCTTGGCAGACCGCCATGTTCGGCGATCTGCTCTTCATGCATTTTTTCAATCGCCTCACGGCTGAGCCACTTCAAACGGCTCATTTCGCGAGTTCGCGAAGGGCAACCCTATATTTTTCCATGCCGATGCGTGCAGCCCGCATCTGTTCTGCGAGATCTGCGGATTCCGGAACCAGATGGATTGTGCCGTCGGTTTCGCGCAGCTCAAGGCTATCGCCACTGCTGAGCCCAAGACGTTGAAGCACTTCCTTCGGAATGATGACCCCTTCCGAATTGCCGATTTTGCGGATGGTGACGTTCATAAATGCTTCCTGTGGCAACAAGGTTATAACAGAAAATAGGTCATAATCACTCGCCGATCAAGCGGCCTGAACGCTCTTGCCTTTCGCCATCCAGACGGAATGGGCAGCAATCGCCGCAACGAGTATCGCACCACCGACGAGCGTCATCGTGGCGGGTGTCTCAGCGAAGATTAGCCAGACCCAGATCGGCGCGAGTACCGTTTCCAGCAGGTAGAACATGCCGACTTCGGGCGCCGAGAGGAAACGCGGTCCCGTCGCCAGGCACCAGAAGGCGACCGGCATCATGATGGCGCCGTTGAAGACGATCCAGCCGGGATGCGTGATTGAGAGTCCCGAAGGTAGGATCTGCGCCAGGCCGAGTGCAGCTGGCAAGAGTGCGGCAAGCAGCGGAACGAAACCCATCTCCCGGCGCGAGGCCCGCCCGACAGTGATGGCGGCGGCAAGCACCAGCGCGCTCAAAAGTGCCATCGCGTCGCCGAAGACATGGCCGCTCGAAAGTCCCTCGCGCACGATCAGCCCGACGCCGAAAATCATGAACAGCATGGTGATCAAAGTTACCGGTTGCGGCTTCTCCTTGAGAAACAGCCAGGACAGCAACGCCCCGAACATCGGGTTGAAGGCGACGATGAAGACAACATTGGCGGTGGCCGTGTTGAAGACTGCCAATACGAAAGTCACGGAAGAGAGGCCGTATAGGAACCCGGCCAGTAGACCGGGACGACCCGGAACGAGCAGCGGCCATCTGCCGGAGAAAAGGCGCATCGCAATCAGGATGACGAACGTGGCAAGAACCGTCGCCACGCTCCGCGCGGTGAGGATCGACCAGATCTCGCCATCGGCGAGGCGAACGAGCGGAATGTCCATGGAAAGCGCCAGCCCGCCGACTGCCGTCAGCAGCAGGCCCTTCCCATGATCGGAAAGGTGGGAAAGGGGCATCAGTCCTGCGGATCGTCCTGGAGGGAAGAGGGATCGAAGCGTTCCCAGCCGCGCGGCGTCAGATGTTCCTGCGGCTGGAAGCGTGTCTTGTAGTCCATCTTCCGCGATCCTTGAACCCAGTAGCCGAGATAGACATGCGGCAGGCCGAGCGCTCTCGTGCGGCGCACATGATCGAGGATCATGAAGGTGCCGAGCGAGCGCCGGTCGAGATCGGGATTGAAGTAGGAATAGACCATGGAGAGCCCGTCGCTCATCGTGTCGGTCAGTGCGGCGGCGAGCAACTCGCCCTTCGGCCGCGTTTCCAGCCCGGAGCCTTCCTCGCGCCGGCGGTATTCGATGATCTTGGTGTTCACATGCGTGTCTTCCACCATGATCGCATAATCGAGCACGGTCATATCGGACATGCCGCCCTGCTGGTGGCGATAGTCGAGGTAACGGCGGAAGAGGGAATATTGCTCGCTCGACGGCTGGGCCGGAAATTCCGTGGCGATGATATCGGAATTGCTCGCCAGCACCCGCTTCATCGATTTGGTGGGTTCGAACTCCTGCGCCAGGATGCGCACGGACACACAGGCGCGACAGGCCTCGCAGGCGGGGCGGTAGGCGATGTTCTGCGAACGGCGGAAGCCACCCTGGGTCAGTATATCGTTCATCTCCGCCGCTCGGGGGCCGACGAGATGGGTGAAGACCTTACGCTCCATCTCATGCGGCAGATACGGACAGGTAGCCGGAGCCGTCAGATAAAACTGAGGGGATGGCGTGGTCTGCGTATTCATCTCTTGCGGAGATTTCCTTTCGGGGCGCCTGTCATTTCCAGACAGCATGACGCAAGAATAAAAAACGTCAACAGCGCGGCATTCAGTGCCGCGCAATCGAATATTCGATTTCTTGGATATGGCGCCCTTTTGTGGCCGGCAAAGGGCGGCCGGAGACTTTATTTCGTCCCCCGCCGGGAAGGAATCAGCTGGTGCGGACCGTAGCCGTGCCGACGAGGAAATCGTGCAGCAGGCGCGAGCGCTCTGTGAACAGGCCAACCAGCAGAATCAGCGGCGTCAATACCGAGTTCAGGATCCAGAACAGCGCCAGATGCGCGATCGCCATGAAGAAGTCCATCTGACGTCCGTCGACGCGCACGATCGCGATACCCATCGCGCGCATGCCGAGCGAGGCCTGTAACGGACCGCCGACACCCAGGCCGAAGTAGATGCCCGCGACGATGACGTACAGGGCCGGGAAAAGAATAAAGCCGAGCCCGAACGTGACGATCCCGAGGAAGAACACCACGATCGCTGCCGGAATGCAGAGCAGGGCGATAATGATGTAGTCGAGAATGAATGCGAAGACGCGACGGCTGAGCACACCACTATAGGCGCGCCAGTCCTCCGGTGCGGCATAAAGCGGATTGGGGTTGTAGCTCATCCATATCTCCCTTCGAAAGACGATGCCGCTGATATGGTATCGTCAGGGGGAAATACAATAATTCACCAGAAAATCACCTTTTTGCGAGGATTTTCGCCACTTCTGGCGCAAAATAGGTGAGGACGCCGTCRCAGCCGGCGCGCTTGAAGGCCAGTAGCGTCTCCATCATGATCCGCTCGCCATCGATCCAGCCGTTCATCGCCGCAGCCTTGATCTGCGAATATTCGCCCGAGACCTGATAGGCGAAAGTCGGCAGGCCGAAAGCCTCCTTAACGCGCCAGCAGATATCGAGATAGGCAAGCCCCGGCTTGACCATCAGCATGTCTGCGCCTTCCTCGACATCGAGGGCGGCATCGCGGATCGCTTCGGTGCCGTTCGCCGGATTGATGTAATAGCTATTCTTGTCGCCCTTCAGCAGGCCCTTGGTGTTGATCGCTTCGCGATAGGGACCGTAGAAGCCGGAAGAGAATTTCGTCGCATAGGACATGATGCCGACGCTCTGGTGCCCGGCGGCATCGAGCCCGCGGCGGATCGCGCCGATGCGCCCGTCCATCATCTCGGAGGGGGCGATGATATCGGCGCCGGCATCGGCCTGCAGGATCGCCGCCCGAACGACCTGATCGACCGTTTCGTCATTGACGATCTCGCCATCGCGCAGGATGCCGTCATGCCCGTGGCTGGTGAAGGGGTCGAGCGCCACATCGGTAATAATGCCGATATTGGGTACCGCCTTTTTGATGGCCGCTGTCGTCTGATTGATGAGGTTATTGGCAACCAGGCTGTTGGAGCCCGTTTCGTCGCGCAATTCCATCTCGATGTCGGGGAAAGTGGCAAGCGCCGGGATGCCGAGATCGGCAGCTTCCTTCGCCGCTTCGACCGCCTTGTCGACGCTCATGCGGTTCACGCCCGGCATCGCCGCGATCGGATCGACAATGCCTGTTCCCGGGACGACGAAGATCGGCCAGATCAGATCGTCAACCGTCAGGCGGTTTTCCTGCACCAGCCGGCGCGTCCAGTCCGCCTTGCGGTTGCGCCGCATACGGCGGTGACCGGTGATTTCATCGACGAGATGCGTCTTGTCCTGCATGATATCTGTCCCTGGGCCATTCCATTTATCGGAGCGCTCATTATCATGCGCCCCGGAAAATCCAAACCGGACGATTGGCCGCGGCGGATGAAAGCCGAACAACTGAAGCTGCAACTCGAGTGTGATCTCCCGCCATGGAAACCGATTCTCCGACGATACCGAAGCGGACGCTGACGGATATCCTCTTTATCTTCTTCCTGCGGCTCGTTGCCGTTTCCTGCTTCTGGTTCGGCCTGCAATATTGGGCGATGCTCGTAGGCTACTCGCTCGTCGGCGCCGGCCGCTTCGATCTGTTGAGCCTGCCGTGGAAGGTCGCAAGCACCTCCCTTGCCGTTCTTTTCCCTGTCGCCTCGCTCGGCCTCTGGCTCACCGTTTCCTGGGGGCCGGTCATCTGGGTGCTGGCCGCCGGCGGCCAGATCCTCATGTACGGCCTGCTTCCGCAGATCTTCGGACCCAATCGGCTGATCATCCTGTTCCACGTGATCGTGGCCGTAATCTACTGGATTTTCAGGCTTTCCCTGTGGCTGGAGCGGCGCCGGCAACGACGCCAGGTAAGCGTTGATTTACCCTGATACATCAAGGGGTTTCCGGTAAGCCTCTGTTAAGCCTGCGGTTTAAGTCGAATTTTATATGTATTCGATAGGGTCTCACTCAAGGCGGGAAGAAAACGACACCGCCAAACAAAACAGTGAGGCAGTCAAATGAACACGAAAATCAAGCCGCAGGCGGCATCGACTTTCCATGCACACGAACAGGGCATCCGTGATCTTTACATGGAATCCCTTCATCTTGTTGAACGTCTTCACCGTCGTCTGCTGGACGTCATCAAGGACGAGTTCGACCGTCAGGGCCGCAGCGATGTCAACGCCATCCAGGCGCTCCTGCTCTTCAATATCGGCAACTCCGAGCTGACCGCCGGCGAGCTGCGTTCGCGCGGCTACTATCTCGGCTCGAACGTTTCCTACAACGTCAAGAAACTGGTCGACCTCGGCTTCATCAACCACCAGCGCTCGCGCATCGACCGCCGCTCGGTCCGCATCAGCTTGACCGAAACCGGCCAGGACATCGCCGAAACGGTGGCCCGGCTCTACGAACGCCACATCGCCTCGATCGACAAGGTCGGCGGCATCGGCACGGATGAGTTTACGCAGATGAACAAGCTTCTGCAGCGGCTGGACCGGTTCTGGAACGATCAGATCCTGTATCGCCTGTAACCTGAAAGCCTGTTCCCTGCAGGCTTCTGGGACCTCCTTACTGGCACCACGGGGCGCTACGGTGTGCGAGATTGCACGCGGTGGCGCCCGTTTCCGCTACTATTCTATCCCCGTTTTCAGAAAACGCTGGAATTTGTGGCCATCGGCCTGGACGTCAGGTTCGTTCTGCCCTGTAGCAGACAAACGCCAGTTTGTTGCCGTCTGGATCACGAACATAAGCGCCGTAAAACCCATCGCCATACTGGGGCCGGAACCCCGGAAGGCCTTCGTCGAATCCACCATTTCGTAGGGCAATGTCGTAGAGCAGATCTATCTTGACCGCGCTGTCGACAAGAAACGCTGTCATTGTCCCATTGCCGACCGTCGAGCGAGCCCCATCAAACGGATACCCCGTGAAGAAACGAGGAATGCTTTCATCAGCCACGACACCCCACGACGCCGACTGGCTGTCTCGCCAGCATTGATCCAGTCCCATCTCGTCGAATATGGGGTCGTAGAATCTCAACGCTCGACCCAAATCCGCGGTTCCACCATCGTGTAGCCGATCATTAAAACCTCTCCCTTCGTTTGAGCCGCCCGGCAGCAGAATAAGGATTACTTAAATACGGCGTCAAAATCTCAAGGTCGCGGTTCCACGCCTTCGCTTTCACCGTTCGCGCCTGCGTGGCATCTTTGCAACGCAGGGCAGCCAAGCGCAAAGCCCGGTATTCAAGCCGTTTTTTAGTCGTTATTAACCCTCACGGTTTACCCGTCATATGGTTCGTTGCATGCGGTCTCCGGCAACCGGCAGTCTGTCTTCCGGTCCGGCAACACGAATTGGCCATATTGATGTGACAGCGGAATATTCGGTAGCCGGCGCTTCGATGAGCCATCGGGACATCTGAGTTGCTCCTCGCAATCTTGTGATGGGACTGGCGGAATTTCCAGGTGCGCCGGAAGAACGAACGGATAGGGATCTGCGTTAAAGCGCAGAATATCGCAAAGAGCCGCGGGTTCCTCCACCGTGGCATTGAGTGGTTGGGACGAATGTCTAAGAAGAACGGAATTGAAGCTCTCTCGCGCCGCGCCTTCCTGGCGTCGGCGGCAACGGTTGGTGCCGGCGCGCTTGCCGGACCCGCATTCGCGCAATCGGCGCTCGATGGTCTCCTGAATGCCCCGAAACGCGGCAACTGGGACGACCAGTTCGACGCCAAGGCTGCCTCGCGCACGGCGACTGCCGTCCTTTCCAACACTCCGATCCTCAGCCCGCAGTCGGTGCCGAGCACCCAGCAGGCGATCATGCAGTATCAGCAGATCGCTTCCGCCGGCGGCTGGCCCGAAGTCAATCCGGGAGATCAGCGCCTGCAACTCGGTGTTAGCTCCCCCACCGTCCAGGCGCTGCGCCAGCGTCTCGCGATCACCGGCGATCTGCCGCGTGAAGCCGGCCTGTCCAACGCTTTCGATTCCTATGTCGACGGCGCCGTCAAGCGCTTCCAGGCCCGTCACGGCTTGCCCGCCGATGGTGTGCTCGGCGAATTCACGCTGAAGGCGATGAACATCCCGGCCGATGTGCGCCTGCAGCAGTTGAACACCAACCTCATCCGCCTGCAGACCTTCCCGGAAGATCTGGGCCGCCGCCACCTGATGGTCAACATTCCGGCCGCCTATGTGGAAGCCGTTGAAGACGGCAGCGTTGCAACTCGTCATACCGCAGTTGTCGGCCGCTTGAGCCGCCMGACGCATCTCGTCAACTCGAAGGTTTACGAAGTCATCCTCAACCCGTACTGGACGGCACCCCGCTCGATCGTCGAGAAGGACATCGTGCCGCTGATGCGCAAGGATCCGACCTATCTCGAAAAGAACGCCATCCGCCTGATCGACGGCAAGGGCAACGAAGTCGCCCCTGAAACAGTCGACTGGAACGGCGAGGCACCGAACCTGATGTTCCGCCAGGACCCGGGCAAGATCAACGCCATGGCGTCCACCAAGATCAACTTCTACAACAAGAACGGCGAGTATATGCACGACACGCCGCAGCAGGGCCTGTTCAACAAGCTCATGCGCTTTGAATCCTCGGGCTGCGTGCGCGTCCAGAACGTGCGCGACCTATCGAACTGGCTGCTGCGTGAAACGCCCGGCTGGAACCGTCAGCAGATGGAGCAGGTGATCGCAAGCGGCACCAATACGCCGATCAAGCTCGCCACCGAAGTTCCTGTCTATTTCGTCTATATCTCGGCCTGGGGCATGCCCGACGGCGTCGTTCAGTTCCGCGACGACATTTACGAGATGGACGGCAATGCCGAACTGGCGCTCGACACCACCTCGGGCATGGAACAGCCGGTGCAGTAAGTCCGGCTTGTGGAATTCACGGAAAGCCGCGCCATGTGCGCGGCTTTTTTCATTCCGGCGAGGCAGCATTCGACGCAAAATGTTCGGCCCGCGCGCTTAGCCCAGCAAATGTCGTTCTTCGTATTGCCCTCGCATCGGCGGAAGGCTAATACCTTGCCGCATTCCAGTGAAGGAGCCAGCCCATGACCAATGCTTCCACCGAATCCTTCTTCAATCGCTCGCTTGCGGACGTCGATCCGGAAATCTTCGGCGCGATCGAAAAGGAACTCGGTCGTCAACGGCATGAGATCGAACTGATCGCATCCGAGAACATCGTTTCCCGAGCCGTTCTGGAAGCCCAGGGCTCCATCATGACCAACAAATACGCCGAGGGTTATCCGGGCAAGCGCTATTACGGTGGCTGCCAGTTCGCCGATATCGCCGAGGAACTGGCCATCGAGCGCGCCAAGAAGCTCTTCGGCGTCAACTTCGTCAACGTTCAGCCGAACTCCGGTTCGCAGATGAACCAGGCCGTATTCCTGGCGCTGCTGCAGCCGGGCGATACCTTCATGGGTCTCGACCTGAATTCAGGTGGTCACCTGACGCATGGTTCGCCTGTCAACATGTCCGGCAAGTGGTTCAACGTCGTGTCCTACGGCGTGCGCGAAGGCGACAACCTGCTCGACATGGATGATGTCGAGCGCAAGGCTAAAGAACACAAGCCGAAGCTGATCATCGCCGGCGGCACGGCCTATTCCCGCATCTGGGACTGGAAGCGCTTCCGCGAGATCGCCGACAGTGTCGGCGCTTACCTGATGGTCGACATGGCCCACATTGCCGGTCTCGTTGCCGGTGGCGTGCATCCGTCGCCGTTCCCGCACTGCCATGTTGCGACCACCACGACCCACAARTCKCTSCGWGGYCCGCGCGGCGGCGTCATCCTGACGAATGACGAGGATCTGGCCAAGAAGTTCAACTCGGCTGTCTTCCCTGGTCTCCAGGGCGGCCCGCTGATGCACATCATCGCCGCCAAGGCCGTTGCCTTCGGCGAGGCGCTGCAGCCGGAATTCAAGGAATATGCCGCCCAGGTCGTCAAGAACGCCAAGGCGCTAGCCGAAACGCTTGTCGCCGGTGGACTCGACGTCGTCTCGGGCGGCACCGACAACCACCTGATGCTGGTCGACCTTCGCAAGAAGAATGCCACCGGCAAGCGCGCAGAAGCCGCACTCGGCCGCGCCTACATCACCTGCAACAAGAACGGCATCCCGTTCGACCCTGAAAAGCCCTTCGTCACCTCTGGTGTACGCCTCGGCGCGCCGGCCGGCACGACGCGCGGCTTCAAGGAAGCGGAATTCCGCGAGATCGGTAACCTCATCGTCGAGGTTCTCGATGGCCTGAAGGTTGCCAATTCCGACGAAGGCAATGCCGCCGTCGAAGCTGCCGTCCGCGGCAAGGTGGTGAATCTGACCGATCGCTTCCCCATGTATGAATACATGGGCTAGAGCGCCGTGCGCCCGTTCGGGCGCACTAAGGACGCTCTAACTCTTTGAATCTACGCATCAGGCTTTCCGAAAATCGGTTACGATTTTCGGGCCGATGCTGAAGGAGAAGGCATGCGCTGCCCCTATTGCGGTTCGGAAGATACGCAGGTCAAGGATTCACGCCCGGCGGAGGATAACACCTCCATCCGCCGGCGTCGTATCTGTCCAGATTGCGGCGGACGCTTCACGACCTTCGAGCGCGTGCAGTTGCGCGAGCTTATGGTCATCAAGAAGACCGGCCGCAGGGTACCCTTCGATCGCGACAAGCTTGTCCGTTCCTTCGATGTGGCGCTGCGCAAGCGCCCCGTCGATCGTGACCGTATCGAGCGCGCTGTCTCCGGCATCGTGCGCCGGCTGGAAAGCTCGGGCGAAACGGAAATCTCCTCCGAGCAGATCGGCCTGCAGGTTCTGGAAGCCATGAAGAGCCTCGATGACGTCGGCTTCGTGCGCTACGCTTCGGTCTATCGCGATTTCTCGCATGCTGAGGATTTCGAAAAACTGATCGCTGAGATCAACGCCAAGATCGGCCGCGATCCGCTGGACGTCTGACCATGAGCGAGGGGATCGCGCGGCCTGAGGACGAACGCTTCATGGCAGCCGCGATCCGCCTGTCGCGCTGGCATACGGGCCAGACTTCCACGAACCCATCCGTCGGCTGCGTCATCGTTCGAGATGGCGCGATCGTCGGCCGTGCCGTGACCGCACTCGGCGGCCGCCCGCATGCCGAGCCGCAGGCGCTCGCCGAAGCGGGTGAACTTGCCCGTGGTGCGACGGCCTATGTCACGCTTGAACCCTGCTCGCATCATGGCAAGACGCCACCCTGCGCCGAGGCCCTGATCGCTTATGGCGTCGGTCGCGTCGTCATCAGCGTCACCGATCCCGATGTCAGAGTTTCCGGCCGCGGTATTTCCATGCTGCGCGATGCCGGCATCGAGGTGACCTCGGGCGTATTGGAGGAAGAGGGCAGGCAATCGCTGGCAGGCTATCTCACCCGCCAGACGAAAAACCGCCCCTATGTGACTCTCAAGCTTGCGGTTTCCGCCGATGGCATGATCGGCCGCGAGGGGGTAGGGCAGGTGGCGATCACAGGTCCGGAGGCCCGTGCCCAGGTGCAGGCGCTGCGGGCCGAAACCGATGCCATTCTTGTCGGAATCGGCACGGCGATATCGGATGATCCGTTGCTGACGGTGCGGACACCGGGCCTTGAAGCGCAATCACCCGTTCGCATCGTGCTCGACCCCAATCTGGCCCTGCCGCTGACGAGCAAGCTTGTCGAAACGGCGCGGGAGGTGCCGGTGATTGTGGTGGCGAGTGAAGAGATTTCACCGCTGGGATCGGAGGCGGACGGGACACCCCCCTCTGTCCTGCCGGACATCTCCCCCACAAGGGGGGAGATCGGCAAGGCGCTTGCTCCGAATTCCCAAGATGGT
>NZ_JBFTPD010000013.1:0-176244 GCF_056398305.1 Rhizobium sp. 01T444
CCCTTGCGCTCGGCATAACCGACGCCGGGATAGGACCAGTGATAGCCCAGCAGCTTGATCTTTTCCGAAGCGGCGCGGTCGAGCAGCATCCGGCGGTTTTTCAGGGCGGTTTCGGGATCGGTGTCGAAGCCGAAATGCCAGGCGGGATGTTCGAAGAAGATCACGTCATTGGTGCAGGCGTCACCCGTGATGAGGAGATTGCCGTCGCCGGCAAGCTCGAAGGAAATGTGGCCCGGCGTATGGCCTGATGTTTCGATCACTTGCATTCCTGGCAGAATTTCCTGTCCCGGCTTGACGAGGGTGAGCCTGTCTTTCACCGCGAAGAGATCGCGTTGTGCGCCGCGGGCAAAATCGTGCAGCGCTGATGGCATATGGGTCTCATAGTCCTTATCGGTCCAGAAATTCCATTCGGTCTCGCTGACGAAATAGTCGGCATTCGGATAGAACAGCTTACCTTCGGCCACGGTCGTGGCACCCGAATGATCGGGATGGGCGTGAGTGAAGATCACCTTGGTGATGGCTTCCGGCTCGATGCCTGCTGCCTTCAGGTTGGCGGCGAGTTTGCCGGCACTGGCCTGGAAGTGGCTKCCGGAGCCGTTATCGATGAGGATCAGGTCGCTGCCGTGGCGGATGAGCGGGATATTGGCCTGAACCGGCGCGCCGGCCGCATCGCCGCCGAGCCGCGCCAGGATCGGCCGGCGCTCTTCCGGCGTCGCATCGGGAAGCAGGACTTCGGCGGGCAGAGTGATGAAGCCGTCGCTGACGACGGTGATATCGAAGGCGCCGTGCGTAAAGCGATGAAACTGCGCCGCATAGGTGCCGCGCGGCAGGGCAAGGGCCGCCGCGCCCGAGAGGGCGCCAGCCAGCAGTTGACGGCGCGTGGCCGATAGGCCGAGATTGTCCGGATTGTTCATCTGCTCGTCTCCTCTGAGATATCAGCATGAGGAGACAATAGCAGCACGGCGATAGGATTTCTCCTATAAAATTCAACATTATCAATGATTTACATTGATTTTCAGTTCTTTACGGCCGATGCCGGGGACACTATACCGGACAACCATTCCCTGACGACGGTGACGACCGCATATCAGGATGAAAAAGGCGCGCCGCAAGGGCGCGCCTTCGCATGTCTTCGAGAGAAAAACTTAATCCTTGATGAAGGCCAGCAGGTCCGGGTTGATGACTTCAGGATGCGTGGTGCACATGCCGTGCGGGAAGCCGGGATAAGTCTTCAGCGTGCCGTTCTTCAGCAGCTTGGCCGACAGCGGCGCGGAATCGGGATAGGGGACGATCTGGTCGTCATCGCCGTGCATGACGAGAACGGGCACGGTGATCTTCTGCAGATCTTCGGTGAAGTCGGTTTCGGAGAAGGCCTTGATGCAATCGTAGTGCGCCTTGGCGCCGCCCATCATGCCCTGACGCCACCAGTTTTCAATCACGCCCTGGCTGACCTTGGCGCCCGGACGGTTGAAGCCATAGAAGGGGCCGGTCGGGATATCGAGGAAGAACTGGGCGCGGTTGGCGACGAGGGCTGCGCGGAAACCATCGAAGACTTCGAGCGGCAGGCCGCCGGGATTCTTGTCCGACTTGACCATGATGGGCGGCACGGCGCCGATGATCACGGCCTTGGCGACACGACCTTCCTTGGCACGGGCGACATAGTGGACGACTTCGCCGCCGCCGGTCGAGTGGCCGATATGGACGGCATTCTTGAGATCGAGGTGATCGGTCAGTGCGGCAACGTCGGCCGCATAGGTGTCCATCTCGTTGCCTTCGAAGGTCTGGGTCGAGCGGCCGTGGCCACGGCGGTCATGGGCGATGACGCGGAAACCCTTTTCGAGGAAGAACATCATCTGCGCGTCCCAGTCGTCGGCGCTGAGCGGCCAGCCGTGATGGAAGACGATCGGCTGGGCATCCTTCGAACCCCAATCCTTGTAGAAGATTTCAGTTCCGTCCTTGGTCTTGATGAAAGGCATCGTCTGGCTCCAATTATCTGGTGATGTTGGACTGGTTGCGGCAAGCGCGGCTTTCGGCAGGGCGATGGCCGCAACGGCGGCGCCTCCTGCCAGAAGAACGTCCCGCCGTGTGGCATCCGCCGTCAGTGCAATGCTGCGTTCACTCATGATCGCCTCCGTGTGGCATGCTTGCCTCCTTGCGGGCTTCTCCGCGCCTCTTCGACGAGAACAAGCTGACTCACTTCCGGCAGCGATACGAGTTAACCGTCGTAAATTGATGCAAAGCAAAAATGACGGCAATGCGCCATTAGACGTACTAACCTCATGAAGACAGTATGTTATCCGCAAGCTTTTTATTCTCGAAGCTGCCGGCGCTAGCGGGATTACCGCCTTCAGAAGATCAGCAAACTGGATTGCCCGAAGCGATCATTGCAGATTGCGCCAGATGACCGGCCGGTTCTCGTTGAAAGATCTGGCCTCCTTCTTCCAATGATTGAAGTGTCCGCCCTCTTGCAGCCTGGTTGCCGCGTCCCGACCGACCATCTTCGCAACCGCCGTCTCGTCCCCCATGTGGTTCAGCACCTCTAGGACCATATCGAGCAGGCCGACATAGTCGCTGGTGCCATAGGCTGAACAGAGCAGCTTCAGTCGGCTGCTGCCATTGGCAAGGTCGCGGGCCGAGGGTTCGGCTAGGTCTTCGGAGGAAAAAGAAAGCGGTGCGAACCAATAGGCGAGGTAAGCGAGGTCTCGCAGATGCGGCCCCGGACCTGCGAGGTCGAAATCGATGATCGCGACCGGGAGACCATCCCGAAAGATCATGTTGTAGGGCGCAAAATCATTGTGACAAATCACGTCATTGCGTTCGGCAAGAGGGTAGGTATAGGCCCAATTGCCGTCGGGGACGAAGTCCAGGCTTCGGGTCGCATCGTGCAACTTCCGTAACATTGTGGCGGATTCGGTGAGGGCAGCGGTATTCTCCCAGAGCGTCTCCGGGATCATCGCCGTGCCTGCCATGTAAGAGAGGATTTCTCTTCCGCTGTCATCGATACCTAGGAAACGAGGCGCATAGGCAAAACCCCACCGTTCCAGTTGCTTCAGCAGCCTGTGCACGTTCCGGCTATTCGGGCTCATTGAACGGCGTACCGTATCGGCGACCCTGACGACGCCGGCATTGATATTACCACCTGCGAGTGGCGTTTCGTCATCTGATGTCGGCATCCTTGCTCCCCCAGAGCCATGATCGCACTTGCAACCAGATAGCGGAAATAGACAGGGTTGCCCACGAACAGTTCGGCAGTCTGCTTAGGAGGGGCTGGCGTCGGCGATCCGCCGCTTGTCGAAGCCACGGAAACTGCTGTGCGCCAAGGGAGCGAGCGTGGCGGCGAGATAGGCGAGACCTGTCAGAAGCAATGCGGTTGAAAGGCCCCACGCATCGACCAATGCGCCGCCGACGAGCCCGCCCAAGGGGAGGAGCGCCCAGCAGAGAGCGGCATTCAGCGATGTGACGCGGCCTATCAAAGGCTTCGGCGTGCGCTCGAAGAGCACGGCCGAGAGGATGGGATTGAGGAAGCCCGAGGCAAAGCCGCCAATGGCGAGCGTCGTAAAAATGAGCGCAAGCGGCGTTTCCACCGCAAAGACCAGAAAGCGCGGAAAGCCGGTCAGCAGGAAGGCGACCGTGTAAACGGCAAGGCGCGGCAGGCGCTCGCCGATCATGGCGGCAATCACGGCGCCGATGATCGAGGCGCCGGAGAAAACGGCGAACATGGTTCCGAGCAGGGCCGGGCCATGGCCCGAGGTCTGCGTCCAGACCGGCAACAAGACGGCGCCAAAGGCCTGATCGAGCAGATTGGTGGTTGCCACCATCAGCACGATTGCGACCAGTACCGCATCGCGCCGCAGAAAGCGCCAGCCTTCCGCGAGTTCACGGCCATAGACGGCGATGCCGGTTGCTTCGGGCTTCGGAGCGCGCCGCAATTGGGGGATGCAGGCTGCGACGACCACGGCGGCGGCGGCGAWGGTGAGGGCGTTGACGGCTAGCGCCTGGCTTGGTCCGACAAGGGCGATCAGCGCGCCGGCGCCGGCCGCGCCTGCGGCCGATGCAAGGCGCTCGATGGCGCCAGCGACGCCGGTCACGCGTTCCAGCGGCACGGAGGCGAGTTCCGCAATGTCGGGGACCATGGATTGCTTGGCGGCATCCGAGGGACCGCGCAGCACGCCCATGGCGAAGACGATCGGCAGCAGGATCGGCATGGTGAGCAGGTCGAGAAGATGCAGCACGGGCACGAGGCCGACTGCGATCACCGAGGCGCTGTCGCAGATGATGGCGATGCGCTTCGAGCCGAGGCGGTCGATCAAGGGGCCGCCGAGCGCCTTGGCGACGACATAGGGCAGCATCTCCATCATGGCGACGAGGCCGGTCAGCACGGGACTGCCGGTCGTGCTCAGCACCAGCCAGGGGATGGCGATGCTGGAGAGCCGCGTGCCTGAAATGGAAAGCGTTTCGGCGACCGCGAGCGCGACGAAGGGACTGCGGCGGCTCATGGCTCGCTCTCTTCCTCGCCATGCGGCAGGCGGCCCGGATAGGGAAAGGCGTGCAGCATGACAGTGAAAGGCACCGTGCCTGATGGCAGTGGCCCGCCGAGGGGCGGGGCCTCGCGCATCGCCTCCATGAGGAGGTCGTTCAGCCGCTTCGTCAGGGCTTCGGCCTTTTCAGAAGTCAGCGGAATGATGATGTCGCTTGCGGTGCTGGCCTTCCGCCATGCCAGCGGCAGCTCGGCATATTCCTCGACTGCTTTCTGCATCTGATCGACCTGCAGGGAGAGGATTGCCTGCGTGAAGGCGACGTCCATATCGAAAGCTTCGCCTTCGGTTTCCGCCGGCGGCACCGAGGTGATCTCGTGGCATGCCCTCCACCAGCGGTCACGACGGGATGGCCCCGGCGCATCCTCGATGAAACCATACTGGGCAAGCTGGCGCAGGTGATAGCTCGTCGCGCCGCTGTTGAGCCCGAGCCGTGTCGCGAGCTGCGTTGCCGTTGCGGGACCATCGATGCGCAGCATACCGAGCATGCGCAGGCGCACCGGATGGGCGAGCGCCTTCAGCGCCGTGACGTCGGGAACGACCCGGCTGACGTTGCGGTATGTAGATGACCCAGGTGTAGGAACAGGTGTTTTCATAGCGGCAGCTTAGTACCGCAAATGAATCTTTGCAAAGATTTCTTTGCATATGTGACTGTAGACTGTCAGCCCGCCGACGTCACTTTCTTGCGGCCTTCCAGCACGACCTTGAGAAGCGCATGGGCTGACAGCAGCGGGGACGCTTCGCAGTCGGCGAGGATCAGCAGGCCGGTGGCGGCACCTTCGGGTGTTATGTCCAGACGCCGGCCGGGAATGACGGCGACTGGTTTGCCCGATGTCAGAAAGGCGCGGATCGTGGCTGCGACGCCCTCGGCGGACCAGAGCGGGCCGGAAAGGCCGATGCAGAAGGCGGCGTCGAAATCCTCTGTCACGATCTGGTCGAGGCGCAGCGTATCGGCGAGATCGTCACGTGCGGCGCGGTCGGTGAGGAAGCGTCCGACAGCAGGCTCCTTATGGACGGTCTGATGGACGGTCTGACGCAACTCGCTGGTCAGATCGGCGAAGCCGCCTGATGGTGTCGCGAGGACGACTTCTGCCGGTGCATCCTTGAAAAGATAGTAGGCGGGTGCGAGGCGCGCGATCCTGACCTCGCTGTTATCTCCATCCGCAGCGAGAATGATCAGAAAACGGATGGGTATTTGGCCGTCCATGGGCATCCTCCTCTTGGGGAGCAATGATGCACAGACAACGAGAAGCGGACGAGTTGATCGTTGTAAATCGGTGTAAACGGGTTTAGCCGGCCGCGCCCGAAAGCTGCGCCGGTTCATGGCCGAGGGCTTCGAGATCGACGTTGATGCGGCGTTCCCAGCCGATCGCGCCATCCTGCCTTGCGGCGACGCGTGCCGCCTCGAGGATGGCTGAAGCGGCGTCCAGCCCTTCCGGGCTCTGTCCCTTTGCGGTGACCATTGCCTTCACCCGCAGGAGTTCGGGCAGGCACCAGCGTTCGCCCGAGGCATCGCCATGCTCCAAGGCGCTATCGATCACCGCATGGGCTTCCGCATGTTGACCGAGGCCTGACAGGGCCTGCGCCTCGATGGACTGGAAGTAAGTGCGGAAAAGGTTGAAGCCGGCAAGATCGAGGATGTCCATCGCCGGGCGCAGCTTTGCGAGGCAGAGCCGGTATTCGCCGTCCCGCAGACGTAGTTCCGCTTCGAAGCCGTCGGCATAGGTGTGCCAGACATCGAGCGACAGGGCCTTGGTATGGTCACGCAGAAGCCGGATCGCGGCAGCCGCTTCGCCGTCGTTCCCGGAGAGAAGCGCCAGCGGGCAGATGGCCTCGGCGAGAAGATTGCTGATCGAATGGTTATGGCCGATATCGCGGGCGTAGCGCATGGTCTCTTCGACCTCGTTCAGCGCGGCCCTCTCGTCGCCCAATATCCAGAGGCAACGGGCGATGATGATGCGCGCCGTCACGCGCTGGTCGAACTGAAAGCGGACGGAATGGCGGGCCTGCGGCACATGCTCGTAGTCGGCAAGCATCGCCAGAAGCTCCTGGCGGGCCTCGCTGTGGCGGCCGAGCCAGTGGAGCGTAGCAGCCTTCATGCGCCTGCCGATGATGACATCGGTCGGATCGGCGGAGGACGGAGCAAGGGCTGCGAAGCGTTCCGCCAGCTCCAGTCCCTGGCGAGGCTCGGCGCGGTTCAGCACATCGACCCAAAGCGCCCAAATGGCGCGCAGCTGGTGATCGACATCGCCGAGTTCCTCGGCGATCCGCCAGGCCGTCGTCCAGGCGGCAACGCCGTCTTCGGGTGCATTGGTGGCACGAAGCTGCGGCCAGCCGAGCGCGGCATAGAGTTTCATGCGGCTTTTCTCGTCAAGGCCGGGGCGGGCATCGAGGAAGGTTATTGCATGGGTGAGGGCCGCCAGGCACTCGTCAAGCAATGACAGGCGAAAGAAAAGCGGCAGGGCGGCGACCGTCAGGCGTATGCCGAGCAGCGCATCGCCGCCTGATGGACCGAAGGCCCAGTCCAGGGCTGCGCGCAGGCCCGGCACCTGCTGGGCGAAATCATCAGGCCATTCCTCCGGCGAGGCGGCATAGAGATCCTGCTCGGCGCTTTCGAGCGCGATAGAGAGATAGGCGGAAAAGCGGGCCATGACATCGGGCAGTTCGCCCGAGGCCGCAAGCTTTTCGCCGGCATAGAGGCGGGTCGTATCGAGCAGGCGGTAGAACGTTTCGTCGGTCGCTGTCTCGACGACGACCAGCGATTTGGCGACGAGGGCGGCCAGCAAATCCCCGGGTTCGGTGCCGGAGAGGACCGCGGCTGCGGCCCCGCTGTTGAAGCGGCCGCGGAAGACGGAGAGTTCGCGCAGCGCCTGCTGCTCCTCCGGCGACAGGATGAGGTAGCTCCAGTCGAGCGTGGCGCGCAGTGTCTGGTGGCGGGGCAGCGCCGTGCGCCGGCCGCGCGTCAATACCCGGAAGCAGTCGGAGAGCGAGCGGGAGAGGGCGGCGATGCCCATCGCCTCCAGCCGGCCAGCGGCAAGCTCGATTGCCAACGCAATGCCATCGAGCCTCGTGCAGATATCGACGACATCGGCGGCGTCCCCGTCCGTCAGCTCATAACCGCCGAGGCAGGCATCGGCGCGTTCGACGAAAAGCTGGACGGCGGGCGAGGCCAGGGCAGCCTCTGCTGTCACGGCAGACAAGGGCAGGTCGAGCGGCAGCAGACGGTGGACACGTTCGCCTTCGGCGCGCAGCGGCTCGCGGCTGGTGGCGAGGATATGCAGATCGGGCGCTTCCGCCAGCAGGTCTTCGGCGAGCTTGGCGATATCGGACACCACATGCTCGCAGCTGTCGAGCACGAGCAGAAGATTGCGCGGCTGCAAATGGGCAGCGATCTCCACTGCGATATCGTCGCTGCGCGAGAGGATGCCGAGTGCAGACGCCACGACCGTCGGCACGAGATTTCCGGTCGCGACTTCCGACAGGTCGATCCAGACGATCTCGCCATCGAAGCTGCCGCGCGCAATCACGGCGCGGGCAACGGTGGATTTGCCGATGCCGCCAGGGCCGGCGATTGTCACGAGACGGCCCTTGGTCAGCTGTCCGGTCACGGCCGCGATCGTCTGTTCACGGCCGAAGATGCGGGCGGGCAGGCGTTCGGGGCGAAATTTCTGGAGTGTCGGCCGAGCGACGGGCGCTGCGCCATTGCTGCGGCGATTGACGGGCGCGATGAAGGTATAGCCGCGGCCGGGCACGTTGGCGATGAATTGCGGTTCACGCTTGATGTCGCCCAGCGCCTTGCGCAGCGCCGAGACGTGGACGCGCAGATTGGCCTCGTCCACGAACGTATCCGGCCAGACCTGCCTGACGATCTCCGCATTGGTCTTCAGCTCGCCCGGATGATTGAGCAAAAACAGCAGGATATCGACGGCGCGGCTGCCGAGAGGCACGGCAGACCCTTCCCGCAACAGGCTGCGCCTGGCGGGCACTATCGAAAATGCACCGAACTGAAGCTCTTCTTCCAAGCATGCTCCCTGCGTGATGGCCGCAGGTTGGCTAAATGCCTGCTCCCTGTCAAATGAAACGCGGTGACAGGGCTGGAATTGCGACGAGATTTCAGACGTTTAAGGCCGTGCTATTTTAGCGGGCTCAAGCTTGGCCGCGCTCAGCAAGGATGGCGTTCAGGCGGGAGACATCCTCTCGCAGCGCAGTCAGTTCCGTCAGCACCCGCATATCGATCTTCTGATGCAGCGACAGAACCTCAAGCTCGGCCTTCAGATTCACCTCATAATCCTTGGCGGCTTCGAAACGATCGCGTTCGGCCTGCCGGTTCTGCGACATCATGATGATCGGCGCCTGGATAGCCGCAAGCATGGAAAGGATGAGGTTCAGGAAGACGAAGGGATAGGGGTCGAAGGCGCGGGAAAAARGGATGACCGTGTTGATGATGGTCCAGACGACGAGAAAGGCCAGAAATGCCAGAATGAAGGACCATGAGCCGCCGACACGGGCGATGCCATCGGCCAACCGCTCGCCGAAGGAGGATTCGGCGGCAATGGCGGCGTTGACGTCGGTGGAGATGATCTTGCGTTCATGTGCCTTGGCCAACACGCGCTTTTCGATGTCACCCAGTTCTTCGGCCGGCTTGCCGAAATGCAGGTGGACGAAATTCGGAAGATTATACATGGCATTGTCCCGGGAGTGGATCGAATTGGCGCGCAGTATTCCGCCGTCGCCGCAAATTGCAATGCGTATCGGCGTCGCGCAAGACAAACAGAGGGATAGGCAGAGCGATGGGGCCACCCTTCATCAAATTTTCGCCGCAGATCGCTACGGCTTTTGAAGCGGCTTATTGCGGTGCACGAAGGGGCGGATTAAATGAATGACATGACACAGGAAAACGCTCTCTCCCAGACCTTCAACATCGCCATCGCCCAACTGAACCCCACGGTGGGCGATGTCGCCGGAAACCTTGCCAAGGTGCGTGAGGCGCGCGCCGATGCGGCGCGGCAGGGCGCGCAGCTCTTGATGATGACCGAGCTTTTCATCTCCGGTTACCCACCGGAAGATCTGGTTTTGAAGCCGGCCTTCATCCGCGCTTGCTGGACGGCGGTCGAGAGCCTCGCGGCAGACACCGCCGATGGCGGACCGGGCATCGTCATCGGCTTCCCGCGCCAGGACGAGACGGGCCGCTACAATTCCATCGCCGTGCTCGACGGCGGCAAGGTGATTGCCGTGCGCGACAAGATCGATCTGCCGAATTACGGCGAGTTCGATGAGAAGCGCGTCTTCGACCAGGGCGCGATGCCTGGACCCGTGAATTTCCGCGGCGTGCGCATCGGCATTCCGATCTGCGAAGATATCTGGGGCGATCTCGGTGTATGCGAGACGCTCGCCGAAAGCGGCGCGGAAATCCTGCTCGTTCCGAATGGCTCGCCCTATTATCGCGGCAAGGTCGATATCCGCCATCAGGTGGTGCTGAAGCAGGTGATCGAGACAGGCCTGCCGATGGTCTATGCCGCCCAGCTCGGCGGCCAGGACGAGCTCGTCTTCGACGGCGCAAGCTTTGCCTTCAATGCTGACAAGTCGCTCGCCTTCCAGCTCAGCCAGTTCGAAACGGCCCTCGCTGTGACGACCTGGAAGCGGACAGAAAACTGCTGGCGTTGCTCGGAAGGGCCGATGGCGCGCATACCCGAGAGCGAGGAGGCCGATTACCGCGCCTGCCTGCTCGGTTTCCGCGACTATGTGAACAAGAACGGCTTCAAGAATGTCGTGCTCGGCCTCTCGGGCGGCATCGATTCGGCGATCTGCGCGGCAATCGCCGTCGATGCGCTCGGCGAGGAACGGGTGCGCACGGTCATGCTGCCGTATCACTATACGTCCGAAGACTCGTTGAAGGATGCGGCCGATTGCGCCAAGGCGCTCGGCTGCCGCTACGATATCGTGCCGATTGAGGGACCCGTGACGGGCTTTTCCTCGGCGCTGTCGAGCCTCTTCGAGGGCACGAACAGCGGTATCACCGAGGAGAACCTGCAGAGCCGTGCACGCGGCACCATCCTGATGGCGATCTCCAACAAGTTCGGCTCGATGGTGGTCACGACAGGCAACAAGTCGGAAATGTCGGTCGGTTATGCGACGCTCTACGGCGACATGAACGGCGGCTTCAACCCGATCAAGGATCTCTACAAGATGCAGGTCTATGCGCTGGCCCGCTGGCGCAACGAGAATGTGCCGCCAGATGCGCTCGGCCCCTCGGGCGTGGTCATTCCGGAAAACATCATCGACAAGGCGCCGTCGGCCGAGCTTCGCCCCGACCAGAAGGATCAGGATTCGCTGCCGCCTTATCCTGTGCTCGACGACATACTCGAATGCCTGGTCGAGCGGGAAATGGGGGTCGAGGAGATCGTGGCGCGCGGCCATGATGTCGAGACCGTCCACCGTATCGAGCATCTGCTCTATCTCGCCGAATACAAGCGCCGTCAGTCGGCGCCGGGCGTGAAGATCACCAAGAAGAATTTCGGCCGCGACCGGCGCTACCCGATCACCAACCGGTTCCGGGATCGATAGAAAACTCATCTGGGAGAGGACGAGATGCGCAGCTCTGTCGAAATCTACAACGTCAGGAGAGGCGAAAGCCGCGTCGTCTGGCAGACGGAGGCGCTGGTGGAGGCGCCGAATTTCTCACGCGACGGTGCCTATCTGCTGATCAATGGCGACGGGCTGCTCTACCGCCTGCGGCTCGACGGCAGCGATCTCGTGGAGAAGGTCGATACCGGCTTTGCTGTCCATTGCAACAATGACCACGGCATTTCACCCGATGGCGAAGAGATCGTCATTTCCGACAAGACCGAGTTCGGCAAGTCGGCGATCTACATCCTGCCGATCGAGGGCGGCAAGCCGCGGCTGATCACCAAGAACCTGCCGTCCTACTGGCACGGTTGGTCGCCCGATGGGCGCGAGCTTGCCTATTGCGGCATCCGCAACGACGTCTTCGATATCTACACGATCTCGGTCAAAGGCGGCGAGGAGAAACGGCTGACGCATGGAGAAGGCCGCAATGACGGGCCGGACTGGTCGGCCGACGGGCAGTGGATCTATTTCAATTCCAGCCGCACCGGGCTTATGCAGATCTGGCGCGTGCATCCTGATGGCACGGGTCTCCAGCAGGTGACATCGGACAATTACGGCAACTGGTTCGCCCATCCGTCACCGAACAACGACAAGGTGCTGATCCTCTCCTACGACCCAGATGTCTTCGACCATCCGCGCGATCTCAATGTAAGGCTACGCATGATGGACATGGACGGCGGCAACCTGACAGAGCTGTTCGAGCTCTTCGGCGGGCAGGGCACGATCAACGTGCCGAACTGGTCGCCGGATGGCGAGGAATTCGCTTTCGTGCGGTATTTTCCGGTGAAGTCTTAAGAGCGGCGCACCGCCATTTGATGAGTGAGCGGTGGGGAATAGCTTCGGACTGCAACTTAGCGTACGACTATAGATTAAACACACAACATAATGCAGCGCATCCGCGAGATAGGGCCTTGCGTAAAATTCATTTCATAAGAAAATCGATGATCATAATATCTATAATATACTTCGTATTTCTCTACATTTTAGCGAGAATACCGATGTCATATTACAATGTATATGAAGAGATTTCCGACGCTGCCGAATTAAGAGGCCCGTTGCGTGGGATGCTTCTAATCTCCCCGCAAGCTTACCCCTTATTTATATTGTCACTGTTAATGCTCGTCTTGAGAAAAAACGAGCGCGCCCTAAAAGAAGCGATGTGGCTCTGGACAGTGATATTTGTAATTGGTTCGGCGTGGACCGCTCTGTTCATCTACGCAATCGAAAACTCGTAGTTTCCTAAAATCCTCTATAGCAGATTGGGAATGGGCGGCGGGGTTTACCCGCCGCGACTGATGCGGCCACTCAGGCTGCGACGGCGGCCTTGCGGCGGTCGCGGACAGCCTGGGCCAGATCCTCGAGTACATCCACCGACATATCCCAACCAATGCAGCCATAGGTGATCGACTGGCCGTAGACGAGCGGCTTGCCGGGCAGGAGATCCTGGCGGCCGGCGACGAGATTGCTCTCGATCATCATGCCCTTGATATGGTCGTTGCGGCGACGATCTGGGCGGCGACCTCGTGGACGACCTTCGGCTGGTTCATCGGATCCTTGCCGCTGTTGGCGTGGCTGGCATCGATCAGCACGCGCGGATCGACGCCTAACTGGTCGCTGGATGGCGAGGAGTTGCCTATGTGCGGTATTTTCCCGCCAACGCCGGATTGTTCTGATGAAAGAATGACACGACGGGATTTCGCCTGCCGCGCAGGAACCTGCCACTCGGGCTGCCTAATTCTTTGCTCCCGCCTCGACAAGCTCCGGAGTGATCGTAATCTCCACCGTGCCTGAAGCAGAGCCATAAGGCTCGCATTCTGTAATAGCCTCACCCAGCGCCGGAGCCGCGGTCATCTCCCATGCCGATGGCGGCGCGCGGAAATTGACAGAAACAAAATCGGCAGATCCTTCCTTGAGGACCACCACAGCCGAGAGACCATAGTCCTTCGGCGCTCCTGCGGGTAGTTTCAGACATTTAAGTACCTGGGTGGATACGGTTTTTCCGAGGTCATCAGATGCGGCGAAGGCCGCTATGTGGCTCGTCGCCACTGCGGCCAGCACAACAGGCAGCTTTAAGGAAATCGCCTTCACCAAAAAACGCATTCATCACCCCTTTAAATAGTCATTCGACATAATGTGCGGCAATTTAAAACTTATCATTGAAATCAGTAGCATTGGAAGCGCGCCGACCGCGCGACGCGCTTCAATTTTTCGATCCGCCCAAAATCGCTGCACGATATTAGGCGACCTACATCAAGCCGCAACAGCAGCCTTCCGCCGTTCACGGACGGCCTTGGCGAGATCCTCGAGCACCTCGACGGACGTATCCCAGCCGATGCAGCCATCGGTGATGGACTGGCCGTAGACGAGCGGCTTGCCGGGAACGAGATCCTGGCGGCCGGCGACGAGGTTGCTCTCGATCATCATGCCCTTGATGTGGTGGTTGCCGGCAAGAATCTGGCCGGCGACGTCATGGACGACCTTCGGCTGGTTCATCGGATCCTTGTTGCTGTTCGCGTGGCTAGCATCGATCAGCATGCGCGGGTCGACGCCGAGCTTGACGGCTTCGGCGATGACAGCCTGCACGTCAGCTGCCTCATAGTTCGGCCGTTTGCCGCCACGCAGGATGATGTGGCAGTCCTCGTTGCCGCGCGTGGAGGCAATCGCTGCCTGTCCATCCTTGGTGACAGCCGGGAAATGGTGCGGCTGGGAGGCCGCCATGATTGCATCGAGTGCGATGCGCGCGCTGCCATCCGTGCCATTCTTGAAGCCGATCGGGCAGGAGAGACCCGAGGCGAGCTGGCGGTGGATCTGGCTTTCGGTCGTGCGCGCGCCGATGGCGCCGTAGCTCACGAGATCGGCAATATATTGCGGCGTGATCGTATCGAGGAATTCGCAACCGGCCGGCAGGCCCATGGCGTTGATGTCGAGCAGCAGGCGCCGCGCGAGGCGCAGGCCTTCCTCGATACGGTAGCTGCCATCGAGATGCGGGTCGTTCATCAGGCCCTTCCAGCCGACGGTGGTGCGGGGCTTTTCGAAATAGACGCGCATGACGATTTCGAGATCGCCGGAGAGACGTCGTCGCTGCTCCATGAGGCGGCCGGCATATTCGCGGGCGGCTGCCGGATCGTGGATCGAGCAGGGGCCGATGATGACGAGCTGGCGGTCGTCCTGACCGGTCAGGATATTGTGGATCGTGTCGCGCGTGCTGGTTACTGTCTTGGTAACAGCGGCGTCACGCGGGATTTCCGAAAGGATATCGGCAGGCTTGGTCAGCGGGGTGATCTCGACGATGCGCAGATCATCAATAGTGTCAGTCACGGTATGCTCTCCTGTTTGGTCATACCGTGGCGGAACAAAAAAGCCGCCAGGTTGACTAGCGGCTGTTCGGGTTGTCGTCGCGTTAGTTTCGGTTACGCACAGACCCGCATCCGCTGGAAGCAGCGGTACGAATAAAATCGCGATGCGTAAACGGACGAAATCGACATGCGGCTTATGTAGCCATGCCGATTGGAATTGTCACGTAGAATCTGTGAGGAAAAACGACAAATCCGTGAAGTTTTCAGCGGCTCTCCGCTATTGCCTGTCCCTGGGCCTCTTCCGGTTCTGCCGCCGCGGCATGTCTGTTCTTGTGGCGGCGTGTCGTCAGCTCCTCGCCGGCATTGGCGGGCAGGCGCAGGAAAGTGATGCAGGCAAGTGCTGATATCGCCGCCACGATGAAGAAGGCGATATGAAAATCCGAGACCAAAAGCTTGCCGCCGTGGAAGCTCGAGGAGATTTCCAGGATCGTACCGGCTACCGCAACGCCCATGGCCATGGAGATGCGCTGCGCCACCGCGTTGATGGCAGTCGCCTGGCTGCTGTCGGCCTCGTCCACATCGCCGAAGGCCATAGCGTTGACGCCCGAAAAGGCCATGGAGCGGAGGAGGCCGCCGACAAGAAGACAGCCCATGATGACATACATCGGCGTTTCGGCAGTGAAGAAGCCATTCACGCCGAGGAAGATTGCCGCGAGGAAGGTCGTCAGCGCGATGACGTTGCGGAAGCCGAAGGCGTTATAGGTGCGGGTGGCTGCAAATTTCGAGCCCATGGAGCCAAGAGCGCTGATGAAGGTGATCGAGCCTGACTGCAGCGGCGTCAGGCCGAAGCCGAGCTGCAGCATCAGCGGCATGAGGAAGGGCAGCGCGCCGAGGCCCATGCGGAAATTCGAGGCGCCGAGGATCGCCGCCCGGAACATCGGGTAGCGGAACATCTTGGGGTCGAGCAGCGGATGCGAGGTGCGCCTGGCATGCACGAAATAGAGAATGCCGGAGAGGACGCCGACGGCCACAGTGACATAGCCGTAGATGACGGGAACGGCGGGCAGGCTGATGACCGAGAGGCCGAACACGAAACCGGCAAAGCCGATACCCGACAGGAAGAAGCCCGGAAAATCCATCGGCTTCGGGCTTCGCGGCTCGACGGCCGGCAGGAAACGGGTGACGAGGACGATGCCGATAATGCCGATCGGCACATTGATCCAGAAGATCCAGTGCCAGCTGAGATAGGTCGTCAGGAAGCCGCCGATCGGCGGGCCCATGATCGGGCCGATCAGCGCCGGAATGGTCAGCCATGCCATGGCATTCACCAACTGGTGACGTGGCGTGCCGCGCACCAGGAGCAATCGCCCGACCGGCGTCATCATCGAGCCGCCGGCACCCTGGATGAGGCGGGAAATGACGAAGGCGGCGATGGAATTGGAGAATGCGCAGGCGACCGAGCCAACCATGAAAACGAAGATCGCGAGCCGAAAGATGTTGCGTGCACCGAAGCGATCCGACATCCAGCCGCTGATCGGAATGAAGATTGCGAGCGCCACGAGGTAGCTCGTTACCGCAAGTTTCAGCGCGATCGGCGAAGTGCCTATATCGGCAGCAATCGCCGGCAGGCTGGTGGCGATCACGGTCGAATCCATCTGTTCCATGAACAGGGCGACCGCAAGGATCATTGGTGTTAGGCGGGACACGGGCAACCGGAAGGCAATGAGAGGGGATTCGGCGCCAGCGGCGTCGGGTCTCGTTCTAGGCCAGCATTTTCAGCCTGTCCACGAAATGAATGTCGCATGCAGCTTGCCGCCATGCCGTTTCCGCGCCATAGATCACCCGTCAGGTGCCCGCTTTCACAAGCGGGAGAATCGGGAATCCGGTGCAAGACCGGAACGTGCCCAACGCTGTAAGGCCGACGCTTGCCGCATAGAATGCCACTGGCCGCAAGGCCGGGAAGGCGGCGGTCAAGCGGATGACGCCAAGTCAGAAGACCGGCCTGGCAAGATAGACCCAACCCGCGCGGACGGCGGGCGGTTGCGTTGTTGGGGATTTGACGATGCGACCCATTGATGATGCCGTTTGCCCGGCATCCAGCTTTTCTGCGGCCGAACGCGAGGCCGTCTATCACGCGATCATGACGCGGCGTGACGTGCGCAGCCAGTTCCTGCCCGATCCCTTGCCGGATGATCTCGTGACGCGGCTTTTGACCGCCGCGCATCACGCGCCCTCGGTCGGCTTCATGCAGCCGTGGAATTTCATTCTGGTGAAGAGCGTCGAGGTGAGGGCGCGGGTACGCGATGCCTTCCTCAAGGCGAATGAGGAAGCGGCCCGCATGTTCGACGGCAAGCGGCAGGAGCAATACCGTTCGCTGAAGCTCGAAGGCATCGTCCAGGCGCCGCTCGGCATCTGCGTGACCTGCGATCCAACCCGCAGCGGCAGCGTGGTGCTGGGGCGCACACATAATCCGCGCATGGACAGCTATTCCACCGTCTGCGCCATCCAGAACCTGTGGCTTGCGGCACGAGCCGAAGGGGTGGGCATCGGCTGGGTCAGCATTTTTCGCGAGGGTGACCTGAAGGAGATCCTCGGCATTCCCAATCATATCGAGGTGGTAGCCTGGCTCTGCGCCGGCTTCGTCGACCGGCTCTATGATAAGCCGGAACTGGCGGTCAAAGGCTGGCGGCAGCGGATGGCGCTGGAAGAGCTGGTTTTCCATGATGGCTGGGGGCAGGTGGAAAGCGAGGCCGCGCCGGTCTGAGCCGGCGCGGGTGTGCATCATTCTGCCGGCTGGGTGCCGCAATCCTTGGCGCAGGCCGGCGTCTTCCGATGGGCAAAGACGAGGAAGCTTGCGGCGGCCAGAAGCCAGACGCCGATCGCGCCATAGAGCATGACGCCGCCGAAGCCTGCGACGAGCGCATCATGCACCGTCCCGGCGGGAATGTCTGGCAGGGAGGCAATGTTGCCGGCGGAGATCCGTTCGGCGAGCAGGCGCAGGTCGCCGGCATCCGTCGAGGTTGGCAAGGTGCTCTTGAGGTGGGAGAGCACGCCGCTGAACAGGATGAAGCCCATGACGGCGATGTTGATGGCGAGCGAGATCATCCGGGCGCTCATGTCGATGCCGGAGGCCATGCCGGCGCGATCGCTGGAGACGGCACCTGTCGTCGTATTGGTGACCGGGGTGTTGGTGAAGCCAAGCCCGATGCCGGCAAGCAGCGCGCCGGGCAGCATCGTCAGCCAGCTTGGCGCGGTGGCAGCACTGCCTGACTTCATCAGCAGGAAGCCGAGCCCGATGGTGAAAAGGCCGCCGGGAATGATGATGCCCGGCCGATAGCGCAGCATAAGCCGTTCGGCGAGCGGCGGTACGACGAGCGTCGGCAGCGTATAGGCAAGCAGCGCCACACCCGCGGCCACACTGCCATAACCGAGACCGGCTTCATACCAGATCGGCAGATAGATCATGAAAGGCCAGAAGCTGATATTCATGGCAGCCGAGCCGATGATGGCGCCCGAGAAGGCGCGAATGCCGAAGACCGAGGCATCGAACATCGGTCGCGGGTTCAGCCTCTCGGCAAAGATGAAGGCGACGAGGCTTGCCGCGGAAAGTCCGATGATGCCAAGCGCGGCAGGGCTGGCAAAGCCGAGAGCCGGACCCTGGGTGATGAAGAAAGCGAGGCAGAAGACCGCCAGCGAAAGAGTGGCGATGCCGGCCATATCGAGCCGTCCTGCAGCGGGGTCCCGCGATTCCTCAACGCCCGTTACGGCAAGGGCCACCGTCACGGCTGCCAGCACGGCATGGATGAGGAAGACCCATTGCCAGCCGGCGGCTGCTACGATCGCAACGCCTATGATCGGGCCAAAGCCGAGGCCGATCCCGAAGATGATGCCCCACCAGCCGAAGGCCATGCTGCGGGCTCTGCCCTCCGGGAATTGATGGGAGAGGACAGCCACCTGGCAGATCAGCATCACGCCGCCGCTCATGCCCTGCAGAAAGCGAGCAACGATCAGCAGCGAAACATCCTGAGCGAGGCCGGCAATCAGCGAGGTGAGGCCAAAGGCGGCAATGCCGATGAGGAAGACGCGCTTGCGGCCGTAGCGATCGGCCAATGTGCCTGCCGCCATCAGCACCGTCGTCACGGCGATCGTATAGGCATTCATGATCCATTGCAGCGCGCTGAAATCGGCATGCAGCACCTTTTCCAGCGTCGGCAGGATTGCCGGTACGCTCGATATTTCAAGGCCGAACATCAGTGAGGAGAGGCAGGCCGCCATCAGGGCGACGATGCCTCTGATACGTGAGGATGGAGGGGAGGCAGAGGTCATGCTTTGGCCTTTCGACGTTGAGACTTACAAGGGTGACATCCCTTGTCGTCCATTTGCGTCAGCATAAGCAGAGCTTGATCATTACAGAATTGGATGATTGACTATTTCAGACACAACAATTTCGGATAGATCCAATGACCATGCTCGATGTCGATTCCGTTCAGGCTTTCGTGACGATCGCCGAGAACAAGAGCTTCACCCGCGCCGCCAATGAGCTCGGCAGCACGCAAGGGGCGATTAGCGTCAAGCTCAAACGGCTGGAGGAGCGGCTCGGCCATCGGCTGATCGAACGCACGCCGCGGCTGGTGCGGCTTTCGGCACAGGGGGCGGTATTTCTTGATGCCGCACGGGAATTCCTCGCTGCCCATGACCGGGCGATCGCGGCACTTTCCTCGTCGCGCCGTCATTTCAGGCTGGGCATTGCGGCCCATGTCGCCGGCCCGGAAGTGCCGACGCTGCTTGCGCGCCTCAATGCCCATGATCCGGGGCTGACGATCGAGGTGCGGCTCGACAATTCCTGCGAGTTGCTCGCCGCCTTCGATCGCGGCGACCTAGATGCGGCGATCGTCCGTCGGGATGAGGACCGGCGCGATGGCGAGGTTCTGGCACCAGAGCATTTCGGCTGGTTTGCAACGCCGCAATTCGAATATCGCCGCGGTGAACCGCTGCGTCTTGCAGCACTGTCGCCCAACTGCAAGGTGCGGGATGTCTGCACCCGGGCGCTCGATGCGGCCGGTATTCCCTGGGCGGAAGTCTTCCTCGGCGGAGGCTCTTCGGCTGTGACAGCAGCCGTTTCAGCCGGGCTTGCCGTCTCGACCTTCTCCCATCGTCTGGCGCCTGTCGGCACGATCGAGGTCAGCGAGCGCTTCGGCCTGCCGGCGCTGCCATCCTCCGAGGTCGTGCTGCATTCGACACTGACGGATGCCAAGTCGCGTGCGGCGCTGCGCACACTGGCGGCAGCCTTCCGGGAGCATCGCTCGTCAAACTGAAGACGCGATTTCGACTGCCGATATCGTGGTTATTGCTGTTGTTGGGGCTGCGGGCCTGATGTCGCCGGATTGGTGAGATCGATCTTGCCCTGATCGCCAGCCAGGAATTGCGGGCCAACCTGGCGCACCTTGTTGCTGGCGGGGTCGTAGGGACGATCCGGCACCTGCGCCTGCGGGGCGGGCGGGGCGCTCACAGCCTTCGGTGCGTCTGTATGGATCGTGGTGATCGAACCCTTCGGCTCAGGCGCCGGCGCATAGGCTGCCTGGCTCTTGCGCATTTCCTCGTAATAGGCGGTCAGATTGCAGGAGCAGGCGGATTTTTCGCCGGGTGCGCGGGTCTTGTAGGCGAAGGCATTCTTCATCGCGCCATAGGGGGTGCCCGTTGCCGTCGAGATCATGTTCGAGGCTTCGGCGCTGGAGATGTCGCGGTAATAGAGCTCCGTCTCCACACCAGGGCACATCTTGGCGCAGGTCGCGGCATCGCGGCCGAAATCGACCGAGGTTGCATTATTGCTGATCGGGAAGAAGCCACCGTCGCAGGTGCGTACGCAGATGGTGCTGACGGGCGAGAGCATTTCCGCCCGCGGCAGGCCGTAACGCTCGCCGCCGCCAAGCGGAATGAAGGTGTCGCCGCGCATGGCCTGCTCCTCGATGGAAGGAGCCGGGGCATATGCATCGCCTTGCGCAGGTTCGCTAAAGCTGTCGCTGTTGCAGCCATTGTCTTCGAGTGCGGCCATCAGCCCCTCGCGGGCCGGATCGGCACCACCCTGGCGCAACTCGTTGCGGCGGTCCTGCAGGTAGCGGATATTGTCCACCATCTTGGCTTCGGACTGCTCAAGCTCCTCACAGAAGCCGGCATTTTCGCCGCCGACGACGACCATGCTGCCCGACGTGCAGCCGTAGCGGCGCAGATCGCCGCGCACCTTGCGCAATTCCAGGTTCTGTTCGGCAAGCGCGCCCGCATATTGGCGCATCTCGGCACCATTCGTGCCGATCGATTGCGGCAGATCGGCAAGACGCCCGCGCAGATCCTCGCAGATCGCATTGGTCTCAGCGGCTGCCGGAACCGCAAATGCCAGAAAGAAGAGGAGAGACAGGTTTCGGCGCTTCACGACGTCGTCCCGGAATGAGAAAGTATCTATCGGTCAATTGCGGCTTCAACCGACCGCGCTTTGTCTTAACGTATTTCCCTTAATAAGCTCGAAGTAATTCCTAGCGCATTTTTGCGATCTTATCCAGCAAGCCCTATGCTCCCACTCCCATCTCTCCCGCAGCTACGCGGGAGCCCGCTGATATCTAAACGGCTGATATGACAGGAATTTCCGACGAGATTCGTTCTCTCTCAACGACACCGGTAAAACCGGAACCCCGACACGGCCTTCACGTTTTCGTGGACGGTTGTTATGAGCCCGGTACGCGGCAGGGCGGGTGGGCCTTCGTCGCCTACCGCGATGGCGTGGAAATCGCGTCCGGTTTCGGCGGCGTAGAAAATTCCGCCAACAATGCGATGGAACTGACTGCAGTGCTCGAGGCGGCAATCTGGATCAGCCGCACAGCAGAGGGCGTGGCAGCGGTCATCTGGTGCGATTCCGTCTATGCCGTAGACGGCTGCAACAGCTGGCGTCCTATCTGGAGGAACAATGGCTGGAAGAAAAGCAACCCAGGTGGCAAGGCCAGAAACCGGGCGATCTCGGATGCGGAACTCTGGAAAGCCGTCGATATCGCGCTATCCCAGAATCGATTGATAGCGATTGCCTGGTGCAAGGGCCATTCCGGCATTGAAGGTAACGAACGCGCCGATGAGCTTTCGGATCAGGGACGCCGATCCATACGGCGTGCCTGATATGCCCTATGCCAACGGCCGTCGCTTCGCAGACGGCCGCAGCGCGGCTTACGCCGGCTGCGATGCCTCGACAACAGCAAGTGCTGCCATGTTGACCACACCGCGAGACGTAACCGACGGCGCCAGGATATGGGCCGGCATTGCGGTGCCGAGCAGGATCGGGCCGACATGCAGGCCGTCGGTCATCGACTTGACGACGCCGAGCGTGATGTTGGCCGCATCGAGGTTCGGGAAGACCAGCAAGTTGGCTTCGTCATGCAGCGTGGTGTGCGGCATGACGCGGCGGCGCAGCTCCTCGGAGATCGCGCTTTCGCCGTGCATTTCGCCGTCGACTTCGAGATCAGGAGCCGCTTCACGCACCAGCTGCAGCGCATTGCGCATCTTGGTGGCGCTTTCGGATTCGCGCGAGCCAAAGTTCGAATGCGAGACGAGGGCGGCGCGCGGGGTGATGCCGAAGCGCTTGATTTCCTCGGCTGCCAGCACTGTCGCCTCGGCGATTTCCTCGGCCGTCGGATTGAAGGTCACATAGGTGTCGGTGAAGAAGGTCGCGCCGCGCTGCGAAATCAACAGGCTGAGCGCGGAGAAATCGCGCACGTTCGGACGCTTGCCGATGATCTGACGCACGTCGCGCAGATGCTTCTCGTAACGCCCTTCGAGGCCGCAGATCAGGGCATCGGCTTCCCCGCGCTTCAGCGCCAGCGCACCGATGACTGTCGTGTTGGTACGCACGATGGTGCGCGCTGCCTCCGGGATGACGCCGCGGCGACCGACCAGCTGCAGATAGAGATCGACATATTCACGGAAGCGCGGATCGTCTTCGGGGTTGATGACCTCGAAATCCGACAGAGGGCGGATGCGCAGACCGTAGCGCTTCAGGCGCGTTTCGATGACCTGCGGGCGGCCGATGATGATCGGCTCGGCAATGCCTTCTTCGATCAGAACCTGAGCGGCGCGCAGCACGCGCTCGTCTTCACCTTCCGAGAAGACGACGCGCTTGCGCTCTGCTGTCTTTGCCGCCGTGAAGATCGGCTTCATGATGAAGCCGGAGCGGAAGACGAAGCGGTTCAGATGGTCGAGATAGACATCGAAATCGGTGATCGGCCGGCGGGCGACGCCGCTTTCGGCAGCAGCCTTTGCGACAGCAGGCGCGATGCGCAGAATGAGGCGCGGATCGAAGGGCGAGGGGATGAGATAGTCGGGGCCGAAGACGGGGGTTTCACCGGAATAGGCGCGGGCTGCAACGTCCGACGGCTCCTCGCGGGCGAGGGCCGCGATGGCGCGCACGGCCGCCATCTTCATTTCCTCGTTGATCGTCTCGGCGCCACAGTCCAGCGCGCCCCTGAAAATATAGGGGAAGCAGAGGACGTTGTTGACCTGGTTCGGGAAGTCCGAGCGGCCGGTGCAGATCATCGCATCCGGGCGGGCAGCGCGGGCGAGGTCCGGCATGATTTCCGGCGTCGGGTTGGCAAGCGCCATGATCAGCGGCTTGTCGGCCATCTGCGCCAGCAGCTCCGGCTTCAGGACGCCGGCAGCGGACAGGCCGAGGAAGACATCGGCGCCGCCGATATTTTCGGCGAGCGTGCGCGTGTCGCTCTTCTGGGCGTAGATCGCCTTCCACTCGTCCATCAGCTCGACGCGGCCTTCATAGACGAGACCTTCGAGATCGTGGACCCAGATGTTTTCGCGTTTGGCGCCGAGAGTCACCAGCAGGTTGAGACAGGCAAGGGCGGCCGCACCGGCGCCTGACGCGACGATCTTGACCTCATCGATCTTCTTGCCGGCGAGTTCCAGGCCGTTGAGGATGGCGGCGGCGACGATGATTGCGGTGCCGTGCTGGTCATCGTGGAAGACGGGGATCTTCATCTTTTCGCGCAGCTGCTTCTCGATGCGGAAGCATTCCGGGGCCTTGATGTCTTCAAGGTTGATGCCGCCAAAGGTCGGCTCGAGCGAGGCGACGGTAGCGACCATCTGATCGACATCTGGCGCATCCACTTCGATATCGAAGACGTCGATGCCGGCAAACTTCTTGAAGAGGACAGCCTTGCCTTCCATGACCGGCTTGGAGGCGAGCGGGCCGATGTTGCCGAGGCCGAGTACTGCGGTGCCGTTGGAGATGACGGCAACGAGATTGGCACGGGACGTATAGTCGGCGGCCTGCTCCGGATTATCACGGATGGCGAGGCAGGGCGCGGCGACACCCGGAGAATAGGCGAGCGCCAGATCGCGCTGGTTGCCGAGCGGCTTGGTCGCCTGGATTTCCAGCTTGCCGGGGCGTGGATAGCGGTGGAAGAAAAGCGCCTGCTCGTCGAGGCTACCGCCCGTCAAATTCTTTTCCGATTTGGATTTTTCCTGGTGATCCATCGCCGCCTCCAGCGTTGTTCGAAGTCTTTTGAAGACTCCTCCATACATCAATCGACCGGCCGGAACAGTACGGAAATGGCCGCAGCGGAACTTTTTGACCTGATGGTAATGGGGAGCTGACATTAAGAGCCTTCCCTGGTCAGATTGCAGCATTCTGCCGGAGCAGGTTTTCGTCAGGGCAGAAGCGATTGGCGAAGGGCATACCCCAAGTAAGTCCGAGCCGATCGCTTCTGATCCTGGCGGAAAGATGCCCGGCCCTAGCCGGTTTGCAAGCAAACCACCGGGGTTGGCTGAAACGGGCCGCCTGATCGACCGGCCGACTCCGTTTGAGCCAGCAGAATGCTGCAATGTGACCAGGGAAGGCTCTAACCGGTGGATTGAACGGCTTTGCCGGCCTTTCCTGCGGTTTGTCATCTTCCTGATACACGAGTCTGATTTTGGAAGACCAGACGAAGAACGATGGGACACGAGCGGAAAGGCTTGTGACAGACATGATGGAACCTCGGCGCTTCCGCACCCTCTTCATTTCCGATGTGCATCTCGGCTCGAAAGCCGCCAAGGCGGATTTCCTGCTGGATTTCCTGAAATACCACGAGGCAGACACGATCTACCTCGTCGGAGATATCGTCGATGGCTGGCGCCTGAAGCGTAGCTGGTACTGGCCGCAAGTCTGCAACGACGTGGTCCAGAAGCTCTTGCGCAAGGCGCGCAAGGGTACGCGCGTCGTCTATATTCCCGGCAATCACGACGAATTCCTGCGCGCCTTTCCGGGCATGCATTTCGGCGGCATCGAGGTCGTCGAGCGCATCATCCACGACGGCGCTGACGGCAAGAAGTACCTGATCCTGCATGGCGACGAGTTCGACGTCGTCGTGCGCAACGCTCGTCTGCTCGCCTATCTCGGCGACTGGGCCTACGACACGGCGATCCGCATCAACATCGTGCTCGCAGCGGTCCGCCGCCGCCTTGGCATGCCCTACTGGTCCTTCTCGGCCTGGGCCAAGCTGCAGGTCAAACACGCCGTCAATTTCATCGGCGAGTTCCAGCGCGTGGTTGCCGAGGAAGCCCGCAAGAGCGGCGCCGACGGCGTCATCTGTGGCCATATCCATCACGCCGTGATCGAGGATATGGACGGCATCCGCTACATCAATACCGGCGACTGGGTCGAAAGCTGCACGGCGATCGTCGAGCATGAAGACGGCAGGTTCGAACTCATCACCTGGCGTGCGCTCACCAGCAACGTGGCGGCACTCACATCGGTCGAATTGCTGGAAGAGGGCGATCTTGCCCCGCAGGCTGCCTGAATAATGTGTGCGTACCGCATCGGCGGTCTCCGCCGGTGCATCATGAATTTAGCCGTTGCCGTCTGGTGACAGGCCCTATTTATTTTTTAAATCGTTTCGATTTATATCCGTATCGTTTCGATCGGGCTATTTCTCGCCATAGTCGTGTTTGATGGGATGTGTTAGGCAACGCACAGTTTCCTTCAGGTCCACTATGATTCCCGCACAAAATCCCTCGATGGGCGAGGGAGCGCCGCCGCGCTTCCGGCTGCTCAGCGCGCTTTGTTACAGCGCGCCGCTGCTGGTCAACGGTATCGTCCTGCCCTTCTTCCCCGTCTGGCTTGCGACTCACCAGTTCAACGATCATCAGATCGGCACGATCCTCGCCGTACCGATGGTGGTGCGCGTTCTCGTGGCGCCGATCGTGGCGGTCTTTGCCGACCGCATGCAAGAGCGGGCGCATGTGCTGCTGTGGTCGGGCATCCTCTCGCTGCTGACGGCCATCGCGCTCTACTGGACAAGCAGTTTCTGGTCGGTGCTGATCGTCTTTGCGCTGCAGGGCGCGACCTTCGCCCCTTATGTGCCGGTCGTCGAATCGATCGTGATTTCGGGTGTGCGCCGCTGGGGGCTCGATTACGGCTCCATGCGCGTCTGGGGCTCGATCGCCTTCATTATTTCGACGCTCACCGGCGGCGAGCTGGTCGGGCGCTGGGGTGGCGGCATGGTGCTGCCCGTGATGATCTTCGGCTTCGTGCTGACGATTACGATGGCGGTCTTCTGTCCCCGTATCGGGCCGACACGGCGGCGCGGCCAGCCGATCAACCTTCCGGCGACCACAGGCAGCGGGCTGCGCGAGCCGCATCTGCTGCTTTTGCTGCTCGGCGTTTCAATCCAGCAATCAAGTCATGCGCTGCTCAACGCCTTTTCATCGATCTACTGGCATCAACTCGGCTTTTCGGGCACCGAAGTCGGCATGCTCTGGAGTGCGGGTGTGGCCTCTGAGGTCACGGTGTTCTTCCTGTCGCGGCGCCTCAACCGCCGCTTCAACGCCTGGACGCTGATCCGCTTCGGCTGCGCCGTCAGCATCTGCCGCTGGGTGTTCTTCCCGACGGAGACGAGCTTTATCGGCTTCTTCATGCTGCAATGCCTGCACGGCTTCACCTATGCCTTCGTGCATACCGGCGTGCAGCGGCGCATCGTCGCGACCGTGCAGGAGACGCAGGAGGCCTCGGCCCAGGGTGCCTATTTCTTCTATATCGGCATGGCCTCGGGCCTGATGACGATCGCTTCGGGCTATATCTATTCCGCGCTCGGCCTCGACAGCTATTATGTCATGGCCTGTGTTGCCGCCTTCGGGCTCGCCCTCGTCATCATCGCCTATTACCTTCAACCCCAGAGGCTGGCTTCCGGCGGAAATACGAGAGAACCGGCATAATTCAGGGCAGGCTCACGATCGCGGGCGAGGAGCAGCGGGCCGTCGAGATCGACGAAATCGGCATCCTGCGCCAGCAGAACGGCAGGCGCCATCGCCAGCGATGTGCCGACCATGCAGCCGATCATGATCGAGAAGCCGAGCCGCTGTGCTTCTTCCTTCATTTCCAGCGCTTCCGTCAGGCCACCGGTTTTATCGAGCTTGATGTTGATCGCGTCGTAACGATCGGCAAGGCTTGCAAGGTCGCCGGTGTGGTGGACGCTTTCATCGGCGCAGATGAGCACATGGCGGGCAATCTCGGCCAGCATGTCGTCGCGTCCGGCCGGCAGCGGCTGCTCTACCAGCGCGATATTGGCTTCGGCAGCGATGCGCAGATGATGTTCCAGCCGGTCTTCCGGCCAGCCTTCATTGGCATCGAGAATGATGGCGGAATCGGGCGCGGCGGCGCGAACCGCCCGAATGCGGCTCTCGTCGTCGCCGGTGCCGACCTTGACCTTCAGGAGCGGGCGCTGCGCATGCTCGCGGGCCTTGGCCGCCATGACATCGGGTTCGCCGAGCGAGATCGTATAGGCCGTGGTCAGCGGCTTCAGCTTGCGCAGATCGAGCCGGAAAGCGACGCTCTTGCCCGTGAGCTTGGCTTCGAGATCCCACAGCGCGCAATCGACGGCGTTGCGGGCTGCTCCCGGCGGCATGGCATGCAGCAATCCGGCCCGCGAAATGCCGTCCTCGATCAGCGGGCGGGCCGCTTCGATCTGCGCCACGACGCTTTCCATCGTCTCGCCGTAGCGGCGATAGGGCACACATTCGCCCAAACCCCTGGCGCCTCCCTCCGTCAGCGTGCAGGTGATCACGTCCGCCGAGGTCTTTGCCCCGCGCGCGATGGTGAAAGTTCCCGCAATCGGGAACGAATTCATCTGGATATCAAGATGGCGCGGCATATTTGCTCTCCTGCGAGCATGGAAATTGCGCGTTGCTTCTGTATATTAACGCGCCGGGCGGCGAATATATGTTCGCGAGTCGGGACTGTCGCTGCAAGCATTGAAAGACACAAGTATTTTGAAGTCCGAGAAACGCAACGCCGCCTCGCTGCATGTGGACGACCGAGCCGGAGGCTCGGGCCAGCTTGTGCATCTTGAAGGCAATTGGCGCAGCGCCAACATCCATCTCGTCCTGCAGGATTTCGAGAAATTGTCGCGCAACAATAGCGGCGACCTGACGCTCGATCTCTCCGATGTCACCGATATCGACACAGCCGGCATCTGGTTGCTTTGCCGGCTAAAGAAACAGCAGGAAGAGGCGGGGCGACCGGTTCATTTCGAGAGTACGAACGAGCATATCGACGAGCTGATCGCCACCTTCTCCAAGGAGCCTGAAAAGCAGGAGCCCGAGCAGAAGGAGAAGCTCTCGATCGTCGAGCGCATCCTCGCACCGATCGGGCGGATGACCCTCGACGTCTGGGACAATGTCGCCGCTTCCATGTATATCCTCGGTTCGGCGGTGCGCGGCGCGCAGATGAAATTCGGCCGTGGCAGCGGCGTTTCGCCGGCTTCGATCGTCAACCAGATCGACCATATGGGCGTGCGCGCCGTTCCGATCATCCTGCTGATGTCCTTCCTGATCGGCGCGATCATCGCGCAGCAGGGCGCCTTCCAGCTTCGTTATTTCGGTGCGGAAATCTTCGTCGTCGACCTCGTCGGCATCCTGCAGCTTCGAGAAATCGGCGTGCTTCTGACGGCCATCATGATCGCCGGCCGATCGGGCAGCGCGATCACCGCCGAGATCGGCTCCATGAAGATGCGTGAAGAGGTCGACGCGCTGAAGGTGATGGGCCTCAACCCGATCGGCGTGCTGATCTTCCCGCGGCTGGTGGCGCTGACTGTTGCGCTGCCGCTTCTGACCGTGATTGCCAACTTCGCGTCGCTGGCGGGTGCCGCTGCCGTCGCCTATCTTTATTCGGGCATTACATTCGCAACCTTCCTGTCGCGCCTGCATGAGGCCGTAACGCTTTCGACCATATTGGCAGGCATGATCAAGGCGCCGTTCATGGCGCTCGTCATCGGCATCGTCGCAGCTGTCGAGGGCCTGAAGGTCGGCGGCAGTGCCGAATCGCTCGGCCAGCATGTGACGGCCTCCGTCGTGAAGGCGATTTTCGTCGTCATCCTGATGGACGGGCTTTTTGCGATGTTCTATGCAGCGATCGATTTCTGACATGGCGGACGACGTGGATCAGCAACCGATCGAAACGAGCAAAAACGGCAATCGAGATGTCGTGCTGTCGGCGCGCGACGTCACAGTCGCTTTCGGCCCCAAGGTCGTGCTCGACAAGCTCAATCTCGATATCTATCGCGGTGAGATCCTCGGCTTCGTCGGCGCTTCCGGCACCGGCAAATCTGTGCTGATGCGCACCGTGCTTCGCCTGCTGCCGCGCCGTTCCGGCACCATCAAGATTCTCGGGCAGGATTTCGACGAGCTGGACGAGCCGGAGCGCAATGCACTCGATATGCGTCTCGGCGTTCTCTTTCAGCAGGGCGCGCTCTTCTCCTCACTGACGGTGAAGGAGAATATCCAGGTGCCGATGCGCGAATATCTCGATCTGCMTGCTTCGCTGATGGATGAGCTGGCGCATCTGAAGATCCGCATGGTGGGGCTCGCAGCCGATGCGGCCGACAAATATCCATCGGAGCTATCGGGCGGCATGATCAAGCGTGCAGCACTTGCCCGCGCACTGGCGCTTGATCCTGAACTCGTCTTCCTCGACGAGCCGACATCGGGCCTCGATCCCATTGGTGCTGCGGAATTCGACGAGCTGATCGCCAATCTGCGCGATAGCCTGGGGTTAACCGTCTATATGGTGACCCATGACCTCGACAGCCTGTTTTCGGTCTGCGACCGTATTGCCGTGCTTGGAAAGAAGCGGGTAATGGTGGAAGGAACGATCGACGACATGCTCGCCTACGACGATCCGTGGGTTCAGGCCTACTTCAAGGGCAAGCGCGCGCGTTCGATCGTGCCGCAGGACGACGCGCCGGCGGCCCGGGCGCAGCATGACAGCGGGAAGTGACCGGAGACGATGGAAACCAAAGCCAATTACACGATCGTCGGTTTTTTCACCGTTCTGGTGATCGCAGCCGCATTCGGCTTCGTCTACTGGATGGCCGAATATGGCCGCAGCGGGCCGATGGCCGAGCTGATCGTGCGCATTCCGGGCTCCGCCAACGGTTTGAGCGTCGGTTCGCCTGTTCGATTCAACGGCATCCAGGTCGGCTCGGTGCAGTCTCTCTCCATCGATGCCGACGACCCGCAATACTCGCTGGCCTTTACCGAAGTGCGCTCGGATGCACCGATCTATCCGTCCACCAAGGCGGCCCTTGAAATCCAGGGCCTGACGGGTGCCGCCTATATCGAGCTTTCCGGTGGCCGCAAGGAAGACAAGAACATTCTCCAGCAGGCGCTGGAAAGCGGCAAACGCGCCGTGATCGTCGCCGACCAGTCGAGCGTCACCAACCTGCTCGCCACCGCCGACAAGATCCTTGACCGCGCCAATGACGCCGTCGGCGACGTGCAGGGCTTCGTGCGCGATGCGCGCGGGCCGCTGACCAAGACCTTGCAGAATGCAGAAACCTTCTCGGATGCGCTTGCCAAGAATTCCGGCAATATCGACAGCTTCCTGCAGAGCGTCGGCGATCTCTCCAATACTGTGCGCAACGTCTCAGGTCGGGTGGACTCGACGCTTGCGGCTGTCGAGGATCTGGTAAAGGCCGTCGATGCGCAGAAGATCAACACGATCCTGACCAATGCCGAGAAGGTGAGCCGCGACGTGGCCGATGCCTCGAGTGATCTTAAGGGTCTGGTCGCCAAAGTCGACCAGACGGTGACGACCTACAACGAGTTCGGCAAGAAGGCGCAGGTGACGCTCGATCGCGTCGATACGCTGGTCGCCGCCATCGACGCCAACAAGGTCAAGGGTTCAGTCGACGATATCGCCCAGGCGACGAAGGATGCGCGCGCCGCCGTCGCGTCGATCCGCGACGTGACCACCACGGTCGCTGACCGCCGCAAGGATATCGACCAGACGATCCAGGACGTCCAGCAGATGGCGAACAAGCTAAACTCGGCTTCGACGCGCGTCGACGGCATCCTCATCAAGGTCGATGCGCTGCTCGGCTCAGACAATACGAATTCGCTCTTCACCGAGGCGCGCGCGACGCTCGAATCCTTCAAGAAGGTCGCCGACAACGTCAATACGCGTATCGGGCCGATCGCCGACAATCTGCAGCGGTTCTCTGGCAGTGGCCTGAGTGACGTGCAGACGCTGGTCAACGAGCTGCGCGGCACGGCGAACAACCTCAACAATGCCATCAGCAATTTCGACCAGAATCCGCAGCGGATCATTTTCGGCGGGCCGACGGTCAAGCAATATGACGGGCGCACGCGGCGCTAAACAGAGGTCAGGGGTAGCGTAATATGGGTCTATCGCATGTGATGTCGCGCCGTTCCTGGATCCGTGGAACGGCGATTATTTTGCCGCTGACGGCAGCACTTCTTGCAGGCTGCGGAACGACGGCGAAGAACGACACCTATGATCTCTCGGCAGCTACGGTCGATGGCACCGGTCCCTCGGCCAAGAGCAAGCAGATCCTGATTGCCGATCCGACGGCATTGAAGGCGCTAAACAGCGACCAGATCGTCATCCGCGTTTCGCCCTCGGAAATCCAGTATCTGTCACGCTCGCAGTGGAGCGATACGCTGCCGCGGATGGTGCAATCGAAGCTCGTCCAGGCCTTCGAGAATTCCGGCAAGCTTGGCGGCGTTGGAAAGCCGGGGCAGGGACTGGCGATCGACTATCAACTCGTGACCGACATCCGCTCCTTCGAGATCGACGCAGCGTCTGGCAACAAGGCTGTGGTGGAGATTTCCGCCAAGATCCTCAACGATCGAAACGGCACAGTGCGTGCCCAGCAGGTCTTCCGGGCCACTGCTCCGGCCGGCGGCGACAACGTGAGTTTCGTGAAGGGACTAGGCCGTGCCTTTACATCGGTCACCGACCAGATTGTTGGCTGGACGCTGACGTCGATCTAAACCTTGTCTTTATAGAGATAAGGCCCGAAACCGTCAGACGGTTTCGGGCCTTATTCGTTCCTGGCTTGTCTGGACGACTTACTTGGTCGGCTGGGCATCCGTCATCGTCGGGTTGCCGCCTGTCGCGGATGCAGTCGCGGTCGAAGCGGAGGGCAGGTAGCTGTCGAGCAGGCCGGCCATCTTGTCGTCGCGCAGGCTGGCGGTCTTTTCGCCCATGACCACACCGACGACGCGGCGGCCGTCCTTCGCTGCGGATGTCACGACATTGTAGCCCGATGCGTCGGTGAAGCCGGTCTTGATGCCGTCGACGCCGTTGTAGCGGTACATCAGGTTGTTATGGCCGCGCAGCTTCATACCGCGAAACTGGAAGCCGCGCATCGAGAAGAGCTTGAACTCTTCGGGGAAGTCTCGCATCAGCGACACGCCGAGTGTGGCCATATCGCGTGCCGTGGTGACCTGCGCCGGATCCGGCAGGCCCGACGGGTTCTTGAAGACGGTGTCCTTCATGCCGAGCTGATGGGCCTCATCCGTCATAATCGTACCGAAGGCCTGTTCGGAGCCCCCGAGCTGTTCGGCAAGGGCCACGGCCGCATCATTGGCCGACAGCACCACGATGGCTTCGACAGCCTCCTTGACCGTGACCTTGCGGCCGGCGCCGACAGCGAGCTTGAAGGGCTCCTTGCTCTCGGCATTTTCAGACATGGTGATCTTCTGATCCCAGGTCAGGCGTTTGTCATGCAGCGCCTGGAAGGTGAGATAGAGCGTCATCATCTTGGTCAGCGATGCCGGATAGTTCAGATCGTCCTGGTTGGACGCTTCCAGAACCTGGCCGGTCTGCACGTCCACGAGGAAGCTTGCCTGGCCGGCCTCGGCCTGAATGAACATGCCCAAAAGAAATGCGGACGAGAGGGCGGCGGCCATGAGCCGGGAAGTCGTCTTGGTCATCAATGTCTACGGTCTCTGTCGTGGCAAGCAATTGGCTTGGTGATGGTCTGATGGGGGACTGCCCCGTGGTGCATGCGGATCAGGGATGTTTGTGACGGATTGAAGGAGCCGGGGCAATAAAAAAGGGCCATCCACAGATGACCCCTTTTGTCTCACCATGTCAGGCTTCCATCCGACAACTCAGTTCAACCGGCCCGCCGCGTGGGCAAGCATCGTATAGACCTTGCCAGTATCCGACGTGAGGTAGGACTGCGTAACCGTGCGGTTCGGATCGGTGCGGGCGACATCGGCGAGCAGCTTTTCGAAATCACCGATATAGCGGTCGACAGCGGTGCGGAATTCCGGCTCGCGATCGTACTTGCGCTTGATCTCGTCGAAAGTCTGCTGGCCCTTCAGCGTGTAGAGGCGACGGGTGAAGACGTCGCGCTCACCGCGCTGGTAGCGGCGCCACAGATCGACCGAGGCGTCGTGGTCGATGGCGCGGGCGATATCGACCGAGAGCGAATTCAGCGATTCAACGACATGGCGCGGGTTGCGGCTGTCATTGGCGCGCTGGGCGGGAGCAGGGGCCGGAGCGGCGGCTTCCGCTGCCGGACGGGCCGGGGCGGCACGCAATGCTTCCTCGGTCTCTTCACGCGAGGCGCCGCGCAGAAGATCGCTGATCCAGCCGCCGCTGGTGGCTTCCGTGCGCGGAGCTTCCTGCCTGACCGGAGCGGGGGCCGGAGCCGGCTGGGGAGCCTGAGCGACCGGACGCTGCGGAGCTGGAGTTGGTGCGGGTGCTGCTGCCGGGGTCGGGGCGATGGTGCCGCGCAGGCCCATGGATTCGATCGACTGGCGTGCCGTCGGTGCGGGCTGCGGGGCAGGCGCCGTCGGGATCACCGGCTGGGTGACACGCTGAGCGGGCTCAGCCTGGGCAAGCGTGCGGGCAACGGGCTCGGAGAGTTCCAGACGCTGGCTGGAGCGGCCGACGATCTGCGAAATATCCTGCAGGGCCTTGATCTGCTCGGCGACGGCGCGGCGCATGGCGGACGCGCTTTCCTTGGCTTCTTCCGGCAGGTCGAAGGCGCCACGCTTCAGCTCGGCGCGGGTGGCGTCGAGTTCGCTGCGGATATCGGTTGCGGAGCGGCGGATATCTTCCGTTGCTCCCGAGAAGCGGCCGACAGCGTCGTCGATCGCATCGCGGAGCGATTCACGCAGGTTCTGTGCTGCACTGTCGGAGGCGCGTCCGGCTTCGCCGAGCATGCGCTCGACGTCCGAGAGCGAGGCCGTCAGGCCGCCACGCAGGCGGTTGGTGAGGTCGCCGGAGCGGCGCTCGACATTGGCAAAGCTGGTGTCGATCGTGGCATTGGCTTCCTCGCCGGCGCGGTTGATCGCTTCGCGCATGTTGGACGCTGCTTCCTCGGCGCGCTTCTCGGTATCCGAAAGCACACGTCCGATATCGGCAAACGAGGCCTGTACGCTCTGGCGCAATGTGCCGGTGACCTGGTTGGAGCGCTGCTCGGCACGTTCGAAGACCATCTCGATCATGCCGCCGAGGCCGCGCATGGTCTTTTCGATCTCACCCGAACGCTGCACGAGGCCGGTTGCCAAAGTCTGCAGGGCGGTCTCACGCTCTTCCAGCGTCGAGACAAGGCCGGACTGGGCGGCAGCGAGAAGCTGCGAGGCCTGGCCGAGAACCTTCGAATGGTCGTCGAAGCGGCCGATGATGCCGCCGACCTGGGCGAGCGTCTGGCCTGATATATCCGACAGGCGATCGACCTTGCCTTCGAGAAGGCGGGTCGAAGCGGAGACCATTTCGGCAGCCTTGGCTGCAGAGTCCGTGAAACGCGTGGTCGTGTCGCCGAGGCGGCTGTCGACGCCGCTCAGCTGATCGGCGGCACGCGTCATCATCATGGACATGGCCGCGCTGCTTTCCGACAGGCGCTGGACAAGGCCGTTGACGTTGTTCGTCAGGCTGTTCTCGATGGCGGCGACGGCATTGGCGACATTTTCGGCCCGGGCGGCGACGGCCTGGGTGAGCACTTCATTTTCCGCACGCAGGCGCTCGGCGCTGAGGCTTGCTGCCGCGGTGATGCGGGCTGCAGCTTCCTGGCCGGCGTCGGTGTAGCGGTCGATGATCGGCCGTGCCGTCTCATCCAGAATGCGCGTCAGCTCGGTGGAGCGGCCGGCAAGCATGGAGTTCAAGTCGCGGGTGCGCTCGTCGAGCGTTGTGCGGATCGAATTGCCGCGTGCTTCCAGCGCCTTGTCGATATCGGTGAGTGTGGTGTCGATTTCGCGGGCACGCTGCTCCAGGCTGGAGCGGATGATGCTGCTGCGGGCTTCCAGCGCACGGTCGACTTCGGCCATGCTGGATGTGATCTGGCTGCCGGCATCGGTCAGCGTCGAGCGGATCGAATTGCCATGCGCTTCCAGCGTCTGGCCGGCATCGGCGAGCGCATGATTGATGGCGCTGACCTGGCTGCTGACGATGTTTTCTGCTTCCGCCACCTTGTTGACGATGACGTTGCCGGCCTCGGAGAAGGTCTGGGCAACGGCGGCAGCCTGGCCGGCGAGGCGGCTCTGTGCCTCGGCGACGCGGTTGACGATCTGCGAGGAGCGCTCGTCCATGGCTTCGGCGAACTGCTGGCCGGTGCGGCTCAGCAGTTCCGAGGACTTGGTGGCTTCGCCATCCATGCCTTCGGCAGCTTCGGCAACGGCGTTGCGCAGGCTGGCAGCAAGACCGGCTGCCTTGCCTTCGATCGTGCGGTTGACGGCATCGAGACCGACGGTCAGAGCGCGGTCCATGGTGGAGAGACGCTCTTCGATGCGCGCGGTGCCGCGATCCATCATGTCACTCAGGGCCGAGGTCCGGCCGTCGATCGACTGGGCCATGTTCGCACTGCCGCTGTCGAGTGTTTCGGCAAGATGTGCCCGGCGGCTGTCGAGAGCCTGGGTGAGATTGGCGCTGTGGCTGTCGAGAGCATGCGTGAGGTTGGCGCTGCTGTTGTCGAGGGCCTGGGTGAGGTTGGCGCTGCCGGCATGCAGCGCATCCGTCAGGCTGGCGGCGCGGCCGTCGAAAGCTTCCGTCAGGCTGGCGGTGCGGCTGTCGAGTGCCTGGGTCAGGTTTGCGGCGCTGTTGCCGAGCGTTGCGGCGATGCGCTGGGCTGTGTCGTCGCCGATCGAACCCAGACGGGAGATACTGTCATCCAGCAGGCCGGAGAGATGGCTGCCTGCAGCATCAACCTTGTCGGCCACGCCGCCGACACCATCGGCAATACGGGCCTCGATGGCGGCAAGGCTGGCTTCGACGCGGGTGCCGGTCTCCGTGAAGCGGCCCGTGAGGTTGTCGACGGAGTGGTCGAGATGGCCGGAGAAATCGGCGGCCGAACGCGAGATCGTGTTGGCGGCTTCCTGGAAGCGACCGGCAATCTGGCCGGCACCTTCGTGCATGCGATCCTCAAGCGACTGTGCACTCTTATCGATCGCAGTGCGGATCGCGGCCTCGCGATCTTCCAGCGACATTTCGAGCATGCCGATGCTCGTCGCAACCGACGTGCCGATCGAGGTCGCCTGTTCGGAGAGCGTGTCGTTGATGAGGTTATGAGCCTCAGTCAGCGTCAGCGTGATGGCATTGGTGCGGTCGTCAAGCGTGGTGCGGATGCGGTCATGCGCGGCGGCGAGCCCACCTTCGACGTTGCTTGCGGCATCGTTGGCAAGGGCGGCCATACGCTGCTGGGCGTCGGTGAGGCCATCCTCGATGCGGCCCGTCATGCTGCCGATGATGCCTTCCATGCGGGCGCTGCCGGCATCGAGGGCTTCGGACAGGGTGGAGGTGTGCTCGGCAAGCGCGGTTTCCAGACGTGCCTGATTATCCGTATAGGCGGCGCGGATCGCTTCCGTGCGGTCGGCAAAGGCGCCGGCAACACGCTCTTCGGCATTGGCAACGGTATCCATAATGGAGTTGCTGCGGTTTTCGAGCGCGGATTCGAAGCGGCTCTGGCCATCGTCGAGCGAAATGGCGAGCGCCATGGTCTTTTCGTCAAGCGTATCGGACAGGCGGTCGGCGCTATTCGTGACGGCATTGACGATGGATTCGGCGCGGCTTGTGAGCGCTTCCTCGATGCGGAGCTGGCTTTCGCCGAGTGATGCGGCGATCCGGTCATGCGTGCCGGTGGCAGCGTGGACGAGAGCATCAGTGCCCGCCGTCAGCGTGTCTTCCAGGCGGCTCTGGCTTTCGTTCAGCGAGATGGCAAGGGCCATTGCCTTTTCGTCGAGCGTTTCGGAGAGGCGGTCATGCGTGCCTGACACGGCGTTAAGCAACGCCTCCGAATGGGTCGACAACGTATCCTCGATGCGCGACTGCGTCTCGTTCAGCGAAATGCCGAGCGCCATGGCCTTCTCGTCGAGCGTTTCAGCGAGGCGGTCATGCGTGCCCGAGACGGCGTTGATCAACGCTTCCGAATGGGTCGAGAGCGTGTCTTCGATGCGCGACTGCGTTTCGTTCAACGAGATGCCGAGCGCCATCGCCCTTTCATCGAGCGTCTCGGCGAGACGGTCATGCGTGCTGGAAACTGTGCTGAGCAGTGCCTCCGAACGGGTGGCAAGCGTATCGTCGATGCGGGCCTGGCCTTCATTCAGCGAGATCGCAAGCGCCATTGCCTTTTCATCGAGCGTATCGGAGAGGCGGTCATGCGTGCCGGAGACGGCATCGATGATGGCCTCCGAGCGGGTCGCAAGCGTATCCTCGATACGGGCCTGGCCTTCATTCAGCGAGATCGCAAGCGCCATTGCCTTTTCGTCAAGCGTATCGGAGAGGCGGTCATGCGTGCCGGAGATGGCACTGAGGAAAGACTCGGACCGGGCCGCGAACGTATCCTCGATACGGGTCTGGTTTTGCTTCAGCGTCTCGGAGAGGCGGTCATTGGTGCCGGAAACGGCATTGATGAGCGATTCCGAATGGGTCGAGAGCGTGTCTTCGATGCGCGACTGCGTCTCGTTCAGCGAGATCGCCAGCGCCATCGCCTTCTCGTCGAGGGTTTCGGCGAGACGGTCATGCGTGCCCGAGACAGTATTGATGATGGCTTCGGAACGGCTCGTGAGCGCCTCGTCGAAGCGGGCGTGGTGGTCTGCGAGCGCGCCGATCAGCGCTCCGCCGCGTTCGGCCATCACACTGTCGATGCCGGTATGCGCAGTCTTCAGCGCATCGGTGATTTCGGCGGCGCGGGCGGCGAGAACGCTGCTCAGCTCTTCGGCGCGGCCGCCGAATGCCCCTGTGACCCTTTCGGTGCCGCTGTCGACGGCAGTGGTGAGTTCGGTCGTGGTTGTCTGCAGCGTATCGCGGAATTCGGCTGCCCGGGCAGCGAGGTTGTTCTGCAGTTCGGAGGTGCCAGCTGCGAGCGCCAGCGAGATTTCCGACGTGGCGTTGCTCAGCGCCGAACCGAGTTCGCCGGTACGGGTAGACAGCGCCGAGGTGATTTCCCCCGCACGGTCGGCAAGCGTGCTATCCAGCACTTCCTGGCCGGTTGCAAAGGCGGTCGCCAGCGCCAGCGACTGCTCACTCATGGACGTGCCGAGGCGCTCGATATTGGTATTGAGGATGCCTTCAATGGAATCCGCGTTGCCCGACAGCGTTTCGTTGATGCGGGTGAGGCTTTCGATGAGCTTGGTGTCGAGCGAGCCGGAGCGCTTGTCGAAGGCATCGGTGAATTCGGCGACGCGTTCGTCGAAGGCGGTCGAAAGCTGGGCGACAGTCGTCTGCAGGCGCTCCTCGAAGAAGCCGGAGCGCACGTCGAGATCCATGACCGCATCGTCGGCCGTCGATTGCAGGCTCTGGCGGAAGCTGGCGCCCTTTTCGTCGAGTGCGGCATTCAGCCTGGAGAGCACGTCGTCGAGCGTGCCGCCGATCGTGCGTTCGCCAGAGGTCAGGCTCTGATTGATCTCGCGGGTGCGGGAAACCAGGATTTCATTGAGCTGCTGAGTGCGCTCCTGAAGGGCGGCGTTCAGGCGCTCCGTGCTCGCATCCATCGTCGAGGCACGCGTCTCGAACTGGGTGAGCAGGCGCTCGCCATGTTCGTTGATCGTATTGGTCAGCGCGTCGAGGCGGTTGTCGAATTCATTGCCGATCGCAAGGCCGGATGCGGTCAGCGTATGGAGCAGCGTATCGGTCTTGGCGGCCAGCAGCGTGCCGAGCGACTGCATGGCGCTGTCCGATTTCTCCATGATCGCGGCAGCGCGCGTATCGATCAACGAGGCGAAGGCTTCGCCCGAGGTCGCAAGGCGGATAGCGATCTCTTCCGTCGCGAGCGACAGTTCTTCCTTGAGCTGATCGTGAACACCGGCGATCGAGGAGCGGATGCGGTCGGCATGATTGACGATCGCTTCGCGCTCGGAGCCGAGTTCGTGGACGAGGCCGCGCACGCGCAGTTCGTTATCCGCATAGGAACGCTCCAGCGCATTCACTTCGGAATGCACGAGCGTTTCGAGTTCCGAAGCGCGCGCAATGGTGCGCTCGATGCCTTCATTCATCGCCGAGACTTCGCGGCGCACGGCCTGGCCGACCGTCATGATGCGTTCAGACGCGATGGTTTCCGGCTCTGAAAGGCGCAGCGCAACTTCAGCCATGGAGCGGGCGGCGTTGCGCATGTCCTGGGCGCGCGAGATCATGATGGCGAAGGCATAGAACATCATGACCGGCACGATGATGCCGACAATGCCGGCAATCACGCCCGGCAGGGAGGCAAGATCAGTCAGCGAGCGGATCTGGGAGATCTGCGGCGCATAGAGCATGAACATCAGCCCGAGGCCGATGATGACCCACAGGATGGAAACGAGAGCGGCCGTGCGCAGGGCAGGGCGGCTGGAGCCGTTTTCCAGCGACTTCAGAAGCGAAGCGGGAGAATTGCGGCTGGCGTCGTTAGCCGGGGCGAAGGCCGGTGCTCGCGGAGCCTGCTGATCGCCTGTACGGCCAGAGCGGCCGCGGCGGCGCTGTGCTTCTTCCTGGGACTGATTACGGGCATTGGATGGGTCAGTCACATTAGCCTCCGGGGCGTGGGGCGCGTTGCCGCGGCGAGACGGCACGTTCTCCTGGCCGAAATCGATCTGAAGCGCCTCGTCCAATGCCTTGAACGCCTTGTCCTCGATCGATTCATTGTACTTGTTATTCGCCATTCCGATATGCCTCGCAATTCCCGGCCAGTCCGGCAGCGCGTCCGGGCCACCGCCTTTGCCCGGAAAGAACCTTTGCCGTGCCAGCCTTCCATCCAAGACGGACGGATAAGCATGTCATTTCAGAGTAGATAGCCGATTTTTCAAACGAAAGGTATCAAAACACTACCATTATCCACTCTGTCGGCAAAGGCGCGCGGCATGAGCCCGCCTCAACAGTATCGTAGTGACACATCTGGGCTGCCTACACAATTAATGAACCCTTGCGTTTCCATCCCTCTTAACCCGTTGTTAACACCTTTAAATTTTGGAAGCGGCCTAAAAGCCGATATTTTAGCGATATTTAAGGGACGTTAACCATATGGTTAGATTTTCGCCCGGAATGCGCCGGAATTTAACGGGATCGCCATTCTCCGACCGCACAACAGTAGCAAGCGCGGACGATATAAGACGGGAGAATTGGCAAATGGCAGCAGTGAGTATCGCATTCGAAGCACCTGACAATTCCACGGGGCCTTCGCCCTCCAAGATCAGGCCGATCGACCTTGTTCATCTTGCGCGCCAGACGATGGGCGACAAGACGGTGGAAATCGAAGTTCTCCAGATGTTTGCGCGCCAGGCGCGCGCCTGCCTGCAGGACATTGCAAGCGGCGAGTCTGCCAGGGTCGGTGCTGCGGCACACCGCCTGAAGGGAGCCGCAAGCTCAGTCGGCGCCTTCCGGGTTTCGCAATCGGCGGAAGCCGTCGAAGAGAACAATGGCGACGCGACCGCCATGGCAGCGTTGGGTGCAGCCGTCGTCGACGCCGAGAATTTCATTTTGAAACTCTGCCGCGGATAAGGCAGGACAGGTTTGGGCTGACCTTGAGCCTGTATGTGCGTCCATTTTGACGCACATACAGGCTCAATTTTTTCTAAATCTACGCATCAGGCTTTCCGAAAATCGATCCCGATTTTCTGACCGATACTGTAGGCCCGCTGTTCCATAGCGGAACGGCGGGTCTTTTTGCGACTTCTCCCGTGACGCATAGAGAATGGCGCAACCCTAGCCGATCTGCGAATCTCCGGGCGATCAGGCAATGTTGACTGACGCGCCGAATTGTCGGAAGAAAATCCGCCCATCTACTACGAAAGACCGGAACCTAATCCTGATGCCCAAACTTACCATCGTCGCCTTTGACGGAACGCGCTTCGATCTCGACGTCGATCAAGGCTCCACCGTAATGGAGAATGCGGTCCGCAATTCCGTGCCCGGCATTGAGGCCGAATGCGGCGGCGCCTGCGCCTGTGCGACCTGTCACGTCTATGTCGACGAGCAGTGGACTGAGATCGTCGGCCCGCCGGAAGCTATGGAAGAGGATATGTTGGACTTCGCCTTCGACGTGCGCCCGACCTCGCGTCTTTCCTGTCAGATCAGGATGAAGGCTGCCTTGGACGGGCTCACCGTGCACGTGCCGGAACGGCAGGCTTAACTCCCAAAACCGCAACTCTTTCCAAAAAGAGAGCCTCGCACGCCGGAGGCGGGCGAGGCGAGGCGGGCGCATTACCTACGGATGAGGGAGGAACACCCGCGGCTTCGGAACGCGCCAGGAGAACACAGTCACGAAAGCCAGCTGCCTTACTACACTTTCGAATATAGTCATATTACCGCGTTCCGGTTGAGTCCACCAGAATGAAAAATGACCGGTAAAAGGCTGGGAGTTCCACAAGCTTCGCACAAGTTTCATTGGGCAGCTAACGTTCTTTGCTCGCATTGTGGGCAAAAAGAGCTTATCTTTCGCCGCCCTTGCCCTTGAGTCTGTTGTTGAGCAGTCGCAGCATGCGATTCTGAAAATTGACCGCCTCGACGCGATCGAATCGGGCCTGCAACTTGTCGTGCTCCTCTACCCCGCGAGCCGACACATCCGAAACGAGCTCCTGCATGGCCTCGCAATTGCGCCGCGAAGGCAGCGCCTTGAGTTCACGTTCCATGACACGCGCCTGAGTGCGGGCGATCTCGGCATGGCGCTCCTCATGGCGCCTGATATCGCTCGACAGCGCATCCCAGATCATCGACAGCTCGCGGCTCGCGCCCTTGCGGTTGCTCCAGCGCGGCATGATGATCTGTGTGTGGACGGTGACCTTGACATTGCCGACACGGCAGCGGCCATTGTCCTGGATATAAGTCGCCTCGCCGCCGAAACGGATCTTGGTGGCGCCGGGATGGCGAGCGGAGGAGCCGTTCGCCGTAGGGCCACGGCGGCTCAGCTCATCGTCCAGCTCGTCGGCCGTCTTTCCCTTAATATCGAAATAAGAATAGCTTTTCGTTGCAACGACTTCGGCAGCCGCGGGGCCGCAGAGGAAAAAGGCAATCATGGAAAAGGCGATGGGAAGGCGCATATAACGCAACGCAAGCGGCATTCTGAACTGAACCTGTGTTGAAGTTTGGCGGAGCTTGGGGCATAGCCACCGCAAGAGCAATATCGGATAGCGGCTTTTTTGGCTAGCGACGGGATTAGACTGGTGAAGCAGCTCGATAGCAGTTTCTGGCGTGTGGCCCATGGCCGCGAGATCGAGCTCAACAAGCGCTCGGTGATCATGGCGATCGTCAACGTGACGCCAGATTCCTTCTCCGACGGCGGGCGCTACGACACGGTCGACAGTGCCGTCGAGCATGCGCTGCAGGCAGTAGCAGACGGCGCCGAAATCCTCGATATCGGCGGCGAGTCGACCCGGCCGGATGCGGCCTACGTCAGCCCGGCGGAGGAACAGGCGCGCGTACTGCCCGTCATAGAGGCGCTCAGCAGACGCACGCAAGCCCTGATTTCCATCGATACGTATCGCGCGGAAACGGCGCGGCGTGCCATCAGTGCCGGCGCCCATATCGTCAACGACGTCTTCGGTCTGCAGAAGGAGCCTGAAATCGCCACGCTGTCGGCTGAAACCGGGGCGGGGCTCTGCATCATGCATACGGGCCGCGACCGGCAGAAGCTTGCCGATATCATCGATGACCAGGTCTTTTTTCTCGAGCGTTCGCTGGAGATCGCTTCCGCTGCCGGTGTCCTGCGTGACCGCATCGTGCTCGATCCCGGCTTCGGCTTTGCCAAGGAGACGCCGAAGGAAAATCTGGAACTGATGGCGCGTTTCGAAGAGCTGCACCGCTTCGGCCTGCCGCTTCTGGCCGGCACGTCGCGCAAGCGCTTCCTCGGCGCCGTCACCGGCCGGGAGCCGGCGGAGCGCGATGCGGCGACGGCGGCGACGAGCGCGCTTCTCAGGCTGCAGGGGGCGGCTGTTTTCCGGGTACACAATGTCGCAATCAACAGGGATGCGCTTGCCGTAGCCGATGCTATGCTGGCCGCCCGGAACGACGCTTCGAAAGCGTGTCACGATCCATAAGATCCGGGTGCCACGCTTTAAGTCTTTGTTTTTCGCATGTCGTTATCGCAAAACCGCAGCGCACTGTTGCGCGACATGCTTGAAGTCTTTGTTTTACGCATGTCGTTGTCGCAAAACCGCTACGCACTTTTGCGCGACATGCTTTAGGGGGAGGCCGTCATGAGTACCTATACGATCCTGATGCAGAACTGCGCCTTCTTCGCCCGCCACGGCGTGCATGCCGAGGAGGAATTCCTCGGTCAGCGTTTCTTCGTGGATGCCGAACTGGAGGTGGAAGCGGGCAGCGCACTGGAAAACGATTCCATCGATGAGACTGTCCACTACGGCACCGCCTTCACCATCATCGAAGAGATCGTCGTCGGCAAGCGGCGTTACCTGATCGAGGCGCTGGCGTTCGATATTGCTAAGGGTCTTTGTAATAAATTCCCGCAGATCATCAGGGCCAAGATCACGGTGCGCAAGCCGAATGCGCCGATCCCTGGCGTGCTCGATTTCGTGCAGGTGACCGTTGAGCATCGTACCCGATAATCCATTCCGTCTCGCAACGCTCGGCCTCGGCGGCAATATCGGCGATCCGGTCAAGTCCATGGCATCAGCGCTTGCGGTGCTGGGCGCCCGTCCGGACTGCCGGGTGGCGGCTGTCTCGCGGCTTTACCGCACGCCGCCCTGGGGCAAGACCGACCAGTCCCATTTCTTCAACTCCTGCGCGGCGGTGGAAACACGGCTTGCGCCGGAAGCGCTTCTCGATCTCTGCCTGTCGATCGAGCGGGAGATGAAGCGCGAGCGCATCGAGCGCTGGGGGCCACGCACACTCGATATCGATGTGCTGACTTATGAGGGCGTCGCGCAGGATGCGCCGCGACTGGAACTGCCACATCCACGCATGACCGAGCGGGGCTTCGTGCTGATGCCGCTTGCGGATATCGCGCCCGAACTCATGGTCCGAGGCAGGGCGGTGGCCGATTGGCTAGCTGGCGCCGACATTGCGGGGATCGAAATCGCGGACGAGAGCCGCGACTGGTGGCGCAAGACTTAACGGAGCCGCCAAGCACAGGCTGCGAAACCTGAACAGCCCCAGGAGCCCTGCCATGCGTCAGAGACCGGAAAGGAATGCGTTCGTTTCGGTAATCTCCACCTGCACCGAAAAGCGGCCGCCCAGCAATTCCAGCGTAGCGTCATGCGTTTCGTCAGCACTGCTGCAGACAGCGTCTTTTAACAGAATGACGCGATAGCCGAGATCGATTGCGCCAAGTGCTGCAGCGAGCACGCAGATATCCGTCTCGCCGCCGGTAATAACGATGGCTTCGACCTTTTCCCGCGTGAGTGTTTCATGCAGCCGCCCGTCGACCCAGGGAGAATAGGTTCGCTTGTCTAGGAAGCGGGCAGGAGGCGCGAAAGGCTTCAGATCGGCAACAATATCAATAAGTTCCGGCGGCAAGCACTTGCCGGTCATCATCGGCCATTTTTCGTAGTAGTTCCTCCACATGCCGGGCATGGCATCAGCGGTCGGCGGCGGAACGAAGCGCGTGAAAACCGTTCGCTCCGCATATCGTCCCGAGAGTTCAACGATCTGCGGCGACACCGTCGCCATCCAAGGCACATGCCATGCCGTCTGTTCCGCGAACATCCTCTGCATATCGATGCAGAGATGGATCCAGTTATCGGGCATCGGACCTGAAGCTTCAAGCATTCAGGGCGAATTGATGCTGGGCAGGAAATCCTCGACCTGCTTGCGGTCAGTTGCAGAAAGCGGCTGCACCTGCTCCTGCCAGAAGCGTTCGGCCTCCGGCGGATCCTTCTCCCACTGGCGCACAGTGGTGATGTTGTCGTCGATCTTGCAGCGGCGGTGTCCGCCGAGGCGCAGATATTCCTTGGCGAGCTTCAGGCTCCTGGTTTCCGTATCCGTGCTGGTTGCGTTCATGTCCTTCGTCTCCATAGCTGAGCAGGAACAAGTCCTGCCGTTTACGAAGAACGGCGCGTGGCGGGAAATGATCCCATGCCATCACGAAATACTAAAATAGGGAACGCAGCCCGAGCGGTTCTCCTATCGAGGGCGGTCAAGCCGCTCTCGCAAAGAATCGCAGAAAGAGAGTCCATCATGGCAAACCAAGGCGTTCACACGGACAGCGTATCAAGGCAGACCAGCAGAGCAGTAAGAACAGCCGCTGACAACCAGGACCAATAGGAGAAACGCCCCGCTACTGCGGGCGTTTTTCGAGTGCGCTATCAGCCAAAAAGCAAAGCGGCGGAAAACCGCCGCTTCAGGAAAATCCGTTCGGAACGAATAGCCTACTGGATCGAGCCGACTGCCATTTCGTCGACCTGGCGGGTCAGCGTCAGGCCAATGACCGGAACCATCTGGCTTTCGACCTTGACCGAAACGGTGACGTTCATGGTCTTGTCGTCGCGAACGCGGGCAATCATCGCGCCGTTCAGTTTGGAGCGATTGATGCCAACGACGACGGTATCGTCGGTAACGGCGCCGGAAATGATATCGAGGCCCTTGCCTTCGGCGCCATCGAGGAACTTGCCCTTGTAGGTGGAACCGGACTGCGAGATGACAGCGCTCATCGGCTGCTTGAAGACGCCGACGCGGCAGGTGCCGTCGAGMTTGATACCGGCGGAGGAATCATCGGCCGGAGAACCGACGAGATTGCAGGTGAATTTCGTGCCCTTGTACTTGCCGGCGACGATTTCGCCCGGACCCTTCCAGGTGCCGGCGACGGATTCGAAGAAGGCCTTGTCGCGGGTTGCGGCAGTGGCGTTGGAAGCGACGTCTGCCACTGGAGACAATGCCGCGGCGGCCAGGCCGCATACAAAAAGAAACTTGCGCGAGTACATGGATTTTCCTTGGCAAACACCACTCGGGAACTGGTCTGAAGTTTTGCCGGAGAATGGTTAATGCTTTCTTTCTGGGGCGCTGAAATGCGTGGAAATACAGGGCTTTCGCAAGGTAAGGATTCTGAGGTTGCGCCTTTAGCGCATTGAATCCGCTTGAATTTTTTGTACCCTAAGTAAGAAGGCCTAAATATGTCGAAATTCGGCTTTTTGCTCAGGGGTTACCGTTGCGTGCCGTCATCGATGGCGTCAGGTCGCCGATGAAATCGCCGATTCCCGGCCGTTTCAGCGCCCGGAAAGTCAGCGGACGGCAGAGATCCATGGCGGCAATGCCAATCCGCGCCGTCATCAGCCCGTTGATGACGCCTTCGCCGAGTCGGGCCGAAAGCTTGGAAGCGAGCCCATGGCCCAGCACCTGCTGAACAAGGCTGTCGCCGACAGCAATCGAGCCGGTCACGGCAAGGTGGGCGAGCACGTCACGCATCAATCTCAGCATGCCGAGCGTGCCGGGACGGCCGCCGTACAGTTCGGCCATGGCGCGGATCAGGCGGGCAGCCTCATAGAGCACGTAGAGTAGATCGACGATGGCGCGCGGGCTGACGGCCGTGACGATCGAGACGCGCTTGGAGGAATTGACGATCAGCGCACGTGCCCGACGATCCAGCGGCGCAAGCAGTTCGCGCTCGGCAAGCGCAATCAGGTGCGGAGCATCGATGACCTCGCCTTCGGTCTCTTTCAGCGTGGCGCGGCCCTTGGCGGTTTCCGGCTTGTTGCCGAGCAGGCCTGTCAGGCGGGCGACGACCGCGCGCGCCTTGGCGGGCCGCGTTTCCAGAATCGCGGCATCGGCTTCAGCCTTGATAGTCTGCACCGCGGCAAGCCGCATCATGCCCGCCGTCTCCCTGATGACGATTGCAATGACGGCGAGGATGCCGATCGCGAGAACGGAAAGCGCGGCATAACCCAGCCAGTCGGCGCGGCTGAAGAGATCGCGGATCAGCCGGTCGGTCCAGAGGCCGAAGGCGAGCGACAGCAGAATGCCGAAAGCGCCGGCGGCGATGCTGGCGAAGGAGGTGCGCCGCTTGCGCGGGGTAGCGACCGGCAACGGGCTCAGATCCTGCTCAGGATTGAGGAAGGGATCTTCCTCATCCGGCGTCAGCACCACCTCGCCTGAGAAGCTAGCGGGCTTGCGGCGCTCGGCCCGTGGCGTTTCGGGCGCCGCATTCTCCTCCTCAAAGGTGAAGGCGGCGGGGGCGCGGCGCGGCTGATTGGGCTGGTCGATCGGCGGCTTGCTCATGCGAGGCGGTCTCCGAACAGGAACTGCATGGCGCGGTCGAGGCGGATATGCGGCACGGAGAGTTTGATCCCGCCGCCGGTTTCCTCGAGCTGCGGCGGGCGGAAGCGCACGACATTGACGTCGGGCAGCTCGACCGACGCGTCGCCGGCTTCGATGCGCTCGAAGAGAGATTCGGGGTTTTCCGGCAGATCGCCGGGGAAGATCGCCGTCTTGCGCTCACCGTCGAAGATTTCACCGGCGATCTTTTCACCGGCCATGGGTGTTCCGACAATGACGGGCAGGTCGTGGCCGTCGCGGCGCACGGTGGCTTCCCGCGTGGCGCGCACGGAGGCAAGCGCCATGACATCGATGCCAGCGCCGGCCATGCCGATGCGATCAATGGCGCGGTCGACCAGGCGGCGTGTCAGCCGGTCCAGCCGGTCATGGCTTTCGTGGTGCAGATGGTCCGCCTTGGTGGCAGCAACCAGAACACGGTCGATGCGCCGGCCGAGCAGCGACGACAGGATTGAATTGCTGCCGGGGCGAAAGCAGGCGAGCACATCGGTCAGAGCGCGCTCCAGATCCTGCACGGCTTCCGGACCGCGGTTCATGGCCTGCAGCGCGTCGACCAGCACGATCTGCCTGTCGAGCCTGGCAAAATGCTCGCGGAAGAAGGGTTTGACGACGACGGACTTATAGGCCTCGTAGCGGCGCTCCATCATCGCCCAGAGCGAGCCGCGCTCCGGCTTTCCATCCGGGGGCAGGGCAAGCGGGGCGAAGGTCAGCGCAGGCGAGCCATCGAGATCACCGGGCAGCAGGAAACGGCCGGGCGGAAGCGTGGAAAGCGAGCGTTCGTCGGCCTTGCAGGCCTTCAGATAATCGGCAAAGCTGGTGGCGAGATCGCGGGCGACCATTTCATCGGCGGAAGCAGTGATATCCGTCGCTTTCGTCAGCGCCAGCCAGGCATTCGACAGCTCGGCGCGAATGCCGGTTGCGGCAAGGGCGATGGTTTCCTCGCTGAAGGTGCGGAAATCCTTGCCGAGCAGCGGCAGGTCGAGCAGCCATTCGCCGGGATAGTCGACGATATCAATCGACAGGCGGCCGGGCGAGAACATACGCGTCCAGGAGCTGGCGCTCTGATAATCGAGCGTGATGCGCAGCTCGGAAATCGCACGGGTGGAATCCGGCCAGATGCGCTCCTTCACCAGTGCGCGGATATGGTCCTCATATTGGAAACGCGGCACGGCATCATCGGGTTGCGGCTCCAGGCGCACGGCCGACACCCGACCGGACTGAACCGCTTCGAAGAGCGGCAGCCGGCCGCCGTGCAGGAGATTGTGGACCAGCGAGGAAATGAAGACCGTCTTGCCGGAGCGGGAAAGGCCGGTGACGCCGAGCCGGATGGTCGGATTGACGAGACCGCTGGCGCGGTCTGCAAGATTATCCAGCGCGATCAGCGCATCGTCGGCAAAGGATGTCAGGCGTGGCGGCAAATCGGAATCCCTGATGGCACTGCCTGCAATATAGGAAGGGGCCGCTGCTGGAAAAAGAAGCGGCGCGAAAGCTCAGTCGATGACGAAATCGACGAGACGCCATGCCGAAGTCGTAGCGACATAGCTGATGACAGCGAGACCGGCTGTCGGGAAGCCTTTCGGCACAGAGGCTGCCATAGCCTTTTGGCCGATCAGCGCCGATAGGGCCTGCTCCATGGTCGGGTTATGGCCGACGAGCATGACGCTCCCCACATCCTGCGCATCGATGATTTCGAGATAGGTATCGACCGAGGCGTTATAGAGCGTATCGACAAAGCGCATGTCGAGCGTTTCGCCCATCGCCCGGTGCACGGCCTCGGCCGTGTCGCGACAACGAAGCGCGGTCGAGCTGATCAGGATGTCCGGACGGTAGCCCTTATCGGCGGCGCGGTCGGCGACAATTTCGGCATCGCCGAAACCCTTTTGGCTCAGCGGGCGGTCAAAATCGCGCTGTCCGGGCTCGGCCCAGGCGGCTTCGGCATGACGCAGGAGGTAGATCCGATGGGGTGGAGGCAGGAGGGCGGCCATGGGCAAATCCAGCTTCGAACGGAGCCTTTTCAGTAGCGGTTGCAATCCCGCAACGTCAACCGTCCACAGGCTTCCAAGAGCGCAAAAGGGGCGTCCCAACACGACGTTTTGAAGGCCAAGCAAAAATCGCTGGTCGGAATAATGATGCGAAAATAGACTGTTAGCTCAAATTTATGACAGATTTAAAAATCTGTTTACCTGTCTTATTTGGCTTGAATCGCGGATAGCGCATGGGATATACACCCGGCCAGATGAGATGTTCTTCAGGAGAATCGCGTTGAGTGAGAAGATCGATCTTAGCAATTATGTTCCCTCGGAAGACGAGGAGTTCATGAATACGAACCAGCGCGCTTATTTCAGAGCCAAGCTGGTTGCCTGGAAAAACGATATCCTTAGAGAAGCGCGCGAAACACTCGACCATCTGGCTGAGGAAAGCGCAAACCACCCTGATCTCGCAGATCGTGCATCTTCCGAAACCGACCGGGCGATTGAACTTCGCGCCCGCGACCGTCAGAGAAAGCTGATCTCCAAGATCGACGCAGCCCTGCAGCGCATCGAGGATGGCACGTATGGCTACTGCGAGGAAACGGGCGAGCCGATCGGCCTGAAACGCCTCGACGCCCGCCCGATCGCCACGCTGTCGATCGAAGCGCAGGAACGCCACGAGCGCCGCGAAAAGGTTTACCGGGACGAATAATCACTTCCGGACCGGCAATGAAAAAGCACCGCGAGACGATCGCGGTGCTTTTTGTTTTGGTGCCCTTTGCTCTGGGGCCATAAGGCTCCAGCTTTTACTTGTCGCGATTGACACTCATTTCGCCGAAGATGCGGGCGACTTCCTTTTGAAGTGCGGCATCCGCACCCGTGATCGGTGCCATATCGGGGTCGCGACGCGGCATTGAGCCGGGCTGAGGAGAACCGGGCTGCGGGGCGGGGCGGGCCTGCTGCGCATTGGGTACGGGAACCACGCGCTCGGCAGCCGGATTGGCCGATATCTCATCATCAAGGATGCGCTGGAAATCGCGGCGGATGGCAGCCGATTGCAAACCGCCATCTTCCGTCGCGAGCGGGGTGCCGCGCGAGACGGCGGGAGCGCTCTGGGCCGGCGGAGTGGACACTTCCGGTTCGATGCGCTGCTGCGGCAACACGCGCTGGCGGGCTGCATCGAGGATATCTGCGGCGCTAGCGGCATCGGGCACGGGTTGCGGAGCGGGGCGTTCGGGCTGGCGCGGCTGAAGCTGCGACACCCGCTGCGGGCCGTCGCGCTCGGCTGTGAGCGGCGGAGCGGAGACCTGTGGCGCGGGAGCCTGCTGGCCCGACATCTGCTGGGCAGACATGGGCGGCGCGACTGCCGGAGCGACCGAAGGTTCGGGGCGCTGGCGAAGCGGCTCGGCCTGCGGGGCGATGACTGGGACGATGACCGGAGCCGGTGCCGGGCTGTAGGGTTCGAAATCAGGTTCGGCGCTTGCCGCCACAGGTGGTGCGACGGGGGCGGCGACTGGCTTCGGCGGCGGCTCGCGGCGCGGCTGGACTGCTGCACGCTCCTGAGCGACAGCACGCTCCTCGACCGGCTGTGGACGGAACTCAGCAGCGGTTTCGGCTTCGGTTTCCGGCAGGATGCGGCTTTCGATGACGATATCGGTCGGGCCGCCGATCATGACGAGATGTTCGACATTGTCGCGGCGCACGAGAACCAGGCGACGGCGGGCGTCGACGGCGGCGGCATCGAGCACCTGAAGGCGCGGCTGACGGTTGCGACCACCGCGCACGAAAGGCGAGGGCGCGCGGCCGCGCAGGAACCACAGAACGGCGATGAGCAGGATGAGGGCAATGCCGACGCCACCGGCGGCAAGCAGGAAGCGGCTACCGTAAGCCCCTACAACATCATCGAACATAGGCACTCACTCCATTTCGCATTATGGCACAACAGACGACTTTTCCGCTCCTTAGGCAAGAGCCGGCGGGTCTGTCCAGTCACCGGCGAACGCGATTTCGTGTTGTGCAACTATTTGGCCGGGCGCTCGCTGCGGCACCGGCGGGATTACGGGCAAATTGGCGCGTTTGCCTGTGAATTCAAGCAGTCTAACGAAACCTGCTGTTTTTGCGGGCGCAGCAAGTTGATAAGAAGGAAAGACTGCCTGATTCCTGCTTCGTAGCGATGTTACGAGCGCGGCAGGAAGGGCTTATGCGAGGAATAGATGACGAAATCGCGTCAGGTCGACGACTATAACGCGCCGCTTGTGGATCGTGGGGGGCGTTCTGGCACGGCGATACGCATCATCCTGCTGGCGATCGTGCTGATTGCGGCGGCCGCGGCCTTCGTCTTCTTCAAGGATTCGCTCGGCAACGAGCTGGTGCTCGGCTGTCTCGGCGTTCTCGCCATGGTCGGCATCTTCTTTCTCGTCTCCTCCGTCATCGGCTTCATCGAGGTCATGCCGCAGCGCCAGTCAGACAGCCTGGCGCGCGCTTTCCTGAACGGCCATCCCGACGGAACGCTGATCACTGACGAGAAGGGCCGCATCGTCTATGCCAATGCCGCCTATGGCGCATTGACCGGCGCGCGCAAGGCGACCGAGGTGCAGACACTGGAGACGCTGCTGTCGCGCCACCGCGAATCGAACGAGGCGCTCTACCGGCTGGTGAACGGGTTGCGCGAGGGCCGGGAGGGGCGCGAAGAATTCCGCCTGCTGCGGGCCGTTGGCCCCGGAAGCAACGCCGGCGCGCATTGGTATCGCCTGAAAGCGCGGCTCCTGAAGCCGGAAGAGGGCGACAGCAAGCCGCTGCAGATCTGGCAGATCATCGATATCACCGCCGAGCGTGAGGATCAGGAGCGCTTCTTCAAGGAGTTGCAGAACGCGATCGATTATCTCGACCACGCTCCGGCAGGCTTCTTCTCCGCCGGGCGCAAGGGCGAGATCTTCTATCTGAACGCCACGCTTGCGGAATGGCTGGGTCTCGATCTCACCAAATTCATGCCGGGCTCGATGAACATCGGCGATCTCGTCGCGGGTGAGGGGCTGGCGCTGATCCAGTCGGTACAGGCCGAGCCGGGGCTGAAGAAGACCGTGACGCTGGACCTCGACCTGCGCAAATCGAACGGCCAGAGCCTGCCGGTGCAGATCATCCACCGCGTCACCTCCATGCGTGACGGAGCGCCCGGCGAGAGCCGGACGATCGTGCTGACGCGTGACAAGGACAGTGAGAACGGCCAGTCGGCATCGGCGGCCGCCATGCGCTTCACGCGCTTCTTCAACAACACGCCGATGGCGATCGCTTCGGTCAATGGCGATGGCAAGATTCTGCGCACCAATGCGCCTTTCCTGAAGCTTTTCTCCAATATCGTCTCGCGTGACGATCTGGAGCGCGGCGCGCTGATGGAAACGATCGTGCAGGACAGCGACCGGCCGCAGCTTGCCGCGGCACTCGCCGCCGCCAAGGATCGCCAGGGCGACATCCCGCCGATCGATTCCCGCACGCCGACCGATGATGCACGCTTCTTCCGCTTCTATGTGAATGCAGTCATCGATCAGAGCGACGAGGCGCCGGAGGAGGCGGCTATCGTCTATGCGGTGGAAGTGACCGAGCAGAAGGCGCTGGAAGCGCAGATGGCGCAGACGCAGAAGATGAATGCGGTCGGCACGCTTGCCGGCGGCATCGCGCACGATTTCAACAACGTGCTGACGGCGATCCTGCTGTCTTCCGACCATCTGCTCTTACAGGCGCGACCTGCCGATGCGAGCTTCGCCGATCTGATAGAGATCAAGCGCAATGCCAACCGCGCGGCGGTGCTCGTGCGCCAGCTTCTCGCCTTCTCGCGCAAGCAGACGATGCGGCCGACGGTGTTGAACCTGACCGATGTCGTCGGCGACCTGCGCATGCTGGTCGACCGGTTGATTTCGGGTACCAACGTCAAGCTCGACGTCGAATATGGCCGCGATCTCTGGCCTGTCAAAACCGATCTTTCGCAATTCGAGCAGGTGCTGATCAATCTCTGCGTCAATGCCCGTGACGCCATGCCTGATGGCGGCACGCTGACGCTGCGCACCCGCAATCTGCCGGCAGCGGAAGTTGCCGCCTTCAACTATTCCTACATGCCGCATGAAGACATGGTGCTGATCGAGGTGACCGACACTGGCACCGGCATTGCGCCCGAGATCATGGACAAGATTTTCGAGCCCTTCTTCACCACCAAGGATGTGGGCAAGGGCACAGGTCTCGGCCTTGCCATGGTATACGGCATCGTCAAGCAGTCCGGCGGCTATATCCAGCCGGAATCGGAAGTCGGCAAGGGCACGACCTTCCGTATCTTCCTGCCGCGCCATATCGTCGAACCGGCAGTCGCTGCGGAAGCGGAAGCCGCCGATCAGGCCGTTGCGACCGGTGGCGCGCAGATTGTGGAACTCGTCCAGCCGAAACAGCCGGAAGACCTGACAGGCTCAGCCGTCATCCTGCTTGTCGAGGACGAAGAAGCGGTGCGGCGCGGCGGCAAGCGCATGCTGGAGACGCGTGGCTATACGGTCCATGAGGCCGGCTCCGGCGTCGAGGCCCTCGAGATCATGGAGGAGCTCGAAGGCAAGGTGGATATCGTCGTCTCCGACGTGGTGATGCCTGAAATGGACGGGCCGTCGCTGCTGCGCGAGTTGCGCAAGAACTATCCGGATCTGAAGTTCATCTTCGTGTCCGGTTATGCAGAGGATGCGTTCGCCCGCAACCTGCCGCCGGAAGCGAAGTTTGGCTTCCTGCCGAAGCCGTTCTCGCTGAAGCAGCTGGCTGTGGCGGTGAAAGAGACGCTGGATAGCTGATATGATTAAGGGGCGCTGTGCGCCCCTCAAGTCTCGCTACGATGGATCGTTGGCGGGGTCAGCCCGCCAGACGTTGGCTTACTCGCCGAGCGCTACAGCAATCTCTGCGGCAAGCCGCGCATTGTTCTCTACCAGCGCAATATTCGTCTTCAGGCTCTGACCGTCGGTCAGGTCGAAGATCGTGCTCAGCAGGTAAGGTGTTACCGCCTTGCCGGTGATTTCGTCACGCTCGGCGCTATCAAGCGCGCGCTCGATGTAGATTTCCATTTCCTCGCGAGCGATTTCATCGGCTTCCGGAACCGGGTTGGCGATCAGCATGCCGCCGTCGATGCCGAGTTGTTCGCGCGTCGTCTGGAAATTGGCGATCGCCGCCGGGCTGTTCAGCGTCAGCGGGCTGCGAATGCCTGATGAGCGCGACCAGAAAGCCGGGAATTCGTCGCTTTCATAGGTCACGACCGGCACGCCGCGGGTTTCCAGCACTTCCAGCGTCTTCGGAATATCGAGGATCGCCTTGGCGCCGGCGCAGACGACGATGACGCCGGTGCGGGCGAGTTCTTCGAGGTCGGCCGAGATATCGAACGTTTCTTCCGCGCCGCGATGGACGCCGCCGATGCCGCCGGTTGCAAACACCTTGATGCCGGCACGCGCCGCCGCAATCATCGTCGCCGCAACCGTCGTCGCACCCGTGCGACGTTCGGCGATCGAGAAGGCAATATCGGCGCGCGATACCTTCATGACGTCCTTTGCCTTGGCGAGCTGCTCCAGCTCAGCGGGTTCGAGGCCGATATGCAGCGTGCCGTGGATGACGGCGATGGTGGCGGGGACCGCACCCTGATCACGGATGATCGATTCGACGCTACGCGCCATCTCGATATTGCCGGGGTAGGGCATGCCATGGGTGATGATGGTCGATTCGAGTGCCACGATCGGGGCGCCGCGCTGCTTGGCGGCGGCCACTTCCTTCGAGTAGGAGATCGGCAGCAGGGGCGAGAAGGGTTTGGTCATGATCCGTATCCGTTTATCGGTGTTGCCGCTTCATTGCAGAATTCTCGCCGCCGGGACAAGCGAAAGCATGTTGCGCAGCAGTTCGGGTGAAAGATTTTCGTTCACGGCGTGCCTCGACTGGACGGTGAGGGCGGCTGCCGCCGTGCCATGGCGAACCGCCTCTTCCAACGGCAGGCCGAGCATGAGGGCCGAGAGCGTGCCGGCTGCCAGCGAATCTCCAGCCCCCGTGACATCGGCCACTGTCTCCGAAATCGGCGGCTGCAGGACGAGCGCACGGCCATCCTTGAAGGCGACAAGCTCGCGCTTGCCACGGGTGACGACCGCACCGGTGACGCCGATGTCAGCGAGCAGGGACGGCCATGCGTCGGCATCTTCCGGCCGCAGACCGATGAGCGCCGCAGCCTCTGCCTCGTTGAGAAAAAGGTAGTCGATGTCTTCGAGGCAGGGCAGGAGGCGCACCACCTTGGCCGGCGAAATGGCAATAGCCGCCACCGGCTTGCCGAGCGCCTTTGCCCTTGCGACGATCGCGGCCGCCGTTTCCTCCGGCAGGTTGGCGTCGAAGAGAATGAAATCGGTGGCGGCAAAGGCGTCGCGCACCCAGCGGATCGACAGCCGCCGCGGTACGAAGAAGCGGTAAAGCTCCATGTCCGCCAGCGCGATGACCAGATTGCCGTCCTTCTCGATGATCGCCGTGTAGCTCGGCGTCTTGCGATCGAGGAAGACGAAGGGGCGGTCGTCTATACCCGCAAAGTCGGCCGCTTCGCTCACCATCTCGCCGATCGGGTCACCACCGCGCGGCGAAATCATCGTCACGTCGAAGCCGAGGCGCGCCAGATTGCGGGCCGCATTGAAGCCGCCGCCGCCCGGTTCCTCGAACCATGTGCCTGGATTGCTGGCGCCTGGCGCCGTCTCGCCGGCAATGCGGCCGCGGCGATCGATATGGGCGCCGCCGAGAACGAGAATCTTGCCGCTCATTTCTGCTGCTCCCAGACGAATCGAATAGCGGCAAGAACGCCGGCGTTCAGCGCAGGCGGCGCACTAAGGCGTTGCTTTGCATCGATAAAACAAAAATAGAACACAGGCCGTTTTACCTTTTTCTTTCAATTATTTGCAACCCTATTGCGAAATAAGAACAAATCAGGTACAAACTTCGCATCAGCGGCGACATTGCTTGAGCAGCGTCAATAACCTAAAGGTGGATCGAATGTCTCAGAATTCATTGCGGCTCGTAGAGGACAAATCGGTGGACAAAAGCAAGGCGCTCGAAGCGGCACTCTCACAGATCGAGCGGTCGTTCGGCAAGGGCTCGATCATGAAACTCGGCTCGAACGAGAGTATCGTCGAGATCGAAACGGTTTCTACGGGTTCGCTCAGCCTCGATATCGCGCTCGGCATCGGCGGCCTGCCGAAGGGCCGTATCATCGAAATCTACGGTCCGGAAAGTTCTGGTAAAACGACGCTCGCGCTGCAGACCATTGCCGAAGCGCAGAAGAAGGGCGGCATCTGCGCCTTCGTCGACGCCGAACATGCGCTCGATCCGGTCTATGCCCGCAAGCTCGGTGTCGATCTGCAGAACCTTTTGATTTCCCAGCCGGACACCGGCGAGCAGGCGCTTGAAATCACCGATACGCTGGTGCGCTCCGGCGCCATCGACGTTCTCGTCGTCGACTCCGTTGCAGCGCTGACGCCGCGCGCCGAAATCGAAGGCGAAATGGGTGACAGCCTGCCGGGCCTTCAGGCCCGCCTGATGAGCCAGGCGCTGCGCAAGCTGACGGCTTCGATCTCCAAGTCGAACACCATGGTGATCTTCATCAACCAGATCCGTATGAAGATCGGCGTCATGTTCGGCTCACCGGAAACGACGACGGGCGGTAACGCGCTCAAGTTCTATGCCTCCGTTCGCCTCGACATCCGCCGCATCGGCCAGGTCAAGGAGCGCGAAGAGGTGATCGGCAACCAGACGCGCGTCAAGGTCGTCAAGAACAAGATGGCGCCTCCCTTCAAGCAGGTCGAATTCGACATCATGTATGGCGAAGGTGTCTCCAAGACCGGCGAGCTCATCGACCTCGGCGTCAAGGCCGGCATCGTCGAGAAGTCGGGCGCCTGGTTCTCCTATAACAGCCAGCGCCTCGGCCAGGGTCGCGAAAACGCCAAGATCTTCCTGCGCGACAATCCGGATCTCGCCCGCGAGATCGAGACGGGGCTGCGCCAGAATGCCGGCCTGATTGCCGACCGCTTCCTGCAGAACGGCGGCCCTGATGCCGGCGACGACGCAGGTGATGCCGGCGACATGTAATTCGCCCTGACCGCTGAGGCAATTCAGCACCGGCCGCGTTCTCTCACGAGAATGCGGCCGGTTTTGTTTGTTTGCTGGACAGTGGCAAGGTCGAACGATAAAAGCCGATGGATTTAATTTTACCTGCCTGCTGGCAGCATCGAAGGGCATGAAATGAGCGGTGTAAACGATATCCGGTCGACCTTCCTCGACTACTTCAAGAAGAATGGCCATGAGGTCGTTCCATCGAGCCCGCTCGTGCCGCGCAATGACCCGACGCTGATGTTCACCAATGCCGGCATGGTGCAGTTCAAGAACGTTTTTACCGGCTTGGAAAAGCGTCCCTATTCGACGGCAAYGACCTCGCAGAAGTGCGTACGCGCCGGCGGCAAGCATAACGATCTCGACAATGTCGGCTATACTTCACGCCACCTGACCTTCTTCGAGATGCTCGGCAACTTCTCTTTCGGCGATTATTTCAAGGAGAATGCGATCGAGTTTGCCTGGAAGCTGGTCACCGAAGGTTTCGACCTTCCGAAGAACCGCCTGCTGGTGACGGTCTATTCCGAGGACGAGGAAGCCGCGACGCTGTGGAAGAAGATCGCCGGTTTTTCCGACGACAAGATCATTCGCATCCCGACGTCGGACAATTTCTGGCAGATGGGCGATACCGGCCCCTGCGGCCCGTGCTCGGAAATCTTCATCGACCAGGGCGAGAATGTCTGGGGCGGCCCTCCCGGCTCGCCGGAAGAGGATGGCGACCGGTTCCTGGAATTCTGGAACCTCGTCTTCATGCAGTTCGAGCAGACCGAGCCCGGCGTTCGCAACCCGCTGCCGCGCCCGTCGATTGATACAGGCATGGGCCTGGAGCGCATGGCTGCCGTTCTGCAGGGTGTGCAAAGCGTGTTCGACACCGACCTCTTCCGCACGCTGATCGGCACCATCGAGGATACGATGGGTGCCAAGGCAGAGGGCAGCGCCAGCCACCGCGTCATCGCCGACCATCTTCGCTCCTCGGCCTTCCTGATCGCCGATGGCGTGCTGCCATCGAATGAAGGCCGCGGCTATGTGCTGCGCCGTATCATGCGCCGCGCCATGCGCCACGCACAGCTTCTCGGCGCCAAGGAACCGCTGATGTACAAGCTGCTGCCGACGCTGGTGCAGGAGATGGGCCGCGCCTATCCGGAACTGGTGCGCGCCGAGGCGTTGATCTCCGAAACGCTGAAGCTCGAGGAAAACCGCTTCCGCAAGACGCTGGAGCGTGGCCTGTCACTTCTGTCAGACGCGACCACCGACCTTTCCAAGGGCGACATGCTGGATGGCGAGACCGCCTTCAAGCTCTACGACACCTACGGATTCCCGCTCGACCTGACGCAGGATGCGCTGCGCGCCCGCGAAATCGGCGTCGATATCTCCGGCTTCACCGATGCCATGGAGCGCCAGAAGGCCGAGGCACGTTCGCACTGGGCCGGCTCCGGTGAGAAGGCCACGGAAACCGTCTGGTTCGAGCTAAAGGAAAAACACGGCGCGACCGAATTCCTCGGTTACGACACCGAAACGGCTGAAGGCGTCGTCCAGGCGATCGTCAAGGACAGCGCCGTTGCCGACGAAGCCAAGGTCGGCGACAAGGTGCAGGTCGTCGTCAACCAGACGCCATTCTACGGCGAGTCCGGCGGCCAGATGGGCGATACGGGCGTGATCTCGTCCGACCACGGCAAGATCGAGATTTCGGATACGCAGAAGAGGGGTGAAGGCCTGTTCGTGCATCTGGGTACGGTCATTGAAGGTGTGATCAAGGCCGGTGATGCGGTCGTGCTGACGGTCGATCATGCACGTCGCTCGCGCCTGCGCGCCAATCACTCGGCAACCCATCTTCTGCATGAGGCGCTGCGTGAAGTGCTCGGCACCCACGTCGCCCAGAAGGGTTCGCTGGTCGCTCCCGAGCGCCTGCGTTTCGACGTCTCGCATCCGAAGCCGATGACGGCGGAAGAACTCAAGGTCGTCGAAGAAATGGCAAACGAGATCATTCTGCAGAATGCGCCCGTGACGACCCGCTTGATGAGCGTCGATGATGCCATCGCGGAAGGCGCCATGGCGCTGTTCGGCGAGAAGTATGGCGATGAAGTGCGTGTTGTTTCGATGGGTACGGGTCTGCATGGTGCCAAGGCCAACAGGCCCTATTCGGTCGAGCTCTGTGGCGGCACGCATGTGTCGGCGACCGGCCAGATCGGGCTCGTGCGCATCCTCGGCGAAAGCGCCGTCGGTGCCGGCGTTCGCCGTATCGAAGCGGTGACCGGTGAATCGGCGCGCGAATATCTCGCCGAACAGGACGATCGCGTGAAGACGCTTGCCGCCTCGCTGAAGGTGCAGCCGTCGGAAGTGCTGTCGCGCGTCGAGGCACTGATGGACGAGCGCCGCAAGCTCGAAAAGGAACTGGCCGATGCCAAGCGCAAGCTCGCCATGGGCGGCGGGCAGGGCGGTTCTGCCGATGCCGTGCGCGACGTCGCCGGCGTGAAGTTCCTCGGCAAGGCCGTGGCCGGCGTCGACCCGAAGGATCTCAAGGGCCTCGCCGATGACGGCAAAGCCAGCATCGGCTCCGGCGTGGTGACGCTAATCGGCGTGTCCGAAGATGGCAAGGCAAGTGCTGTCGTTGCCGTGACGCCCGATCTCGTGGATCGTTTCAGTGCGGTCGATCTGGTGCGCGTTGCCTCCGCAGCGCTCGGCGGCAAGGGTGGCGGCGGTCGTCCTGATATGGCGCAGGCCGGCGGCCCTGATGGAGCCAAGGCTGATGAGGCGCTTGAGGCTGTTGCAGCAGCGATTGCAGGCTGAATTTCTGACATGGATTGAAAGCAAAGGCGGGACATGTTCCCGCCTTTTGTTTTGGGCGAACGCCGCCTTTTACTCAACGTCATCCTCGGGCTTGTCCCGAGGATCTGCTGTGATCCGCTGTAGATCCTCGGGACAAGCCCGAGGATGACGAAAGGGCAGGCCGCTTGCGTTTCCCGGCAAGTCAGCAGGATTTGTCAAATCAGGCTATGGTTTGCTGCAGCCGATCGAATAGCAAAGGGTTTGATATGACAGGTGAAACGGCATGGGCGCTCTACGAGAACCGTCTGAGACGGGTCTCGGCCTATATCCACGATCATCTCGACGAGGATCTGGATATGGAGCGGCTGGCCGAGATCGCCTGCCTGTCGAGCTATCACTGGCACCGGATCTATCGGGCGATTTACGGCGAGACGCTGGCGGCAACCGTCAAGCGGCTGCGGCTGCATCGCGCGGCGGGCGATATCGTCCGCACGGAACTGGCGGTCGCCGAGATTGCGAAGCGATCAGGCTATCCCAATCTCCAGTCCTTCAACCGCATATTCAAATCGGTCTATGGAATGCCGCCGGCACGCTACCGGAAAGAGGGAAGCCACACGCAGTTCGAACCCTCAATCTCCGGAAAGGTGAAAACCATGTTTGACGTAAGCCTGAAAACCATCCCGCCGCTCGAATTGGTCGGCGTTCCCCGTACCGGCTCCTATATGGAGATCGGCAAGGCCTTCGAGACGCTGTTCGGTACGCTCTATGCCCGCGGGCTCGCAAAACCCGATATGCGAATGATCGGCGTCTATCTCGACGATCCCGATCTCGTGCAGCCCGAGAAGTTGCGCTCCGTCGCCTGTGTCGCGGTCGGCGAAGAGACGACCGCCAACGCACCGCTGGAGCGGCGCGTGGTGGAGGGCGGCGACTATGCCGTGCTGCATCACAAGGGGCCCTATGCCGATATGTACAAGGCCTACCAATGGCTCTACGCCCAGTGGCTGCCGGCATCCGGCCGGCAGATCCGGGATCGCGTCATGTTCGAGGAATATCTCAACAATCCGCGCGAGGTCGCGCCGACCGAGCTGCGGACGGATATCTACATGCCTCTAGCCTGATCAGCTCTTTTCTTTACGCAATTCCGGACGCAAAACCGCTGTACACTTTTGCTGGAATTGCTTTCAGGCCGCCTGCATGGCTTTCGCCGCCTCATCATCCAACGCCGTTGCCCGCTTGTAGGCATCGCGTTCGGCGAGGCGGCCAAAATAATCGACGAAGGCCTGGCGCTTTTCGATACTGCCGAAAGCGAGACCCCAGCCGATATGCGAGCCGACATAGACGTCAGCCGCCGTGAAGCGGCTTCCGGCAATATAGGGGGAGGCGGCCGAAACCGCCTTTTCCAGCGTGCCCATGACGTCACCGAAGGAGCCGCAGCCGGCCATGCGCAGCCGCTCCTGCGGGATCTCGAAGCCGAGCGCCTTCAGCGTGACGGAAGCTTCCAGCGGCCCGGCGGCGAAGAACATCCAGCGGTAGTAATCGGCCCGCTCATCGGGCTGCGGGCCGAGCCTTGCCTGCGGAAACGTGTCCGCAAGATACGCACAGATTGCCGCGCATTCCGTCACGATCGTCTTCCCATGACGGATCGCCGGCACCTTGCCCATCGGGTTGACGGACAGATAGTCCGGGCCCTTCATCGTCCCGCCGAATGTCAGGATTTCGGTATGATATGGCACGCCGGTTTCTTCCAGCATCCACCGCGCTATCCGGCCGCGCGACATCGGGTTCGTGTAGAAGGTGATTTCCTCGGTCATCCTGCTCTCCTCTTTCCCATGCTCTTTTCGTAGCGCTGGCGCGGGAGATTTCAACCCTCGGAGAAGGGGGCGTCTTCACGGCCGCGCGAGGGATGACCTCTGTCGCCGGCGGCGCGTCAACTCCAGCAGTCCGGCCGGGAGGGCACCGCCAGCGCTGATTGTAGTGCTGGGTCTGGGTCTGGGTCTCAAGCAAAGCAAGATCAAGATAAAAAACAATCATATCCTGGCCCTCGCGTCGCGCGAGGAGCCTTACAAGCTGCAGAAATTCGGGGACAAAACTCTTCTTGGCCATCAGAACCTCCATGCTTAGAGCGCCGTGCGTCCATTTGGACGCACTAAGGACGCTCTAGTTTTTTGAATCTACGCATCAGGCTTTCCGAAAATCGATTCCGATTTTCAGGCCGATGTTGTAGCGAGTATCTGAATAGGCCTTGCAACTTACGCGAAGCTTACTTTTTAAAGTAACTGCTAATTTAGTGGCAAAAGCCAATTTCGCCTGACAAAAAAACCCGGCACAAGGGCCGGGTTTTTCGATTTCTATCTGAGCAGGGCTCAGGCCATTGCGGCCTGCAGGTTCTGGTCGATCTTGTCGAGGAAAGCGGTGGTGGAGAGCCACGGCTGATCGGGACCGATGAGCAGCGCCAGATCCTTGGTCATGAAGCCGGCTTCGACGGTGTCGACGCAGACCTTTTCGAGCGTTGAGGCGAACTTGGCGAGTTCGGCATTGTCGTCGAGCTTGGCGCGGTGTGCGAGACCGCGGGTCCAGGCGAAGATCGAAGCGATCGAGTTCGTCGAGGTTTCCTGGCCCTTCTGGTGCTGGCGGTAGTGGCGGGTAACCGTGCCGTGCGCGGCTTCGGCTTCAACCGTCTTGCCATCGGGCGTCAAGAGAACGGAGGTCATCAGGCCGAGCGAGCCGAAGCCCTGGGCAACCGTGTCGGACTGAACGTCGCCATCGTAGTTCTTGCAGGCCCAGACGTAGCCGCCCGACCACTTCAGCGCGGAAGCGACCATGTCGTCGATCAGGCGGTGTTCGTAGGTGATGCCGGCTTCCTTGAACTGATCCTTGAATTCGGTCTCGAAGACTTCTTCGAAGATGTCCTTGAAGCGGCCGTCATAGGCCTTGAGGATGGTGTTCTTGGTCGACAGGTAGACCGGCCACTTGCGCATCAGGCCGTACATCATCGAGGCGCGGGCGAATTCGCGGATCGATTCATCGAGGTTGTACATGGCCATGGCAACGCCGGCGCCCGGCGCGTTGAAGACTTCCTTCTCGATGACGGTGCCATCTTCGCCGACGAACTTGATCGTCAGCTTGCCCTTGCCGGGGAACTTGAAATCGGTTGCGCGGTACTGGTCGCCGAAAGCGTGACGGCCGACGACGATCGGCTTCGTCCAGCCCGGAACGAGGCGGGGAACGTTGCGGCAGATGATCGGCTCGCGGAAGATGACGCCGCCGAGGATGTTGCGGATCGTGCCGTTCGGGCTCTTCCACATTTCCTTGAGGTTGAATTCCTTCACGCGGGCTTCGTCCGGGGTGATGGTCGCGCACTTGATACCGACGCCGTACTTCTTGATCGCGTTGGCGGCATCGACCGTTACCTGGTCGTTGGTGGCGTCGCGGTTTTCAACCGAAAGGTCGAAATAGTCGATGTCGAGGTCGAGATACGGATGGATCAGCTTGTCCTTGATGAGCTGCCAAATGATGCGAGTCATTTCATCGCCGTCGAGATCGGCGACGGGATTGGCGACCTTGATCTTCTTCATGTATCTGCCTCGTAAGCTTAGGAAGGGACTATGCCCCGGGTGGGTGATGTGGGTCCGGAGCGCTATAGCATTGTGAGCCGGGAACGCAAAGCAGAACGGGCAGGGACGTGACGTTTTTGCCGCCATTGCCAAGAGCGGGAAAATGGCTAACCTCCGCCACATAAGCCCCCGAGTCCCGGACATTTTGCCATGAAAAAGATCGCCGTTCTCTTCGCCGGCCTCATTGCCGCCTCGTCCGTCCTGACGGGCGTTTCGCTTGCGGCCGACGCGACCGCGCCGGTCAAGGAAATCATTGACGACACGAAGAAGAACTGGGCGAGCGATGTCAGTGACTGGATCGATATTTTTGAAGAAAGCAGGCTCGCGCGGCTCTACAGCAAGGACTTCGGCGACAAATACAAGGACGCCGCCAAGAATCCGGCGGCCGACGAAGATGGCATTTCGCCCTTCGACTATGACGTGATCGTCAACGGTCAGGATGCCTGCCCGCTGCAGGACCTCTCCATCGAAAGCGGCCAGCCGACAAATGGCACAACCGAGGTGACGGTGAAGTTCAAGGCTGCGACATGCATGGAAGGCGCACCCAACAGAGACGCCTTCACGACCGTGCGTTTCGAGGTGATCGAGGAAGCGGGCAAAGCCGTCATCGACGATATCATGATCCAAGGCGAAGAGGGGCAGGGGCCGATCTCGCTCAAGGAAGCCATGGTGCAAATCGCCAACGGCGAATGACCCTGATGAGGTCACCGACTGGCGACTCTCCAGGGCGGCTGATGACACTTGGCAATCATCATATTGGTGTGATTTGATTTTTGTCGAGGCGGCGGTATCTCGCTCTCGGGTTCGCCACATCCGGCGCATGAGGACTGGCAAGGGTGATTTCCGGCTTTGAGTTCCGAGACTGGCTGCTTGCCAATGACCCGGCGCTTTCGCGCCTGCGCATGGGCACGCGTGTCACGCTGTCGATCGTGCTCTCCTTCGCAATCTTGCTTTTGATCCACATGCTCATCGTGCCGCTGCCGATCGCGTCCTATGGTCTCGGAATCGTTCTGTCGATCGAAGGCGGGGTCGCGGTGCGCGACAAGGGCTCGACGCGCCAGCTCATCACAAGGCTGCTCGGCTGTCTTGCAAGCCTCGTCGTCGTCGGCATTGCAGCCGCGCTTGAATCGCAGCGCTACCTTTCGGACTTCATCTTCCTCGTGGTGATCTTCCTGGCCTCATCTGCGCGCATTTATGGCCCGCGTGGCTTTGCTATCGGCATGTTCGCCTTCACCTCCTATTTCATGGGCTCCTACTTCCACCCGACGATCGGCGAATTGCCTGTCGTCTTGATCGGCCCTGTTGTCTCGGCGCTTGTCAGCCATTGGGTGAGGGCGGTGCTTTTGCCCGACAATTGGCGGCGCGATCTGCTGCGCTCACTGGAGAGCGTGCGGGGCCGCATCAACCAGATCCTCTTCAAGCTTGCCGCCCTTGCGGCGGATGGAAAGGTCGATGAGGCCGACCGGCAGGAGCTGCGCCAGCTGGAAGACCGGCTGAAGGAAGTGGTGCTGATGGCCGAGAGCTTCATTCCGCGTCCGCCCGGCGGCGTCTTCGATGGCGCTTCCGCACCGGCCGCGGAACTGGCGATCCGGTTGTTCGATGCGCATCTGGCGACGGAAAGCGCCATCGTGCTGGGCTATCAGAGTGCGCCGCCCTTTGCACTCATCCATGCCGTGATCGAGGATGACAAGGCGGTGCTTTCGGCTGAGGAGAAGGCGGTCGCCGACATGGAGGGCCAGCCGCAGGGAGAGACGGCACGTGCGCTCCTCTGGCTCGCAGCTGCGCGCAGGCAGCTCGCAGAAACGATCGATGCCGGACGCAGGTCGGATTTCGCCGAGATCGCCTCGATTGAAGAGTCCAGCGCACCTTCCACTATCGATTTTTCGTTCAGAAACCCGCTGATGCGCTCGGCCCTGCAGATCACGCTGGCAGCGGCGATTGCGATGACGCTGGGGCTCGCCTTGTCGCGCGAGCGCTGGTTCTGGGCGGTGCTCGCCTCCTTCCTTGTCTTCACCAACACCAATTCGCGCGGTGACACTGCCATCAAGGCGCTGCAGCGATCGATCGGTACCCTGCTCGGAATTGCCTTCGGCCTGGTGCTTGCGACATTGCTGACCCAGCATTTGGCGATTGCGCTATTGGTTTCGGTCGCCTGCGTTTTCCTTGCTTTCTATTTCCTGCAGATTTCCTATGCGACGATGACCTTCTTCATCTCGATCGTGCTCTGCCTGGTCTATGGCATGATGGGTGTCCTGACCTTCGATCTCCTGAAACTGCGACTTGAGGAAACGGTCATCGGCGCGGTCGCGGGAACGCTGGTCGCCTTCCTCGTCCTGCCGGCGCGCACGCGCGGTGCGCTCGATACGGCGGTCGCCAAGTGGTTCGAGGCCCTGAAGGAGCTGCTATCGGACGTATCGGACAAGAAGAGCCAGCCCGAACTCATCGTCATCTCGCAGAAGGTCGATGCCTGCTACCGCGACATAACGCTCGCCGCACGCCCGCTCGGCTCTACCTGGTCCATTGTCACCAGGCCGGGACAGATCCGCCAGACGCTGGCAATCTTCCTGTCGGTCACGTACTGGTCGCGCATTCTGGCACGAAACCACACGGCCGATGCCGTCGATGACGATCTGAAACGCAGGATCGCTGCCGATATCAGCATGCTGGACACGGTTGCGCCGCGCGGCTCGGAGTGTTTCCTCATCACCCGAAAGCAGATGCGGCCGACCGGCAGGCACCTGCCGCTCTGGCGGGAGGGCGCTCGGCTGGCGGTGGAAATGATCGGCTCGACGCTGGAGCGGCTCTACCCAACGGAGACGCAGGACTTGCCGTTTGCAGCCGGCAAAGCTATTGCGCCCGTAAATCAGGAATAGGAAGACAAATAGGCACATGGCGGGTACGAACAGCGAGCGTCAACTTCTGGCCGAAGGGCCGGTCATCATTCTGGTCGAGCCGCAGATGGGCGAGAATATCGGCATGGTGGCGCGCGCCATGGCGAATTTCGGCCTTGCCGATCTGCGGCTCGTCAACCCGCGCGACGGCTGGCCGAACGAGAAGGCGCAGGCCGCAGCCTCCAAGGCCGATCACGTGATCGAGGGCACCAAGGTGTACGACACGCTGGAAGAGGCGATTGCCGATCTCAACTTCGTCTATGCGACGACGGCGCGCAGCCGCGACAATTACAAGCCGGTGCGCTCTCCGGTCTTTGCCGCGTCAAACCTGCGCAGCCGGTTCCGGGCAGGTGAGGCCACCGGCATCCTGTTCGGGCGCGAGCGTTGGGGGCTGACGAACGAGGAAGTGGCGCTTGCCGATGAGATCGTCACATTCCCGGTCAATCCCGCCTTTGCCTCGCTCAATATCGCCCAGGCGGTATTGCTCATGTCCTATGAGTGGATGAAATCCGGCATGGAGGATCTGGAGGCGGTGCCGTTCCAGGCGCTCGAGCAGCGGCCCTCCACCAAGGAGCAGCTTTTCGGGCTGTTCGACCAGCTGGAAGAGGCGTTGGATTCACGCAACTATTTCCATCCGCCCTCGAAAAAGCCGAAAATGGTCGACAACCTGCGCGCAGTTCTCTCCCGCCGAGCGTTCACGGAACAGGAAATCAGCGTGTTGCGCGGCGTCATCTCCTCCCTCGACCGCTTTTCGCGCGACAGTCCGCGCAAGGGCGGTTCCACTCGATCCGCCAAGGGTGCGCCCACCGATGACAGCGCCGACGAATGAGCTGAAACCCGTCCTCGTCTTCGATTCAGGCATAGGCGGGCTGACCGTGCTGCGCGAGGCACGTGTGCTGATGCCAGAACGCGGCTTCATTTATATCGCGGACGATGCCGGCTTTCCCTATGGCGGCTGGGAAGAGCAGGCGCTGAAGGAGCGCATCATCAGCCTCTTCGCCAAGCTGCTCGAAGACTAYGATCCGGAAGTCTGCATCATCGCCTGCAACACGGCCTTCACGCTGGTCGGTGCGGATCTGCGCGCCGCCTTTCCGCAGATGACCTTCGTCGGCACGGTGCCGGCGATCAAGCCTGCTGCCGAGCGCACGCGCTCCGGCCTCGTCTCGGTGCTTGCGACCCCTGGCACAGTCAAGCGCGCCTATACGCGCGATCTCATCCAGTCCTTTGCGCAGCAATGCCATGTGCGRCTCGTCGGTTCCGAAAACCTGGCCCGCATGGCGGAGGCCTATATCCGGGGTGAAGCCGTTTCCGATGAAGCAGTGACGGCCGAGATCGAGCAATGCTTCGTCGATAAGGACGGCCGCAAGACAGATATCGTGGTGCTTGCCTGCACGCATTATCCGTTCATGGCCAATCTATTCCGCAGGCTGGCGCCTTGGCCGGTGGACTGGCTGGACCCTGCGGAAGCCATTGCGCGGCGCGCCCGCACGCTGGTACCGCAGGTGGCGGACGCCGTTCACCCCGATAATTTCGACTTTGCCGTCTTTACATCAGGCAATCCCGATTTTGCCACCCGGCGGCTGATGCAGGGTTTCGGGCTGAGCGCCTGAGAAGGCACTACGCGCTTTATTTCACCTGTCTCATCGCGCAAGATCTCCGCGGGGAATCGCGAGCGGGTTTGGCGCTCAAGATGTAAAGGGATGCGCCGTGCCGCTGCAAAGACTTGTCATGCTGATCTTCTTTCTGCAACCGATAGCCTTTGGCGCCTGGTTGCCGCGGATTCCCGATATCCAGGCGAAGCTTGAACTCGGCACCGCCGATCTCGCCGTTGCCCTTCTGGGATTGCCGATCGGCACGCTGATCACCCTGCCGTTTGCCGGCCGCCTCGTCTCGCGCATCGGCGGGCGCATGGCGATCATCTATGGTTTCATCTTCTTTCTTGCCGTGGTTTCACTGCCAGCCTTCGCGCCCAGCGCCGTGCTTCTATTCTTTGCCTTGATGATCGTCGGGGTCGCGCTCTCGACGGTAGAACTCGGCATGAATGTCGAGGCCGATGTGACGGAGAAGGCGACGGGGCTGATCATCATGAGCCGCTGCCATGGCTTCTGGAGCCTCGGCATCATGGTCGGCAGCCTGATCGGCGTTGGCGCCATAGCCATAGGGCTTTCACCGCACTGGTCGATCCTGATCACAGCGATCGTTATCCTGCCGGCCGGGCTGATTGCCAGCCTGCGCCTGCCGAAATTGCCGGAAAGTCACCACGAGGAGAATTCGCAGGTAAAGACCGGCTTCAAGCCGCCCAGTCTTGCCCTGCTCGGGATCTGCGCCTTCGTCTTCGGTGTGACGATGACCGAAGGTGCGATCGCCGATTGGTCGGCGGTCTACCTCCGCGATGTCATGAATGCCGCGGGCGCGCAAACCGGCCTCGGTTATTCGGTTTTTGCCTTCATGGTTGCGGCGGGGCGCTTCAGCGGTGATTACATGAAAGGCCGTTTCGGCGCGGTTGCCATTGCCCGCGGCTGCGGCATCGCCTCGCTTGTCGGCATGCTCGTCGTTCTCCTTGCGCCGGCGACACCGCTTGCCCTCATCGGCTTTGCCGCTGTCGGTGTCGGCGTTTCGGTCGGATTTCCGCTTGCGGTGACGGCCGTCGCCTCGCTGACTGATCGGCCGCCTGCGTCAAGCGTTGCGACACTTTCCTTCGCAGCCCTGAGCGGCTTTCTCATCGGGCCGCCGATTATCGGCTTTCTCGGCGAACTCCTGGGCTTGCGTGTGGGGCTTGCGGTCTTGCTGGTACCGCTTTTCGTCAGCCTGCTCTGCACCCGTTTGCTGATCCCGACGCAGAAGGAGATGGCGGGCGGCCTCGTCGAGCGCGAGGCGGTGTAAAAACCTATTTCCCAGGGCTGACTTTCCCTGTGGGTTCTTGACGGTTTGACGACAACAGTGCCTGCGAATCTGCTAGAGACGGGCCGGGAATTTGTAAGGGGAATTGGACGTGCAGGTTGGCATCGATATGGGACTGGCGTCCGGCGCTCCGGCGACGCTCGATATCGAGGAGCTGCTGGCGACACGTCTGCTCGTTCAGGGCAACTCCGGCTCCGGAAAATCGCATCTCCTCCGCCGTCTGCTGGAACAATCCGCCCAATGGGTGCAGCAGGTCATCATCGATCCCGAAGGTGATTTCGTCACGCTCTCCGACCGGTACGGCCATGTCGTCGTCGATGGCGAGCGCACCGAGGCCGAGCTTGCCGGCATTGCCAACCGTATCCGCCAGCACCGCGTATCCTGCGTTCTCACGCTGGAAGGGCTCGATATCGAGCAGCAGATGCGGGCCGCTGCCGCCTTCCTCAACGGCATGTTCGATGCCGATCGCGAATATTGGTATCCTGTTCTCGTCGTGGTCGACGAAGCGCAGATGTTTGCGCCCTCTGTCGGCGGCGACGTGTCGGAAGATGCGCGCAAGGCCTCGCTTGGCGCCATGACCAACCTGATGTGCCGCGGACGTAAACGCGGGCTTGCGGGCGTCATCGCCACGCAGCGTCTTGCCAAGCTTGCCAAGAACGTCGCGGCCGAAGCCTCGAACTTCCTGATGGGCCGCACCTTCCTCGATATCGACATGGCGCGCGCCGCAGACCTGCTCGGCATGGACCGCCGCCAGGCGGAAATGTTCCGAGATCTCAAGCGCGGTCATTTCGTGGCGCTCGGCCCGGCCTTGTCGCGCCGCCCGCTGCCGATCCAGATCGGCAATGTCGAGACCTCGGCGCGCTCTTCCAGCCCGAAGCTGATGCCGCTGCCGGATGCGCCGCAGGATGTGGAAGACCTGATCTTCACGCCCCACCCGGAAGAATTCCAGCGGCCGATGGTACGGCGTACGCCGCCGGCACCACGCCCGACCACAGATATCCTTGCCGAACTGTCACGCTCGACGCCATCAGCAGCACCGTTGCAGGCTTCCGAGCCGCGTGTGGCCCAGCCGGAAATCTCGGCAGAAGAGCGTGAGGAACGGCTTGCCGGCGTGCTCGCCGAAATCCTCGACGATCCGGGCTCCGGCTTCCGGACCGATGCGGTACTCTATCAGGAATTCCTGGTGCGGCTGCGGATGCGCCGCGTTCCCGGTCCGCCGATGTCGCTGCCGGAATTCCGACGGCGCGTCGCGGTTTCGCGCTCTGGCGTCGATCCCGAAATGGCGGCAGGCGAAGCGTGGGCGACGGCACTTTCGCTGTCGAACGGCGTCACCGACGATCTGCAGGGCGTCTTCCTGATGATGGCGAAGGCTGCGATCGGCGGCGAGGCTTGCCCTTCGGACGCCCGTATCGCCCGTGCTTACGGCACGCATTCGGCCCGGCGCGCGCGCCGGCTGCTCGGTTATTTCGAGGAGCAGGGGCTCATCGTCGTGCACACGGATTTCAGCGGCAAGCGCATCGTTGCCTTTCCGGACCTGCAGGCTGAGACCGCGCCGGGCTCGGCCGATGCGCCCGACAGCGATTTTCTGAAGAGCGCCGCAGAATAGGCCTGTTCAGACCCAGCTCTGGATGATTTCGGTGCTGGCATGGATGCAGGTGAGCTCCAACCGCGTCGTTCCGACATTCTTGAAGCAGTGAGGCGTCTCGGCATTGACGATGACGATATCGCCGACACTGGGCTCCAGCGTCTCCTCGCCAACGGTGAAGCGCGCCTTGCCGGAGCGGACGATCCACATTTCCGTGTAGGGGTGAACATGCAGGTCCGGCCCCTGGCCAGGCTCGTTGTCGATCAGGAAGATCGAGACCGGCGCGCCGTAATCACCGCCCTCGAAACGGATGGTGCGATTGGCGAACTGCTGCTGGCTTTCACGCGGTCTGACATGGAACACGATTTCCTCCTTGGATCACGCTGCAGGTTCGCTATATTTATCTTCACGAGAAGATAATCTTCCCAATTTATCTTCTCGTCAAGATAGTTTTGGAGTAACCATGGAAAAGCGAGACCATGTCGACCGGCTGCGCGCTCTCTGGGCGGAAGAGCTGCCCGATCTCGATACGACGCCGATGAGCATTCTCGGACGCATCTACCGGATCTCTAATCTGGTGCGGCCATCCATCGAGGCGACATTCTCGGAATTCGATCTCGATCGCGGGGAGTTTGACGTGATAGCGACGATCCGGCGCGCTGGGCCGCCATACAGAATGATCCCGACGGAGCTCTACAGTCTTCTGATGATCTCCTCGGGCGGGCTGACGCACCGGCTGGACAGGCTGGAGAAATCCGGGCTCATCCGGCGCGAGCGCTCTGCCGGAGACAAGCGCAGCTTCGAGGTGGCGCTGACGGAGGAGGGCATCCGCCGTGCCGAATCCGCCTTCCGCGAAGACATGAAGCGGGAACTCTGCCATCTCGAAGGGCTGGACGAGGACGAGCGTCGGGCGCTGGCCGCGCTCTTGCGTAAACTTGCCGGTTCGCTGGAACGGGCGGGCGAGTACGGGCTTGCTGCGGCAGATTCTGTTTGACAATCCTGTGACTTATCCCTAAAGACCGCCCCAGCACCGGGCAGCAATGTCCGGTGTTTCATTTGACATGTCCCGTGGATCCTGTCCGTTCGCGAATGGAAAGATCCTGTCGGGTCTCGGAAACGAGATCAAAGGAGGGCGTGTTTCCTTCGCGCGGTTTGGCAACAAACCGTCCTAACTTTTTGAAAGGAAATACGATGAGCAAGCGCGAATCGTCCAAGTACAAGATCGACCGCCGTATGGGCGAAAACATCTGGGGCCGTCCGAAGTCCCCGGTGAACCGCCGCGAATACGGCCCGGGCCAGCACGGCCAGCGCCGCAAGGGCAAGCTTTCCGACTTCGGTGTGCAGCTGCGCGCCAAGCAGAAGCTGAAGGGTTACTACGGTGACCTGCGCGAGAAGCAGTTCCGTGCGATCTTCGCTGAAGCTGACCGCCGCAAGGGCGATACCTCGGAAAACCTGATCGGTCTTCTGGAGTCCCGCCTCGACGCGATCGTCTACCGCGCCAAGTTTGTTCCGACGGTCTTTGCTGCCCGTCAGTTCGTCAACCATGGCCACGTTACGGTCAACGGCGTGCGCGTCAACATCGGTTCTTACCGTTGCAAGGCCGGCGACGTCATCGAAGTTCGTGAACGTTCCAAGCAGCTCGTTACGGTTCTGGAATCGGTTTCGCTCGCAGAGCGTGACGTTCCTGATTACGTCGAAGTCGACCATAACAAGATGGTTGCCACTTTCGCACGCGTTCCGACGCTTGCCGACGTTCCGTACCCGGTTGTCATGGAACCGCACCTGGTCGTCGAATTCTATTCTCGCTAATCAGCGAGAGGCGTTTTCGCATACAGAAAAGCCGCCCTCCAAGGCGGCTTTTTTGTTCTCTGGAGAGAAGCCATCATGGATTTGCAGGCAGTCCTCGACAGCATCTACAAGGAGCTGACGCCCCGCATCGGCGAGGGCAAGGTCGCGGATTACATTCCCGAACTTGCCAAGATCGATCCGAACCAGTTCGGCATGTCGATCATTACCGTCGACGGCAAGGTCTACAGCGTCGGCCATGCCGACGTCGCCTTTTCCATCCAGAGCATTTCCAAGGTCTTCATGCTGACGCTGGCGCTCGGCAAGGTGGGCGAGGGGCTGTGGAAGCGGGTCGGCCGCGAACCCTCGGGCTCGGCCTTCAATTCCATCGTCCAGCTCGAGCATGAGCACGGCATCCCGCGCAATCCCTTCATCAATGCCGGCGCTATCGCCGTCAGTGATGTCGTCATGGCCGGCCATGCGCCGCGCGAGGCGATCGGCGAGTTGCTGCGCTTCGTGCGTTACCTCGCCGACGACGAATCCATCACCATCGACGATAAGGTGGCGCGTTCGGAAACGGCGACCGGCTATCGCAATTTCGCGCTCGCCAACTTCATGCGCTCCTACCGCAATCTCGACCATCCGGTCGATCATGTGCTCGGCGTCTATTTCCACCAGTGCGCGCTTTCGATGACCTGCGAGCAGCTGGCCCGTGCCGGTCTGTTCCTGGCTGCGCGCGGCAGCAATCCGCTGACCGGCCATTCGGTGGTGTCGCCGAAGCGGGCGCGACGCATCAATGCGCTGATGCTGACCTGCGGCCACTATGATGGCTCAGGAGATTTCGCCTATCATGTCGGCCTGCCGGGCAAGAGCGGCGTCGGCGGCGGCATCTTTGCCGTGGCGCCGGGCATCGCCTCGATTGCAGTGTGGTCGCCGGGGCTGAACAAGGTCGGCAATTCGCAGCTTGGTGCCGTGGCGCTGGAAATGCTGGCAGCCCGCACCGGCTGGTCGGTTTTCGGCGATTGAGGCTGGGTTGGCCTGCGGCTTTCTGCTAAGCAGGACGCGCACATCAGACGGGTAAGAAGATGAATATCGCAGCCAATATTGCCGACGATCTGGAAACGGCTGAAGCCGGCATCGGCCATACGCTGTTTGCCGACGCGCCGCCTTCGGTCTCCTTCAACAAGCTGCGCAAGCGCCTGCTGCGGCAGGTGCGTCAGGCCTTCGAAGACTTCGACATGCTGAAGGACCAGAAGCGCTGGCTGATCGGCATTTCCGGCGGCAAGGATTCCTACGGGCTGCTGGCGCTGCTGCTCGACCTGCAATGGCGCGGGCTGCTGCCGGTGGAACTGATCGCCTGCAATCTCGACCAGGGTCAGCCGAACTTCCCGAAGCATGTGCTACCGGAATACCTCTCCAAGATCGGCGTCAAACACCGCATCGAATATCGCGACACCTATTCGATCGTGAAGGAGAAGGTGCCGGAGGGGGCCACCTACTGTTCGCTCTGCTCGCGCCTGCGCCGCGGCAATCTCTACCGCATTGCCAAGGAAGAGGGCTGCGATGCACTCGTGCTCGGCCATCACCGCGAGGACATTCTCGAAACCTTTTTCATGAACTTCTTCCATGGCGGCCGGCTCGCCGCCATGCCGGCGAAGCTTCTGAATGATGAAGGCAACCTGATGGTGCTGCGGCCGCTCGCCTATTGCGCCGAGGACGATATGGCGAAATTCGCGACTGCCATGCAGTTTCCGATCATTCCCTGCGATCTCTGCGGCTCGCAGGACGGTTTGCAGCGCAATGCGATGAAGGACATGCTTGCCGATATCGAGCGGCGCATGCCCGGCCGCAAGGACACGATGCTGCGCGCGCTCGCGCATGTGAACCCATCGCATCTGCTTGATCCGAAACTTTTCGACTTTTCTGCGCTGAACGTCACCCAAACGTCATAATGGACTTGCTATGAGCCTCTGCAGATCCATGCAACGAGTCCAAAATGATTTTCTCAGACAATGACATAGAGTTTCTCGGCGATTGCCTCCGGCATGTCGCCGAAGAAGAGATCATGCCGCGCTTCCGCAATGCGGCTGCGGCCAATGTTTCCGAAAAGACATCTTCCGTCGATCTCGTCACGCAGGCCGACCTGCGCTCCGAGGCCTATCTGACGGCGGCGATCCGCGAGCGCTTTCCCGGCGCCCTCATCGTCGGCGAAGAAGCTTATGAGGCGGATCGTTCCGTCGTGCCAGCGCTTGCCGATGCCGATCTTGCCTTCGTGATTGACCCGGTCGACGGCACCTTCAATTTTGCGGCCGGCCTGCCTGTCTTCGGCACCATTCTGGCCGTGACCGTCAAGGGCGAGACGGTTGCCGGCATCATTCACGATCCGGCCCTTGGCGATACAGTCGTTTCCCTCAAGGGCGCCGGCGCCTTCCAGCAGAAGCGTGATTGCGAGCCTGTCCGCCTGAAGGTGGCGGAGCCGATCGAGCTTAACCGCATGATCGGCGCCATGGCCTGCAGCCATATGGAGGAACCGGACCGTTCGCGCGTTGCCGGCAACATGGCGAAGATCCGCATGACCTTCGCCTTCAACTGCTCCGCCTATGAATATTGGATGGTCTCGTCCGGCAAGCTGCATTTCATCGGCCATCCGAAGCTGATGCCGTGGGATCATCTTGCCGGCGTGCTGACGCATGAGGAAGCCGGCGGCCATACGGCCAAATTCGACGGAACGCCTTATAGACCGGGCGAGATTTCCGGCGGCATCATCTCGGCTCCCGACAGGGAAAGCTGGGAGATGATCCGCAGCGATATCATCGGCCACCGATAAACCGAGGGGAAAGTGCCATGACGACTGCCGTAGACACGATGAAGCTTGCCGATCTCCTGCGGCAGGCAGCGAAAGCCGAGATCCTCCCGCGCTTTCGCCGGCTGGGCAGCAGTGACGTGCGCGCCAAGACGGAAGCGACCGACCTAGTCACCGAGGCCGATGAGCAGGCCGAAAGAATGATGAAGGTCGAGGCCGCGCGCCTCTGGCCGGAGGCGCTCTTCATCGGCGAAGAATCGGTTGCCGCCGATGCAGCACTTCTCGACAAACTCGAAGGTGCCGATCTCGCCATCGTCGTCGATCCCGTCGACGGCACGTTCAACTTCGCGTCAGGCATTCCGGCCTTCGGCGTCATGGCCTCGGTCGTATCCAAGGGCGAGACCGTTGCCGGTATCATCTATGATCCGATGGGCGACGACTGGGTCATGGCCGAGAAGGGTGGCGGCGCCTGGCTGCGCCGTCCAGACGGCGAAGCGCAGCGGCTGACGGTCGCAGAGCCTGTCGCGCTCGACCAGATGGTCGGCATGGCCTCCACCGGCTACCTGCCGCAGGAGAAGCGCGCAGAGATCCTCGGCAATCTCGCGAAGGTGCGCTTCCTCACCAACTACCGCTGTGCGGCCCATGAATACCGCACCTTTGCCGGCGGGCATGTGCATTACCTGATGTACAACAAGCTGATGCCCTGGGATCATCTGGCTGGCACTTTGATCAGTCAGGAAGCCGGTGCCTATGCCGCCCGCTTCGACGGCTCGGCCTATCAGCCGCATCATGTGACCGGCGGCCTGCTGATCACGCCGGACAAGGAAAGCTGGGACATCCTGCGCCGCGAGGTCTTCACGGTCTGAGCTTCAGCTCAGACCAATATCTGCTTCAGCGCGTCCAGAAGCTTGTCGCATTCGGCATCGGTGCCGATGGTGATGCGCAGGAAATCCTCGATGCGCTCCTTACGGAAGTGCCTGACTAGGACAGCGCGCTTTCGCAGTTCCGCAGCAATTTCCGCGCCGCCGCGGGTGGCGTGGCGGGCGAAGACGAAATTGGCGGAGGAGGGCAAGACCTTGAAGCCGAGTTTGCCGACGGCGGCGGTCAAGCGCTCGCGGCTTGCGATGATCAGATCGCAATGTTTCTGGAACCAGTCCCGATCTTCCCAAGCGGCCGTTGCACCAGCCTGCGTCAGCCTGTCCAGCGGATAGGAATTGAAGCTGTCCTTGACCCTCTCCAGCGCGTCGATCAACGGCCGCTGGCCGACGGCGAAGCCGACGCGCAGGCCGGCAAGGCCACGTGATTTCGAGAAGGTCTGGATGACGAGCAGGTTCGGATATTTCCGGACGAGCGGGATGGCGCTCTCGCCGCCGAAATCCACATAGGCTTCATCGATGACGAGGACCTGATCCGGATGCTCCGCAACCATCGCCTCGATCGCTGCGAGCGGCAGCGCGGTGCCGGTCGGCGCGTTCGGATTCGGCAGGATGATAGCGCCGCAGGGCTGGCGGTAATCCTCGGTTCGTACCATCATCTTTTCGTCGAGCGGGATCTCGCGGAAATCGATGCCGTAGAGGCCGCAATAGGTCGGGTAGAAGCTGTAGGTGACGTCGGGGAAGAGCAGGGGCAGATCGTGGTTCAGCAGCGCCTGGAAGGTATGCGCCAGAACCTCATCCGAGCCGTTGCCAACGAAGACCTGGCCGGGATCGAGATCATGGCTTGCGGCGATCGCCTTGCGCAGCTTCAAACCGGTTGGCTCGGGATAGAGGCGCAGCGTGTCGTTGACCGCTTCCGAGATCGCCGCCAGCGCACGCGGCGATGGGCCGTAGGGATTCTCATTGGTGTTCAGCTTGACCAGGCCGTCGATGACTGGCTGTTCGCCCGCCACGTAAGGCGTCAGGGATTGAACAATGGGGCTCCAGAAACGGCTCATCGGGATCTTCCAGTCTTAGCTCTCAAGCAGCATTACATGTGAACGGCGCCGGGTTCGATCTGCGGGCTGTCACCGGGATGGGTGAAAAGCTTGCCCTTTTCGGCCCAGAGCACCATGACGACGGTAACGGCGCCGAAGACCGCGAAGCCGCCGAAAAGCGGCTGGACGGTGCCGTTGAAGAGCTGGCCGACTCCGCCGCCGAGAAGGGCGCCGAAGGTCGTCGACACGAAGCCCGTCACGGCCGTTGCCGTGCCGGCGAGATTGCCCATCGGCTCCAGGCTGATGGCCGTGAAATTGGTAGCGATCACGGCAAACATCATCAGGAGGATCGAAAAGAGCGCATAGGAGAAGGAGAAGGCCGGCGTGCCGCCAAGCGCCGCGACGAAGCCGATTGCCGAGATGATGGTGAAAAGCAGCATGGCGGCATGCGAGATACGGCGCATGCCAAAGCTGCGCACCAGCATGCCGTTCAGGAAGTTGGCAACGGCAATGCCGCCCGCCGTTGCCGCAAAGGCGATCGGCAGCCAGTCGCCGAGGCCGTAGACCTCGCCGAAGACCTGCTGCACCGAGATCACATAGGCGCTGATGACGCCGGTGAACATGGTCAAGCCGATCATGTAGCCGCAGGTGATACGGTTGGTCAGAACCGTCTTGAAGCCGTCGCCGACAGCGGCGAAGGAGAGCGGAATACGCTCGTCCGGTGGCAGGGATTCCTTCAGGCGCAGAAGCGCCCATACGAAGAGGATCGAGGCGACGATGCCGAGCAGGATGAAGATCCAGTGCCATTCGGCATAGGTAATGATCAGCTGGCCAACCGAGGGGGCAACGATCGGCACGATCATGAAGACGATCATGACATAGGACATGACGCGGGCCATCTCGCGGCCGCCGAAGCAGTCACGCACGATTGCCATGGTGGTGATGCGCACGGCCGCGCCGCCGATGCCCTGGACGAAACGCATGATCAGCAGCATTTCGAAGCTGCCGGTGGCGGCCGCCGCAAACATGCCGAGGATATAGCAGGCCAGGCCGCCGAGCAGGATGTTGCGGCGGCCGAAGGCATCCGACAGGCTGCCGAAGATGATCTGCGAGGCGCCGAAGCCTAAGAAGAACACGCCGATAACGAGCTGCGTGTCATTGCTGTTGGTCACACCAAGCGAATGGCCGATGCTGGGCAGAGCCGCCAGCATGCTGTCGATCGCCATGGCGATGCTGGCGGTCATGATGGCGATGGTCACCACGAACTCGACAAAGCCCATGCCGATGCGGGCCGAGCCCTGGTTTTCCGTGTGCGGTTTATGTGTCGGAGTCATTCGAATCCCCCTGAATGACGTAAGAACGGCCGAAAACGCGGCCGCATGAATGCGGGATGCGACGGGTTCCTACCAGGATGCCCGTCGCCTGACGTGTCTGAGAGCTTCAGTCCCGGTATGGGGCCTGATATCAGTGTCCGATATCAGTGAAGCTGGAAAGCGATGCGTCCTTCGACAGCGGCGCATGCTGCGCTCTGAACAGCCGGCCCTTTTCGGCGATCAGCACGAAAACGATGCCGATCAACGAGACGACGAAGTAGCCCACGATCATCGGCGTCGCCGTGCCGTTGAAGGACTGGCCGATCATGGCGCCGATCGATGCGCCACCGACCGTGCTCATGAAGCCGATCACCGAAGAAGCCGTGCCGGCGAGATGGCCGAGCGGCTCCATGGCGAGCGAGTTGAAGTTCGAGCCGATCCAGCCGAACTGGAACATGACCAGCGCGAAGAAGGTGATGAAGATCGGGAACGGCATCGGCTGCGGCCCGAAGACCTGCACGAGCATCCAGATGAAGCTCAACGCGCTGAAGCCTAAGAGCGAGGCATGCGACAGGCGGCGCATGCCGAACCGGCCGACGAGCTGCGAATTGATGAAGGACGAGAAGGCCATGAACAGCGCCACGCCGGCAAAGGCGACCGGAGCGTAAACGCCGAGCCCGTAAATGCCGACATAGACCTGCTGGGCGGAATTGATGAAGCCGAACAGCGCGCCGAACAGGATCGTGCTGGCAATGGTGTAACAGAGGGCGACACGGTTCGACAGGAAGATCGCAAAGCCCTGCAGGATCGAGCGCGCCGTGAACGGGCGAACATTAGCCGGATCCAACGTCTCCGGCAGGCGCAGATACATCCAGATACCAACGGCCGTCGCCATGGTGCCGATGAAGACGAAGATCATGTGCCAGGTGCTGACGAGCATGATGATCTGGCCGCTGCCGGGCGCAATAACAGGCACGACCATGAAGACCATCATGATCAGCGACATGACTTCCGCCATCTGCCGACCACCGTAGACATCGCGGACGATGGAAATAGTAATGACGCGGGTCGCGGCGGAACCAAGACCCTGGATGAAGCGCAGCGCCAGAAGACCGGCAAAGGTCGGGACGACAGCGATACCGAAGGCGGCAACGACGTAAATACAGAGGCCGATCAGGAGCGGAATGCGGCGACCAAAGCGATCGGAAAGCGGACCGTAGAAAAGCTGCGCGAGGCCGAAGCCAAAAAGATAGGCGGAAACGACATATTGGCGATGATTTTCGTTCTCGACACCGAGACTGGCACCGATCTGCTGCAGTGCGGGCAGCATGATGTCGATCGCCAGCGAGTTGACTGCCATCATGAAAGCCGCAAGCGCGATGAATTCGAGCTTGCCCATGGGCAGCCGACCCGCGGACATGGCTTGTGATGAATCTGTCACAATGAAATTCCCATAAACAGGTCAAGGCGCTGCTTAGCGCAGCGCCTCGAACTCAAGATACAGATTTGGAAACCGGACGGACGCCCGGTGACCGATCAGGCGACGGCAGTCTTAATGGTGACGCCGTTTTCCTGGAGGTGCTGCTGCAGCTCACCGGCCTGGAACATTTCCCGGACGATGTCGCAGCCGCCGATGAACTCGCCCTTGACGTAGAGCTGGGGGATCGTCGGCCAATTGGAGTAATCCTTGATGCCCTGGCGGATTTCCGAATCGGCGAGCACGTTGATGCCCTTATAGTCCACACCGATGTAATCGAGGATCTGGACGACCTGGCCGGAGAAACCGCACTGCGGAAACTGCGGCGTGCCCTTCATGAAGAGGACGACGTCGTTGCTCTTGATCTCGTTTTCGATGAATTCGTTGATACCGCTCATGGGACCTAATCCTTTCAACAGGCGGGTTAAAGGCCCGCCGTTTCAATCGTTTTCTTTAGATAGCATGTGGAAGCCGGAATTCCAGCCGCCAAAACCAAAAAAAGACCAATCCGCGACACTCTGTGGCGCGCATTGTTGCCGCTGCGTTACGGCTCCCTGCTGAGGTAGGCCTGGATCTGTTCTATCTCGGTATCGGTGAAGTGCCTGAAATCCCATTGCGAGACTTCGGTCACGACGCCGAGATCACGCCCGCCCATGCATCTGCCTCGAAGAATTGCGGGCATTGCAGCTTACGATGGGGAAGGTTTAGGCGCGGCGCGGCCGGCTGCCGTACGGCGCTTGCTGACCTGCTTGCGAGCGGGCTTGCGGCTCGTCGGCGTTGCCTTGCGGGTGGTGCGGCTCGTCGTTGCAGGAGCTGCCTTACGTCGCTTGCGCTTGGTCGTGGTGCGGCCCGTCGTCTTCTTCAGGATTTCCTTCAGCACGCTATTGACGACGCCTGACACCAGTTCATTCACGAGATTGGCCACAAAATTCCCCCTCAGCCCTATCGAAACGCACCTTACTTATTGAATTCCGGAAGAGTTCGCTTAGCAAGACGGCTCGAAGGTTTTATCCGGTTTTTCGCCGTATTTTCAGGCGAACCCGTCATCCTGGCAACGGCGCACTCAACCCGCCTGAAAGAAGAAAAACACTATGAAATTCGTCGATAAGCGGGTTGTGCTGCATTTCCCCGGATTCGAACCGCTTGATGGCGCAGCGCACCGGGCGCGGTATGAGCGTACCGCAAGGCAAAGCGCATCCGTCTGGGGCTACAATGTCGCAACCGGTGCTGCGGCCGAGGGGCACTATGTTTCCTTCGATGTCGGCACCGGCGCCGATGGCTGGCAGACGCAGACACGCGTCCATGTCTTCGACCATAACGAGCTGGTGCAGCGGTTGCGCACCGGCAACACGGCAAGCCGGATCGCGGCGGGCTTTGCAAGCTTCTGGCAGGTTGTGCGCGAGGGCGGCATGGCCGGCTACTTCCGCCATGCCTGGCGCTTTGGCCTGTTCTTCCTCTTTCCCTTCCTGCTGACGGCGCTCGCAATCGTCATCACGCTGCAGATCCTGACGCTGCATTACTGGCTGGGACTTCCCGGCTGGCACGTCGGCTGGAGCGCGCCGCTGGCGGCCATCTTCTTCACCTTCGGCTTCCTGCCGTTCTCGGAGCGCTTCCACACGCTGCATCTTTTTGCCGACTGGGAAATGGCCGTGGCGCTGGCACGCATGGACAGGCCTGTTTTCAACGACTGGCTGGAACAATGCGCGACGTCGCTGCGCGCAGCACTCAACGAGGAGGCCGATGAATATGTCATCTCCTCGCACAGTATGGGCTCCAGCGTCGCGGCGCATGTCGTCGGGATTCTGTTGGAGCGGGAGCCTGACGTTTTCAAGGGCAAGCGCGTGGTGTTCGCGACGCTCGGCTGCGCGATCCTGCAATGCGCGCTGATGTCGTCGGCCACGCTCTTGCGCTCGCGCGTCGGCCTGATTGCGCGTTGCCCGGATATTTTCTGGCTCGATGTGCAGTGCCTGACGGACTCGATCAACTTCTACAAGGTGCCTGTCGTCAGCGTTTCCGGCCATCCGGATGCGCCGCAGGCGAGCATGATCCATATCCGCGTGCGGCAGATGCTGACGCCTGAACATTACAAGAAGATCCGTAAGGATCAGCTGCGCGTGCACCGCCAATATGTGCTGGGGCCGGACAAGAAATCCGCCTTCGATTTCACGCTGCTGACCGCAGGCCCGATGCCGGCCTCGGTCTTTGCCTATCCCGAGCAGGACAAGCTGCCGGCCTGAGAGCTCAGCAATGAAGAGGTGAGGAGGCGTCGATCACTTTCGAGCCATCGCTTCCGTTTCAAAACAAAAACCCGGCGGAAGAAGCCTTCCAGCCGGGCCTGTTCGTTTCAGATCTTCAGTCGGCCGAAGCCAGCATTTCAATCCGGTGCCGAGGTCTGCAGGGCAAGAGCGTGCAGGATGCCGCCCATATTGCCCTTCAGCGCCTCATAGACCATCTGGTGCTGCTGCACGCGGCTCTTGCCGCGGAAGGCTTCCGCGACGACTTCGGCGGCGTAGTGATCGCCGTCGCCTGCCAGATCGCGGATCGTTACCTTGGCACCGGGAATCCCGGCCTTGATCATGTCTTCGATATCGCCGGGTTTCATGGCCATGATCGTTACTCCTTGCGCATCATTCCGCGGCGACAAGCTCGCCGCGGCCGTCCATGAAATCAGGGAACCACGATTCATGGGCATCGCGCAATTGCTGAATCGGCAGCGCAATCAGATCGTCGACGACGAGGGCATCGCCCTTGATAGTACCGAGGCGGCGGAAGGGGATGCCTGAACCTTCTGCGTTGGCGCAGATGAAATCGGCAACATCCTTCGGAACGGTCAGAACGTAGCGCGCCTGATCCTCGCCGAAGAGCTGGGCATGGGCCGCACCCTTGCCTTCGCTGAGGCTGACGTTGAGACCCTTGCCTGAGGCCATCGCCATTTCAGCGAGCGCCAACACGAGGCCGCCGGAGGAAATGTCGTGGCAGGCGGTCGCCTGACCGTTACGGATGACCGAGCGGACGAAATCGCCGTTGCGGCGCTCGGCAGAGAGATCGACTTCAGGTGCCGGACCTTCGGCGCTGCCGACGACATCGCGCAGATAGATCGACTGGCCGAGATGGCTGCCGTCGGTGCCGATGAGCAGAACCTTGTCGCCTTCGGCAGCGCTGCCGATGCGAGCCATCTTGCGCCAGTCTGGCATCAGGCCGACGCCGGCAATGGTCGGCGTCGGCAGGATCGCGACACCATTGGTTTCGTTATAGAGCGAGACGTTGCCGGAGACGATCGGGAAGTCCAGTGCGCGGCAGGCTTCGCCGATGCCCTTCACGGCCTCGACGAACTGGCCCATGATCTCGGGCTTTTCCGGATTGCCGAAGTTCAGGTTGTCTGTGGCCGCCAGCGGCTCGGCGCCGGTCGCGGTGATGTTGCGCCAGCATTCGGCAACCGCCTGCTTGCCGCCCTCGAAGGGATTGGCCTCGACATAACGCGGGGTGACGTCGGAGGAGAACGCCAGCGCCTTCAGCGGATGGCCTTCGACGCGCACGACACCGGCGTCGCCGCCCGGAAGCTGCAGGGAGTTGCCCTGGATCAGCGTGTCATATTGTTCGTAGACCCAGCGGCGGCTGGACTGGTTGGCGGAGCCGACGAGCTTCAGCAGCGCTTCGTTGTAATCTTCCGGTGCTGCAACGAGGTTGGCAGGCAGGGGCGCGCGCTTGCCAGATTCGCGCCAGGGGCGGTCATATTCCGGAGCCTGGTCGCCGAGATCCTTGATCGGGAGGTTCGCGACTTCCTCACCCTGATGCATGACACGGAAGCGCAGATCATCGGTAGTCTTGCCGACGATCGCGAAATCGAGGCCCCACTTGACGAAGATCGCCTTGGCTTCCTCTTCCTTTTCCGGCTGCAGCACCATGAGCATGCGCTCCTGGCTTTCCGACAGCATCATCTCGTAGGCGGTCATGCGCTCTTCGCGCACCGGCACCTTGTCGAGCTCGAGCAGGATGCCGAGGTCGCCCTTGGCACCCATTTCGACGGCGGAGCAGGTAAGGCCGGCTGCACCCATATCCTGGATGGCGATGACGGCGCCGGTCTTCATCAGTTCGAGGCAGGCTTCGAGCAGGCACTTTTCGGTGAAGGGGTCGCCGACCTGAACGGTCGGACGCTTCTCTTCGATCGATTCATCGAATTCTGCCGATGCCATGGTTGCACCGCCGACGCCGTCACGGCCGGTCTTGGCGCCGAGATAAACGACCGGCAGGCCGACACCCTTGGCTTCCGAGAGGAAGATGGCGTTCGACTTGGCAAGGCCGGCTGCGAAGGCATTGACGAGGATGTTGCCGTTGTAGCGGGCATCGAACTCCACTTCGCCGCCGACCGTCGGCACGCCGAAGGAATTGCCGTAGCCGCCCACACCTGCCACGACGCCGGCAACGAGATGGCGTGTCTTCGGATGATCCGGCTCGCCGAAACGCAGCGCGTTCATTGCCGCGATCGGACGCGCTCCCATGGTGAAGACATCGCGCAGGATGCCGCCGACACCGGTCGCCGCACCCTGATAGGGCTCGATATAGGACGGATGGTTGTGGCTCTCCATCTTGAAGACGACGCAGTCGCCGTCATCGATATCGACCACACCGGCATTTTCGCCAGGTCCCTGGATGACGCGCGGTCCCTTGGTCGGCAAGGTGCGCAGCCACTTCTTGGAGGATTTGTAGGAGCAGTGCTCGTTCCACATGGCCGAAAAGATGCCGAGCTCCGTGAAGCTCGGTTCGCGGCCGATCAGATCCAGAATGCGCTGGTATTCATCCGGCTTGAGGCCGTGTGAGGCGATGAGTTCCGGCGTGATCTTGATAGTGTTTGGGATGGTCATGAGCTCTCGAAAGTCCCTGCCTTAGAGCAATCCAGCAAAAGTGCGCAGCGGTTTTGCGTCCGGAATTGCGTGAAACAAAGAGATAGACCATGACCGAGATTCGAAGAACAACGGACATGCCCTAGCGCGTTTGCCGTGTCTTTAGCTTAAGTAGGAATTGCGCGCGATAGGAAAATGCCTGCCGTCAACAGAGGGCAGGCATCAAAAGCTTCACAATGCTGTCTTTAACGGGCGAGGCTCGTCAGAATTTGTAGCCGACCATCAGTCCGGCGCGGGTCATGCCGTCGTTCGGGCCGTCGCAGAGATTGGCATTCGAGGAATGGGCGAGTTGCGCCATGACATTCCAGTTGCTGTTGAAGCGATAGCCGGCGCCGAGATATTCGTGGAACAGCACACGACAGCCGAGGTCGGGGTGGTCGTCGTCATCGCGAAGCTCGCCAGTGTGGATGACGCCGCCGAAGCCAGCTTCAGCGAAGATCTTGTCGCTGAGGTCGACCGTCCAGGTGAAACCGGCGAAGAACTGCGTGGCTTCACCCGCCGTGCCGATCGAGGTGCCGACATGGACGCGCGGATGCATGAGCTGCTGCTTCCAGCCGGTTGCCTGCTCAAAACCGAAGGGATCGAAAAGGGCCGTTATTTCGGGGAAAACGCCATCTTCATGGGAATGTCCGCCCTGTACGGAAGCGGAAGCGCCAAAGCGCAATTCGTCGAAAATCTTGTCTCCGGCTTGCGCCGCTGATGACATTCCCAAGCTGCTGGCGATTACTGCGACCGACGCGATACTCGACAGGCTTAAACKGAAATCGGATTTCATCTGCTGTCCCTTGATTCTCGCCCGACCAGCGGAATGGGAAAGAGGTAACATGCAGGTATCGACGGTAAAGCGCTCGTGTCCGGATCGTGGCTTTTTCCACAATCCTGACACCAATTTGCAACAGTTCAGATCTCTCCGTCATAGGCGGAGCCGCCATTTTCCAATAGGCGTTTCAATATCATAAGACCCGACACAAGCTCGTTTCTATCCTTCGGCGAGGAGAAGCCGATGCGCACGCGGTGATAGACCTTCTCGCCACGCGCGGCCTTGAACTCGTCCTCGTCATCGACAAGCACGCCATCGCGGAAGGCGGCATTCTTGAAGGTGCCGGACAGCCAGGGTTCCGGCAGTTTCAGCCACAGGAAGGGCGCATGCGGGTGGGATTCGAAATCGAATCCCCGCATGACCTCACGGGCGAGGCCCACGCGGGCCGATAGCTCCACGACACTTGCATTGCGGATCTCGTGCGCCTTGCCGCTCTGGACGAGCCGCGCGCAGGTTTCGGCCAGAATGAAGGGCAGGCCGCCCGTAACCATCTTGTGCGTGACCTTGATGCGCTGGGCGAAATGCGGCGGGCAGGCAACCCAGCCGCCACGCACGCCGGCCGCTACCGATTTAGACAGGCCGTTGACCAGGAAGGTGCGATCGGGCGCGATTGCGGCAAGCAGCGGCGTAGCGTCATTCGCCATGCCGCCATAGAGATCGTCCTCGATGATCCACACGCCATGCCGTCTGGCGATATCCGCAATGGCGACGCGCCGCTCATAGGGCATGATGGCAAGGGTCGGATTGTGGACCGTCGGCATCAGGAAGATCAGCTTCGGATGCTGCTGCTGGCAGAGCCGCTCGAAATCCTCGGGAATAACGCCGTTCTCATCCGACTCGACCGTCAGCGTGCGCCGCCCGAGCAGGCGGACGCTGCGGCTGACCTGCGTATAGGTGAGGTTTTCGAAAACGATCTTGTCACCGGGTGCAGATACGGCGGCGATGACGGCAATTGCCGCCGCATGCGCGCCGAGCGTCGGAACGACATTTTCGACCTCCGGCGACCAGTCGTTGCGCGCCAGCCAGAGACGACCTGCCTCGAACCAGTTCCGCGGGAAGCTGCGTGAATAGGAGGAGATTTCCGCCAGATGCTGCTCGCCGATCTCGGCCATGATGCCGGCGATCACCTTGCCCTGACCAAGATCGGGGGCGGCGGTCGTGTCGAAGCGGAGCTTGTTTGCCGGGGCGTCTGCAATGCGGGTGCCGCTCAGCGAAAGGGTAAGGGGATCCGTCTGTTCGCTCGGGGGCGTATCGGCACGATCGAGTACATAGGTGCCGCGGCCGACTTCACCGGCGACGAGGCCACGCTCATGAACCAGCGCATAGGCGCGGCCGATTGTTCCGATTGTCACCCCGATGTCATAAGCGAGATTTCGCTGCGGCGGCAGCTTGGCTCCCGCCGGCAAAGCGCCGGAAGCAATGGCGGATTCGATATTGTCCGCAAGCCGCATATAGACTGGGCCGGAGCCCTGCGAGAGATCTGGGAGCCAATTTGTCATGGTGACAATGAATAGATTGTCACCCTCTTGCTGTCAATACTATGTGACAATCACTAGAGCGGAAACAACAGGAGCCAAGGATGTCCGTTGTACCTCAAATGAAGAACCAGATTGTATCGATTGTCTCTATCGATAGCCCACACGAAATTGTCCTCCCGAGGCAGGCGCCGGCCACGACTCGGCTCGGCCGCCTGTGGGCAGTCTTCGTTCTGTGGCAACAGAAGCGGGAGGGGCGCCTGGCGTTGCGCGGACTGACAGCGGATCAACTCAAGGATATCGGCCTGTCGCGGTCCGATGCCGCACGCGAAGTCAGCAAATCGTTTTTCTGGGATTAAGCCAAAGCTTAGCTGCAGGCGCGATTGCCGCCCGACCAGCGGGTGACATCGGCAGCGATGCGGCCGGCGACCGGCTCGGACATCATGGGGCCGAACGCCTGCATCTTGGCCGGATTGCCTTCGGCCTGCACGACGAGCAGCGGCCGGCTTTCAGGGCTGCCCTTGTGCACGACGAGAATGCGCGGACGACCGGAGAAGGAATTGAGTTCCGGTGCGAGCTTGTAGGCCGCAAAAGCCGCATCGCCCGACTTGAACCAGCAACCATTGGCGCCGAGCGCCACACGCTCCATCGTCGACAACGCACTGCGGTCCGGTCCCTTTGCAGGCGTCGAGGACTGGCAGGCAGCAACGAGTGCGGCAAGGCCGGCAAAGGCAGCAGCGTTAGCGATGGCTGCGAAAAGGCGAGGGTGCATCTATCTTGCTCTTCGGCCAGAATTCAGGCGGCGATGACGTCGAGCGCCGAGGCGAAGAGGCCGCGGCCATCCGAACCGCCATGAGCGGCTTCGATGAGATTTTCCGGATGCGGCATCATGCCGAGCACATTGCCCTTGGCGTTCATAACGCCGGCAATGTCGTTGACCGAACCATTGGGATTGGTGCCTTCGGCATAGCGGAAAACGACCTGGCCGTTGCCTTCGATGGCAGCGAGCGTTTCCGTGTCGGCAAAATAGTTGCCGTCGTGATGGGCGACCGGGCAGCGGATGATCTGGCCTTTTTCATAGGCGCGGGAAAAATCCGTCTCGGCGTTGACGACTTCGAGCTTGATCTCGCGGCAGACGAATTTCAGGGAGGCGTTGCGCATCAGCGCGCCCGGCAGAAGGCCGGCCTCGACCAGAATCTGGAAACCGTTGCAGACGCCGAGCACCTTCACGCCTTTGTTCGCCTTCTCGATGATCGCCTGCATGACCGGCATGCGAGCAGCGATCGCTCCGCAGCGCAGGTAATCGCCATAGGAGAAGCCGCCGGGAATGACGATCAGGTCGACATCAGGGATTTCCGTTTCCGTCTGCCAGATCGTCACCGGCTGCTGACCGGAGATCTTGGTGAGAGCGGCAATCATGTCGCGATCGCGGTTGAGGCCCGGAAGTTGAACGACGGCTGATTTCATGAGGTCCCCGCGTTTGGCGAAAGATATTGAACTGGAACGCTTTCGGCGAGCCATACTCCATTGTCTGAGACAAAGAAAGAATGACCCTCTGAAAACATGCGTGCTGCGTCTACACGCAGGATAATAGTGTCGCCCTTGCGGCGTGTTGCGACGATCTTGGCCGTATCGACATCCGCCGAGAGATGGACGTGGCGCCGTTCCATCTTCGTCAGGCCTTCGCGCTCGATCAGGGGCCAGTTCACGAGTGACGTACCGTGAAAAAGAATTGCAGGCGGCTGGACCGCCTTCAACGCAAGATCGATTTCGACGCTGTGGCCCTGGTTGGCGCGAATTCTGTTATCGACGAGTGCAAAGCGCTTCTTCGGGTTGTTCTCGATGATCCCGATAATATCGGCACGGGAGATGTCGTATTTCGACGTCACCGCCTTTTCGAATGCATCGAAGGATACCCAGCCCTCGGCATCAAGCGTCAGGCCTGCGGCTTCCGGCGCATGGCGCAAAACATAGCTCATGAATTTCGAGACTTCCGTCTCCAGCTTTGCTTCCATGACGCTTCATCCTGAAGGCCCGCCGCGTGGCGGGCCTATGATCGTCAGTCGATCGCGATCGCGTAGTTCTCGATGACCGTGTTTGCGAGGAGTTTCTCGCACATGGCCTTGAGGTCGGCTTCGGCCTTGGCCTTGTCGGTGCCTTCGAGCTCCAGGTCGAAGACCTTGCCCTGGCGGACATGACCGACGCCGCCGAAGCCGAGGGCGCCGAGCGCGCCTTCGATGGCTTTGCCCTGAGGATCGAGAACGCCGTTTTTCAGCGTGACAGTGACGCGAGCCTTGATCACTTGTTTTCCCTGCTTTTACTTGACCAGAACGGGGCCAGTGCCGCGCACGGGCTCGTTTTCATTGATGATACCGAGACGGCGCGCAACTTCGGAATAGGCTTCCAGCAGACCGCCCATATCGCGGCGGAAGAGGTCCTTGTCCATCTTCTTGTGGGTCTCGATATCCCAGAGGCGGCAGCTGTCCGGCGAGATTTCGTCAGCCAGGATGATGCGCATCATGTCGCCTTCGAAAAGGCGGCCGCATTCGATCTTGAAATCGACGAGCTGGATGCCGACGCCGAGGAAGAGGCCGGTCATGAAGTCGTTGACGCGAATGGCAAGCGCCATGATGTCGTCGAGCTCAGCCGGATTGGCCCAGCCGAAGGCGGTGATGTGCTCTTCGGAGACCATCGGATCTTCGAGCGCATCGGACTTGTAGTAGAATTCGATGATCGAGCGCGGCAGGACCACGCCTTCCTCGATGCCGAGGCGCTTGGCGAGCGAGCCGGCGGCGACGTTGCGCACGACGATCTCAAGCGGGATCATCTCCACTTCCTTGATCAGCTGCTCGCGCATGTTGAGCCGGCGGATGAAGTGGGTGGGAATACCAATCTTGTTCAGATGGCTGAAGATATATTCAGAAATACGGTTGTTGAGGACGCCTTTGCCATCAATGACTTCGTGTTTCTTCTTGTTGAAAGCAGTGGCATCGTCCTTGAAGAACTGGATCAGCGTGCCCGGTTCAGGCCCTTCATACAGAATCTTTGCCTTGCCCTCGTAGATACGGCGGCGACGGTTCATTGTGGTTATTCTCTAGCTGTTGGCGCTCTTGGGATAGCGCGCGTGGATCGATCTCGTGGCGTCCCCTTAAAGGAAAAGAGAGAGTTTCACAATCCGCCTATCACTCCTTCCCCGGTTTCCGGCCTTGGGCGGGAAAACCGCAATGAGAATCGAAATCTTGCCAAGGAAAGATTACCGCCTTTTTCTTTACGGTGGAATGAAGGCAAAATCTCGGAGGGGTTATACAGGTCTTTATCCGGAGGCTGTTTTGGAGATGGGCCGGCCCACGGAATGGCGGAGATCCTTCTGCAGTGCGCGAGCCTCACCCTCCGGTTGCCGCCAGCTTTCGCCACGGATGAAAGCCGGGAACTGTAGGCCGGACATCGGCCGGGCGAGCGCATAGCCCTGCAGCATGTCGCAGCCGAGCTCCTGCAGGATGCGGACGTGATCGGCGGTCTCGACACCTTCTGCGGTGACGAGAATATTCAGCGAGCGGCCGATCTCGATGATGGAACGCACGAGCTTGCGCTGCTCGGCCGATTGCGGCAGGTGCCTGATCAGCTCGCGATCGATCTTCAGTGTTTTCGGGCTCAGCCGCAGCAAGCTGACGATCGAGGCATGACCGGTGCCGAAATCATCGACCTCAATGTCGATGCCGAGCTTCTTCAGCTTTTTGAGATTGGCGGTGACCGCCTCGTCGCAATCGTCAAGCGAGATCGATTCTAGCAGTTCGAATGAGACCGTGCCGGGCTCGATCTTCAGCGAGCGCAGCTTCTTGCCAAGCTGCGGATCGGAGAGTCTCCGGCCGGAGACATTGACGGAGATGCGGGGAATGGTGAAGCCTTCGCGGATCCAGGCCTTCCGGTCGGCGATCGCCTGTTCGAGGATCAGCGCATCGATGGTCGAGACGACGTCGAGATCCTCGGCAATGTCCAGGAAGCGATCCGGCGCCAGCAGTCCGTGTTCCGGATGCTGCCAGCGGGCCAGCGTCTCGATGCCGGCGATATCGAGCGTGCGGGCATCGAACTGCGGCTGATAGAAGGGCACGAATTCGTTGCGCTCCAGGCCGATCAGGATTTCATCGGCAAGGCGCTTGGCCGTCAGGATCGTACGGCGTGCAGCATTGGAGAAGAATTCGTGGCGGTTGCGGCCGGAGCCCTTGGCCCGGTAGAGCGCGATATCAGCATTGAGCAGGAGCTGCTTTTCGTCGAGCTTGGGGCCGCTATCGATGGCGATGCCGATGCTGGCGCCGAAGCGGCAATCATGCCCCTCGTATTTGATGGGTTTGCGCAGCTCGCGGATGATGCGCTCGGCGACGGTGGCAATCTTCTTCGAGGGAGTGTCGACGATGCAGAGAACGACGAATTCATCGCCGCCGATGCGCGCGACGAAATCGGTGCCGCGAATGGAATCGCGCAGCACCCGGGCAGCATGTTTGAGCATATAATCGCCGGCGCGGTGGCCGAGCGTATCGTTGATCTGCTTGAAGCGGTCGAGATCGATATGAAGGATGGCAAGCGCCAGACCTTCCTCGCGACAATGGGCGGAGAGTTCCTCCAGCATCTTGTCGAGATAGCGACGGTTCGGCAGGCCGGTCAGATAATCATGGAACGCCAGATGCTCGATGCTTTCCTTGGCGGCTTCGAGTTCGCGGTTGCGTGCTTCTGCAAGATCCTTGGCGCGCCGCAACTCGTTGCGCAGCGCCACTTCCTCCGTCACGTCCCAATTGGCGCCGATCAGCTTGCGGCAGCCATTGCCGTCGACGAAGAAGGCCGAGCGGGCACGGATGATGCGCTCGGCGCCATCGCCTCTGATGATACGAAATTCCTGATGAAAGCCGGTCTCGTTGTTGACGTTGCTTTCGACGGTTTCGTTGACGCGATCGCGATCATCAGGATGAACAGTGCTGAGCCAGGCATTGGCTGCGGAGAAACGATCGGCATCCTTCAGTCCGTAGATGGCAATAAGGCGGTCGTCCCATTCGACGGTCCCGTGATCGATATCGGCTTCGAAAACGCCGATATCGCTGATCTGCAAAGCGAGGTCGAGGCGGCGGGAGAGCTGCGCGAGCATCTCCTCGGTTTCCTTGCGCGCGGTGATGTCCGTGTCCGTGCCGACGACGCGCTGAGCAGCGCCGTTCTCATCCCACTCGACGGGTGCGCCGCGGCATTCGATCCAAACCCAGTGGCCGTCCTTGTGGCGCTCTCGATACTGGAAGACATGATAGTCGGGGTCGCCGGCATTCTGGCGCTCGATGGCGTTGATGACGAAATCGCGATCATCGGGATGAACGAGCTGCAGCCAGGCCTCGTAGTCGCCGTCGGCCTCCTCATCCGGCGCCATGCCGCGTATGCTCTTCCAGGTCTGCGAGTAATATTTCTTGTCGAGGCGGTAATTGTGGTCCCAGACACCGAGCCCGGAGCCAACGAGCGCATAATTCCATCGGCTTTCGCGCTCCGCAATGTCGGAATCGTCGGTGTAGCTTGCGAACCCATCGGCCGCCGGCTCGTCGCAACTGACATTGGCGGCTTTTGGCGGGTGGGTTTGCTTCACGGGGCGCTCTCGCTTTTCTGGCGTCAGCGCAGTCTGCGGTCTTTCCATTAAGAAATGCTTAGAAAGCGATCGCTTAATTCACTGGAAATGCCGGATTTTTTGGCTTTCTCAGCCGGGCAAGCGGCTGAGAAACTGGGCAAAGACCATCGTGCCTTCCGGCCAGGGGCCGTGGCCGGATTCCGAGTTAATGTGACCGGACTCGCCCGCATCCACAAGGAAAGAACCCCAGCTGTTGGCGATGTCATCAGCATGCTCATAGGTGCCGAAGGGATCGTTGCGGCTGGCGACCGTAATCGAGGGGAAAGGCAGCGGATCGCGCGGGTAGGGGCCGAAGGTCATGAGATGCTTCGGGCGGATATCCGGATTGGCAACATCGGGCGGCGCGACGAAGAAGGCGCCGGCTACGCGCTTTTGAAACAGCGGAATTGCGTGGATCACCGATGGCACCCCGAGGGAATGAGCGATGAGCACCACGGGGCGTGTTGAGGCATTCACCGCTTCGGCGATGCGCGCGGTCCAGTCCTCGCGCACGGGCTTGGACCATTCCGCCTGCTCGACTCGGCGCGCGGTGCTGAGTTTTGCTTCCCAGCGGCTCTGCCAATGGTCGGGGCCGGAATTGGTATAGCCGGGAATGATGAGGATATCTGCGTCTGAAGCTTTCATGGTGCCGCCGATGTGAGAAAGCTTAACCGCGATGTCAAGGGAAAGAGCGACTTAGCTCAAAAAATTTGCTAACGTGGCTTTATGCCGGTTGCGTTCTCGTGTCGGCCCCTTGTTGCCGACACATTCGCCTCCGGTTCATCTTGGCTGAGGAGGAGAAAGCCATGACGACATTTCATGTCATGACGGGTGCTGGCGAGAGCTTCGCACGGCCCGTGGTCAACAGGATCAGCGTAGCCGACGTCTTCGACGCGCTCAGGCTGGGTTTCGAGGATTTCCGCGAGAAGCCTTCGCATTACGTTTTCCTGTGTCTCATGTATCCGATCGCCGGTATCTTCCTGACGATGCTGAGCTCGGGCGCCAATCTCGCACCGATGATCTTTCCGCTGATGTCGGGCTTTGTGCTGATCGGCCCGATAGCCGCGATCGGCCTCTACGAAATCAGCCGCCGGCGCGAGGCCGGACTCGATTCCTCTTGGAAACATGCACTCGATGTCCGCCATTCGCCGGCTTTGCCGTCGATCATCGCCGTCGGCCTCCTGCTGTTCGGGATCTTCACCGTCTGGCTGGTCACGGCGCAAACCATCTATACAGGCCTTCTTGGCGAGGTCTTCCCGCGCTCCATGTCGCTCTTCCTGCAGCAAGTGTTCGGTACGCCGGAAGGCATGCAGCTCATCCTGTGGGGTAATCTAGTCGGCCTCGGCTTTGCGTTCGTCGTACTGGCGATCACCGTCGTGACCTTCCCGATGCTGCTCGACAGGGACTGCGGGGCGGTGGCCGCGATGGTCGCCTCGATCCGGGCAACCTTCGTCAATCCGATACCGGTATTGCTCTGGGGCCTGATCGTTGCCGCGTCGCTCGTCATCGGCACAATCCCGCTCTTTGTCGGCCTCGCACTCGTCATCCCAATCCTCGGCCATGCGACCTGGCATCTTTACCGGAAGCTGATCGCCCGCGAAGCCATGTAACGGCAACATCCCGGGGTGTCGCGAATTTGCGCGATGCCCCGGAATTTCAACAGAGCCCGGAACCTCGGAACCTTGCTTGGAGTTTGTCTTGTGCCGACTTCGAAGGAGGATTTCAAGGTGACCATACGCCATGTGTTTGCCCACTTCGCAACCAAGATATCGGAGTGGGCGGGCAAGCCGGTGACCTTCATTCTGGCGCTTATCGCCGTCATTATCTGGGCTGCTCTCGGCCCCGTCTTCGACTACTCGGAAACCTGGCAGCTGGTGATCAACACCGGTACGACGATCATCACCTTCCTGATGGTCTTCGTGCTGCAGAATGCGCAGACACGCGATACGCGGGCCATCCAGGCAAAGCTCAACGAAATCATCCTGACGAGCCATGCCGAGAACCGCTTCATCGGCATCGAAAATCTCGACGAAGAAGACCTCAAGCACCTCGACTTGCTGGTGGCCAAGGCGGCTAAGGGCCGGGGTGAGACAGAGGTTTGTGAGATATCGGATGAGCCGGGCGATACATCGATCGGCAAGCCGGAGAAAAAGAAGCGCGCTGCGCCGGCGACTACGTCCCGGAAGCGAAAATGAAAACGGCGCCTCACGGGCGCCGTCTCATGACCTGTCTTGTGCCGATCAAGCTTCGCCGAAGACGCGGCGGAAGATCGTGTCGACATGCTTGGTGTGATAACCGAGATCGAATTTCTCGCGGAGATCCGCCTCGGAGAGTGCAGCGCGCACCTCGGCATCGGCCAGCAGTTCTTCGAGGAAATCCTTGCCCTGTTCCCAGACCTTCATGGCGTTGCGCTGCACGAGGCGATAGGCATCCTCGCGGGAGGTGCCGGCCTGCGTCAGCGCCAGGAGAACGCGCTGCGAATGGACAAGGCCGCGGAACTTGTCGAGGTTCTTCATCATGTTCTCGGGATAGACCACGAGCTTTTCGATGACGCCGGCGAGACGGTTCAGCGCGAAGTCGAGGGTAACAGTGGTATCCGGGCCGATGGCGCGCTCGACGCTCGAATGGCTGATGTCGCGCTCATGCCAGAGCGCCACGTTTTCCATCGCGGGTACGACCGACATGCGCACGAGACGCGCAAGGCCGGTCAGGTTTTCAGTCAAGACCGGGTTGCGCTTGTGCGGCATGGCCGAAGAGCCCTTCTGGCCCGGCGAGAAGAATTCTTCCGCCTCCAGCACTTCGGTGCGCTGCATGTGGCGTATTTCGATCGCGACGTTTTCGATCGACGAGCCGATGACACCGAGGGTGGCGAAGAACATGGCATGGCGGTCACGCGGGATGACCTGCGTGGAAACGGGTTCCGGAACGAGGCCGAGTGCTGCGCAGACATGCTCTTCGACAACAGGGTCGATATTGGCGAAGGTGCCGACAGCGCCGGAGATGGCGCCTGTCGCGATTTCAGCGCGGGCGGCAACGAGGCGGGCGCGGTTGCGGCTCATCTCGGCGTAGAAGCGGGCGAAGGTCAGGCCCATCGTCGTCGGCTCGGCATGGATGCCGTGGCTGCGGCCGATGCGGATCGTATCCTTGTGTTCGAAGGCGCGCGTCTTCAGCGCTGTCAGAACACGGTCCATGTCGGCGAGCAGGATATCGGCAGCGCGCACGAGCTGGATGTTGAACGTGGTGTCGAGCACGTCGGAGGAGGTCATGCCCTGATGGACGAAGCGGGCGTCGGGGCCGACGATTTCTGCAAGATGCGTCAGGAAGGCGATGACGTCATGTTTGGTGACGGCCTCGATCTCATCGATGCGGGCAACGTCGAAAGTCGCCTTGCCGCCCTTTTCCCAGATGGTGGCGGCTGCCGACTTCGGGATCACTCCGAGGTCTGCCAGCGCGTCGCAGGCATGGGCCTCGATCTCGAACCAGATGCGGAACTTGGTTTCGGGAGACCAGATGGCGACCATATCGGGCCGGGAATAACGAGGGATCATGGACGAGCGCCTTCATTTCGTGACAGTAGCTGCGGCCCCTGTAGCAAAGACGGCCGGCAATCTCAACGCATGCGTTTGGCAAGAGCCAGGCTAGTGACAAAAAGACAGACCAGTCCGAGGGGCAAAAACAGCCCCAGGCCAAGGACAAGGAACTGATAAACGGCGCTGGCGCCGGTAAAGACAAACTGGAACATCCAGATGACCGAGCCGAACGGCGAATGCCAGCGGGAATAGAAAATCCGGTAGTCCATGGCGAAGAGAAAGGCCGTCATCAGGACCGTGCCCATCGTCAGCACCAGGAAGAATGCGGCAAAACGCGCCTCCGCCTGATGGCCGAGCGCAAGATAACGCCCGGCAAGCAAGTTAAAGGGCCAGGAGAGCAACCCGCCGCCGAAATAGAGGATGGAGAGATCGAGCACGTGGCTCGTCTCCATACCATTGCGCAGATAGAGACCCGCCATGGCGGAGATCAGCATCTGGACGCCCCAGAGCGGGGCGCCGATGAAAAGTTCTGATAAGGACGGCCATGCCGCCCGCAGACGGTTCATTCTCAGGGGTGAACCGGAACGGCGATCCAGCGGCCGTTGCGGCCGTCAGGAGAGGCGCTCAGCGCCAGGATGAGGGCGATATGGACAGGCTTGCCCGATTCCGGCTGATAGACGAGGGCGCCGCCCATGCGATATTCCACAGTACAGCCGCGATCTGCCGGCAGCGACTTGTCCTCATGCACCAGCTGGCGGTTCGGTGCACCGTCCTTCTCGATGAGCTGCAGGGTGAAGCCGATGACGCGGTTGACGTCCTTGCAGCTTTCCGGCTTGGCGACTTCGGCATCGCCGAGCAGCAGCGAATAGGCGCCCCGCGGCGGGCCGTCACTTGCGATTGTCGTGTAACGGATCGTCTTCATCGGCGAGCCGAGTTCGGTCGGCGGGTTGAAGGCGGCGATCAGGCCGGGATTGGTCAGAAGGTTGTACTTGTCCATCTGCTGGCGGGCTGCCGTCAGATTCTGGCGGCGTGCCTTGGACAGATCGGCATCCTTGTCGGTCAGTTCCAGATGAAAGGGCGTGCCCTCGAGATCAGCACCCGTTTCGGTATTGATGAAATAGGTCTCCGAATAGGGGATCTTGCCATCCTTCATGCCGAATTCCTGGAAGGCAAAGACCTTGCCGTCGGCGGAGAAGCCGACAGGCTGCATATTGGCGATATCGCCAGCAGAGGCCATGGCCGCCATGCCGGTCAGCAAGACGGCGAAAAACCCGCCCATGAACATGCGCTTCGTCATCAGCGAGCTCCCTCAGCCGCGTTGCGAAGGGCGGTAATGGCCTGGCGATAGGTCTCGACCGAGCCGCCCTTGAAAATTGCCGATCCGGCGACGAGCACATTGCCGCCGGCCTTTGCCACGGCAGGCGCGGTATCGACCGTCACACCGCCGTCCACCTCAAGCTCGATCGGGCGATCACCGATGAGTGACTTCGCCGCTGCGATCTTGTCTGCCATTGCCGGAATGAATTTCTGGCCGCCGAAACCGGGGTTGACGGACATAATGAGAATGAGGTCGACATCGTCAAGCACGTTCTCGACCACCGAAAGCGGCGTTGCCGGATTGAGGGTGACGCCGACCTTCTTGCCGAGATGGCGGATCGTCTGCAGCGAGCGGTGCAGGTGCGGTCCGGCCTCTGCATGCACGGTTATGCGATCACAGCCGGCCTTTGCGAAAGCCTCCAGATAGGGATCGGCCGGCGAGATCATCAGATGGCAATCGAAGGTCGCATCCGTATAGGAGCGCAGCGACTTGATGACATCGGGGCCGAAGGAGATGTTCGGCACGAAATGGCCGTCCATGACGTCGAGATGGATCCAGTCGGCGCCGGCCGCAGTGACGTTGCGTACTTCCTCGCCGAGTTTTGCAAAATCTGCCGCCAGGATCGATGGGGCGATGCGGATGGGCAGTGTCGTCATGTTCTCGGTCTCCTCTCAACCGGAAGCGGCGAGCGCCTCACGGCAAATTTCAATAGGTCAATCTGTCCCATCGGCCGGCGGGACGAAAGTGTCGCCGCGCCATTCGAGAAGACGATAGGGATTTTGCGACAGTTCGTGGGCCGGTGTGAAGATGACCGGGCCGATCGGCGTATTGAACTGCGTTCCGATCAGTTTTTCGGCCACCGGCTTGCCTTCGGCCACCGCTGCCTGCACGGCCTGATCGGCAATCAGCGCGGCTGCGGCTGCCGGCAGAACATAACCTTCCGGTTCGGTTCCGGCTGCGCGCAAGGCCTCAACGGTCGCAGCCGCATCCGGCAGAAGCGCATATTCGGGAATGGCAACGGCGCCTACGCCATCAGCCAGCGCCAGCGGCTGGTTTGCAGCGCGCATCGCGTCGCCGCTCAGAATGTCGAGCGGGATATTTTCAGCCTTGGCGTCCCGGGCGATGATGGCGACATCGTTCCTGTCACCGCCGATGAAGACCTTGGTGGCGCCGGCCCGCTTCAGGCGGCGCACGAGGCCGATCTGTTGTTCCTGTCCCGGCCGGTAGGTGTCGGTGAAAACAGGCTTCAGGCCATTTTCTTCCAGTGCGTTGCGCACGGCTTCCGTCAGTTCGCGGCCATGGATCGTGCCGTCCTCGATGAGGGCGATCGGAGACGCCGTCCATTGCTGCAGGATGATCTGGATGACCCTGGCGGCTTCATCACTATCCTGCGGACCGAGGCGGAAGAGGGGCCAGCCGTTCTTCAGCGAATCCTCCATCAGGATGCGCGAGCGTACCGACACGGTGATGACGGGAATATTGGCGTCCTTCAGCTTCGGCAGGGCGCCTTCCAGCGTCTCGCTGCAGAGGAAGCCGATGGCGATCTGAACCTTTGCAGCGATCAGCGCATCGGCGATCGCCTGGCCGCTATTGTCCTGGCAGGTCTCATTGACAGGAACGACCGTATTGCCCGCCCGCTGGATCTCAAAATTCCCGCCGGCGGAAATCTGTGCGCCGAGCGAGGCGAAAGTGCCCTCTTGCGGCGCCACGACGCCGATCGTCACGCCGGCCGCGCGGCCTTCGGCCGTCAACGCCATGAGCGACAGAAGGGCGGCTATGACACGCAGGGTCATCATGAAAGGTGCAGGTCTCTCGTCTTGTCCATGCCCTTTTATCCGCACGGCGGCAATCGTCAAAGAAAAACAAGCGTGTTCTGCAGCTTTTAGAGGGTGCCATTGTAGAAAAGGTAACCGATGCCCGCCATATTGGTGAAATAATAAAAACAAGACACTGATTGTGGAGAAGCATGTGTTGAACAGGCAGCATATCGATCCCGGCCTCTATCGCGATGCCATGAGCCGCTATGCCGGCCATGTGCAGCTCGTGACGACGGCGCTCGGTGAAGCCCGCCGTGGCGTCACCATCACGGCTGCCTGCTCGGTGTCCGACAATCCGGCTTCCGTTCTCGTCTGCCTCAGCAACACCAATGCGAAGAACGAGATATTCTGGCGCAGCGGCATCTTCGCGCTGAACTCGCTCGGCGCCCACCATCAGGGTGTTGCCGATGCTTTTTCAGGCCGCACGCATCTGGAAAACGGGGATCGTTTCTTGAGCGCCCGCTTCGAAACGCTGGCAACGGGCGCGCCCGTGCTTGCCGATGCGCTTGCCGTCTTCGACTGCCGGGTGACCGACATCAAGGAAATGCCGACCCATAACGTCATCTTCGGCGAAGTCGCTGCCGTTCGCTTCACCGAGATCCACCCGGCGCTTCTTTATTTGAACCGCGGTTATCACACGATATAGGCTCGGCTGCGCAGGAAAGAGGACAGGCCATGGACAATGCCGGCATCGATGAAATGTTTCAGTCGCTTGGGCCTGTCACCATCAAGCGCATGTTCGGCGGCAAGGGCATCTACCATCTCGGCCGCATCCTGGCGCTCGAGGTGCGCGACGAAATCCTGCTGAAGGCCGATGAAGAGAGCGCACCGGAATTTGCCGCGGCGGGCGCCAGCCAATGGTTCTACGAGGGCAAGAAGGGAACTCCGGTGAAGATGCCCTATTGGAGCATCCCCGACGAGGCCTATGACGATCCCGATGTCATGGCGCGCTGGGTGCGGCTTGCCTATGAAGCGGCGCTGCGGGCTGAATGATCAGCGCAACTCGCCAGCTGGAAGAGCTGATATCGCGACCCTGGTGAAAGCCGACAGCGGCTCAGGCAGGTCGGCAAGGCCAAACCAGCCGAAATCCGAGAGCTTGTCGGGTTCGGTGAGCTGCGGCTCGCCCGCCACATCGCGGGCGATATAGAGAAGGGAAATCCAGTGCTGGCGGTCGGCCTCGATGATCTGTTCGGTCAAGCCGATCCGCTCGACGCGGCCGATGGTCAGTCCCGTTTCTTCTTCCGCCTCGCGACGCGCGGCTTCCTCAGCCGGCTCCATATGGTCGACCTTACCGCCGACGATATTCCAGTAGCCGGCTTCAGGCGGACGCACGCGTTTGTAGAGGAGGATTTTGCCGTCGCGCAAAATCACCAGGCCTACACCGAAGCCTGGGAAATCGATGCCGGGCTTGCCCATCGGGCAATCAGACCTTGGCGTTGCCAGCGATCAGCATGAAAGCGGGGATATCGTCACCGAATCCGACCGGCGTCGGGCCGTCGTCATGGTCGCGATGGCGGCGGCGCTCGCGATTGTCATCATTCGCCGGATATTGCCGACCGTTGCGCGCGTTGTTCTGTGGCTTCGGTTCTGCTTTGCGCTCGTTCTTCACGGTTTCGGCCCTTGCTGGTCTTGCTGGTGCTGCTTCCACGACTTCAACGCCATTATCTTCGGCGTTGATATCAGATTTATGACTCGCAGACCGGTGGTCACGGCCACGATCCTTATCCCGCTCGCGAGTCTTTGCGCGGCGGGGAGAGCGATCGCTGTCGCGGCTTTCTTCGGCCGGGGGCAGAGAGGAGAGATCGCCGCTCTGCCATTCGACCTTTTCGCCGATCAGCTTTTCGATCGCGTCGGTATGTTTCTGGTCGCGGCGGGTGACGATGGTGAAGGAAGCACCGGAGCGACCGGCGCGGCCGGTGCGGCCGATACGGTGAACGTAGTCTTCCGAATGGATCGGCACGTCGAAATTGAAGACGTGACTGACATCGGGAATATCGAGGCCGCGGGCTGCGACGTCGGAGGCGACGAGCAACTGGATGTTGCCGTCCTTGAAGTTGGCAAGCATGGCCATGCGCGAGCGCTGGTCCATGTCGCCGTGCAGGGCGCCGACCGAGAAGCCGTGACGCTCCAGCGAACGGAAGAGATCAGCGACATCCTTCTTGCGGTTGCAGAAGATGATCGCGTTCTTCAGATCGGTCTGAGCGCGGATGAGGTCACGCAATGTGGCGCGCTTCTCGTAATCCTTGTCGTGAGAGGCGACGAAACGCTGCGTGATGGTGACCGACGCCGAGGCCGGCTTGGAGACTTCGATCCGCTCCGGGTTCTGCAGGAAGCGATCCGCGAGCTTCTGGATCTCCGGCGGCATGGTGGCCGAGAAGAACAGCGTCTGGCGGGTGAAGGGGATCAGCTTGGCAATGCGCTCGATATCGGGGATGAAGCCCATGTCGAGCATGCGGTCGGCTTCGTCGATGACGAGGATTTCGACGCCGCTCATCAGCAGCTTGCCGCGCTCGAAATGGTCGAGAAGGCGGCCGGGGGTGCAGATCAGAACATCTGCGCCGCGCTCGAGCTTGCGATCCTGATCTTCAAAGGAAACGCCGCCGATGAGGAGGGCGACGTTGAGGCGGTGGTTCTTGCCGTATTTTTCAAAATTCTCGGCAACCTGGGCGGCCAGTTCGCGGGTCGGTTCCAGGATCAGCGTGCGGGGCATGCGGGCGCGGGCGCGGCCCTTTTCCAGAAGCGACAGCATAGGAAGAACGAAGGATGCCGTCTTGCCGGTGCCGGTCTGTGCGATGCCGCAGATATCTCGGCGCTCAAGCGCGAAGGGAATTGCCCCGGCCTGAATGGGAGTGGGGATGGTGTAGCCCGCATCAGTAACAGCGGAGAGCACTTTGGGGCTCAAACCAAGTTCAGCAAATGTCGTCAAAGGGAAAACTGTTTCCGTTCCGTTCGGCCGGTCTCTGGCGAGTCGGCAGGATTGCATGCCGCAATGGTGGGCGACATAGTCCTAAACGGCCGGCAAGTCAAGGAATAGCGGCTCCACCCCAGGAGCGAGGTGAAGCGTTCGTTACTGCGGTCCGGCTATTTTATATAAGTGGCAAGTTTAAGGCCGGCATTCATGAAATAGATCGGATCGACGGCATGTCCATCCTGACGCACCTCATAATGCAGGTGCGTACCGGTGGAGCGGCCGGTGCTGCCGGCCAGGCCAATGACATTGTTGCGATCGACCGTGTCGCCGACCTTGACCAGAATTTCCGACATATGGCCGTAGCGCGTCGAAATGCCATTGCCGTGATCGACCTCGACCATGTTGCCATAACCGCCGGTCCAGCCGGCGGCGGTCACCTTGCCGGGCGCGGTGGGGCGGATCCTTTCACCCGGCGAGAAACGGAAGTCGATGCCGGAATGCAGAGCAAGCCGGCCGAGGAAGGGATCGCGCCGGTTGCCGAAGGGGCTGGTGACTTCCTTGCCGATGGCCGGATTGCGGAAGGGCAGGGATTCGGCGGTGCTGCGCACCGTTTCCAGACGCGTCAGCGCGCCATCGAGCTGCACCAGCGAATTGTTGAAATCGTCGTTGCTTTCGGGCTCGACGTAAGGACCACCAACGGCGCTGTCCTCTTCTTCCTTGGCGGCGATCGTCTCAGCCGGAACGGCGATATGAAAGCGGTCGAGCACGCCTTCAATCGTATTGGCGGCGTTGCCGGCGTCGCTCGTCAGCTGGTCGATGCGGTTCTTCTGGTCCTGCTCGACGGTCTTCAGCGAGAGCGTGACCTTCGAAAAGATGCGGTCGGCGCGATCGCCGACGGTTTCTTCAGCGGGAGCATAGGCAAGGGTGGAATTGTCGGGGGTTTCGGCGTCGGCCGGCTTGTTGTCGCCTGCCAGCATCTTTTCGATCGCCTGTGCGCCGCCGGTCAGCGAAGCGCGTTTGTCCTTGATCTCGGGCGCATAGGATTGCGCCGGCACATCCGCGGCAGACGCATTCTTGCCAGTCAGCCCAGAGCTTTCGGCGCGATCGAGCAGGTTATCGAGCTTGCCGTGGCGCGAGGTCAGCGCCATCTGCTGTTCCATCAGCTTGTCGACCTTGTCCTCGACCACCTGCTGATCGAGAAGCTGGCGAGAGGTGATGCGGTCGACCTGGGCGCGCAGCGCGGCGATGCGATCCTCATAGTCATGCTGCATGCGGGCCTGGCGGGCCATGGTCGCGCCGATCAGATCGTCGCGCAGCACGAGGTAGGAAGTGGCGAGCAGATAGCCGATGGAAAAGACGCCGACGAAGCAGAAGGCCAGCGCCGCCATCCACGGCTTCACCGTCATGTGACGCACCTTGTCACCACTGGCAAGAATGAGGACGTGTTCCTGTGCCTTCTTGCCGAAGACCCGACTGTGATGTCCGTTCGTCACGAAGGGTCTCCCAAAGATTCGCTTTTAGCGCCCAGCCTCATTGGGAAATGATTACATACTTTTATGGTTAACAGTCGGTTTACGCAGACCTATTGGAGCTTGCCGCTCAACTCTGGCTGGTCGAGGTGAGCGCGCGGTAGAAGGAGGGGGTCAGGCCGGCTTCGGCGCGGGCCACATCGTTGAACGGCGCCTTCAGCGGACCGCGGAAATTGGCGCGCACCAGCTCCTGAAACGTCCTTGCAGGATCACGCTTTTCGCGCGCACAGAGGAAGCGAAACCACTTGGCGCCGACGGCGACATGGCCCTTCTCGTCGTTGTAGATGACGTCGAGAACGGCAGCACTTTCGAGGTCGCCGGTCTCGCGCATCTTGGCCTGCAGCGCAGGTGTAACATCGAGGCCGCGCGCTTCGAGAATGAGCGGCACGACGGCAAGCCGGGCTGTGAGGTCGTTGCGGGTCGAATGCGCCGCCTGCCAGAGGCCGTCATGGGCGGGCAGATCACCATAATCGGCGCCGAGATCATTGAGCCGCTTGCGCACCATGCGGAAGTGCTTGGCCTCTTCGTAGGCCACCTGCATCCAGCCGTCGAAGAAGGAATTCGGTACATGCGCCGAGGCAAATCGGGCAACGATGTCGAGCGCGAGATCGACGGCATTGAGCTCGATATGGGCGATCGCGTGGAGCAGGGCGATGCGGCCATGAACGGTATGGAGCGATCGTTTTCCGACCTGTGTCGGCGGCACCAGCAGCGGCTTTTCCGGCCGGCCGGGACGCTCGGGCAAGGGAGCATCCAGCGGCGAGCGCAGCGAGATGCGCCGGGCGAACCATCTGGTAGCGCTTTCCTGCGCGAGCCCCGTCTTGCGATCGAGATCGGCGGAGCGGATCGCATCGATCGCGCCGCCGCGCAGCGAGGTGATGGTCGTCACGCAGCGAGGTTCCTGACGGCTGCCAGCACCGTTTCGGCATGACCGGCAACCTTCACCTTCTGCCAGATGGTGGCAATCGTGCCGTCCCTGCGGATCAGGAAGGTGGTGCGCTCGACGCCCATAAAGGTGCGGCCGTACATCTTCTTTTCCTTCCAGACACCGTAGGCCTGCAGCACGGTCTTCTCTTCGTCCGAGGCGAGTGCCACCGTCAGCTTGTGTTTCTTGATGAAGCGGTCGTGGCAGGTGGCCGAATCGGGCGACATTCCGACGACGGCGGCACCGGCGGCTGCAAACTCACCGGCAAGTGCCGTGAAATCCAGCGATTCGGTCGTGCAGCCCGTCGTGTCATCCTTGGGATAGAAGAACAGAACCACCGGCTTTCCATGGAAATCCGAGAGTGAAATGCGCCCGCCGCCATCGCGCGGGAGGCTGAAATCGGGAGCAGGAGAGCCAATACCGGGAGCGGACATTCTCAAAACTTTCTTTTGCCGGGTTTAGGAGGGATACTATATCAGACGGGTTATATAGTGGATGAAACGGCGTCCCGCCCAGAGCCGTTCAAATCAGATTCAGGAGTTTCCCAAGGCGCATGTCAGCCATCCGCGGCGAAAAAGTCACGTTTCGCAAGAAGGATATCGTCGCGTTGCACAACCTGCCTTCCGCGCAAGTGGAGGATCCTCTGATCGTGCATTGCCCGCCGCCGCGCTCGCGCATGCGTGGCACCGCAAAGGTCACCGGCGGCTTTTGCGTGGTGATCCTGTTCATCCTGGCGGCGATCGTCTTCACCATCGAAAGCGGGATTATCGACGCGCCGCTGTCGCAGCAGGCGCAGTCGGCGCTGAACAGCGCGCTGGGGCCGCGCTACCGCGCCGAGGTCGGCTCCACCGTCATCCGCTTCACCTCCGGCCTGCGGCTGGCGCTCGAAGCGCGCGACGTCAACATGATCGACCAGCAGAGCGGCCAGCATCTTTCCACCACATCCTCCATGCGCATGGCGCTTGATCCGCTGCAGCTCTTCCGCGGCCGCATCGCCGTATCATCGGTCGAAGCTGACGGCATTGCCCTTGATACGTCGCTGCTTCCATCAAGCGCTCCCATCAAGCTTGACGACCTGCGCGTCGATGCGATTCCAGCGGCAATGGAGACGATCTTCTCGCATCTCGACCTGTTCGAAAGCTTCGTCGAACGCGGCGCTACCGACTCCGTGCGTATCTCCGGCATCGATATCAAGCTCGCGGATACGGCAAATGGGCCGCTTTCGCTCGTCGTCGACAGTCTCGCCTTCGAACATGCCGGGCCGAACTCGCTGCAATTGAGCGGCCAGATTTCCATCAACGGCGAGGCAGCCGACCTCAATGTGATCACCGAACAGGCGGGCGGGCACGCATCCCGGCTCGTGGCCACATTGTCGCATGCCGACCTGACGCCCTTTACACTGAAGCGCAACGAACAGGGCGAGATCCGCCAGGGCCTCAATACCTTCGGCGATCTCACCATTTCCGCAGTCAGAGCTGCCAACGGCGTCAAGCCATCGCTCAATGCGGCTCTCAAATTCGATCCAGGCCTCATCTATGTCGACGGCGATTCTCAGGAGCTGACGGACGGGCAACTCAATCTGGCCTATGACTTCGACAAGCAGACGCTGGAGATCGCCAAATCGCAGCTGCATCTCGGCGCGACCATTCTGCCGATCAGCGGCGCACTGATCGACCTCGACAAGCTCGATCCSAATGCRGGCAAGGGGTTCGGCATCGACGCGCTGATTAGCGGCGGCACGGCCGCACCCAATTCCGGCGAGCAGCCGCTGTCCTTCGATCTGCAGGCGACCGGACGCTATCTCGTCGCCGGCCGCGAATTCCAGTTCACGAATATGGTGGCTTCCTCACCGCTCGGCTCCCTCTATGGGGCGCTGCACATCCGGCTGAACGAGAAATCACCGGAGATCAGTTTTGCCGGCCAGTCGCAGCAGATGCAGACGACGGCGGTCAAGCAGCTCTGGCCTTTCTGGATGGCGTCCAAAGCGCGGGTCTGGGTGCTGGGAAACCTCTTCGGCGGCGTGGTGACCGATGCTTCCATTTCCGTCTACATTCCGCCAGGGCGCCTGGATGAGGCGGCAGGAGGACGGGGCCTGCGGCTCGACGAAAACCAGCTCCGCATCGCCTTCGACATCGACGGTACGCGCTTGAATGTCGCCGGCGAGATCCCGCCTGTGCGCGATACTGCGGCGCATTTCGACCTGACGGGCGGAAAGGCTACGATCTCACTCAAGAGCGGCACCTCCTATTTCCCATCCGGGCGTTCGGTGGCGGTGCAGCCGGGCACCTTCGTGATGCCATCAGTCTATGACAAGCCGCTGATGGCAGATGCTGACATTTCCGTTTCAGGCTCGGCGGATGCGGTGGGCGAGCTTCTGACCTACAAGCCGATCAAGGTGTTGCAGCGCGCAGGCTTTGTGCCCGACGACCTTAAGGGCACTATCGACGCCCATGTGCAGGCGCATTTCGGACTTCTGTCCTCGCAGAACCCGCCGCCTCCCGAATGGGAGGCGCAGATGAAGCTCACCGATGTCGCGCTTGCCAAGCCGTTCTCGGGGCGTGTCATCACCAATCTCGACGGCACACTCGATGCCGATCCGCAGCAGGTGAAGGTCAAGGGCAAGGCCGATATCGATGGCGTCTCCGCCGATATCGATATGCTGGAGCCYGTCGACAAATCTTCTGGCATCGAGCCGCAGCGCGTGATCACGGCAACGCTAAACGGCGATCAGCGCGACAGGCTGCTGCCCGGCCTGTCCGGCATCCTCGGCGGCAGCGTCAAGCTGGTACTGACGCGCCTCGACGAAGACCGGCAGGACGTGCAGCTCGATCTCGGCAAGGCATCGCTCGACCTCCCCTGGATCGGCTGGTCGAAGGGCACTGGTATTCCCGCCAATGCCGAATTCGAGGTTTCCGGCCCGCCCGATAATACGCAGGTCAAGAATTTCCGTCTGAAGGGGGATGGCTTCGGCGCGACCGGGGCGCTCACCATCGGCAAAAGCGGCCTGATATCGGCGGATTTCGATAGCGTGAAACTGTCTTCCCTCGATGATTTCGGGTTGTCGCTGAAGCGCAGCAAAGGCGGCTTCGATATTTCCGTATCCGGCGCCAGCGCCGATGCGCGACCGATCATCGCCCGACTGAAATCGGATTCGGACAGCGACGGCGACGGCAGCGACAGCAGCAGCGTGAGCGTGCGGGCGAAACTGCAGAACATCATCGGCTTCAACGACGAGAAGATCGGTAATTTCCAGGCGCAGATCGCCATGAGTGGCAGCCGGCTGCAATCGCTGAATTTCTCCGGAATCACGGATAGCGGTGAGGCGGTCGTCAGCCAGATGCAGGGCGGCGGCGTCATCAACATCACCAGCGGCGATGCCGGCTCCGTTTCACGCTTTGCCGATCTCTACCAGCATATGCAGGGCGGGCTTCTCAATCTGGCTATCCGTCTCAATGCGGGCGGCGGCTGGGATGGCTCGCTCGATGTGCGCCGCTTCTCGATCGTCAACGAGCAGCGCCTGCGCTCGATCGTTTCCACACCTGTCGGTTCGGACCAGCGCACGCTGAACGAAGCCGTCAAACGCGATATCGATACCTCCTCGCAGCGCTTCCAGCGCGGCTTTGCCCGTGTGGTTTCGCGCGGCGGGGCAATCTCCATCGAAAACGGCGTCCTGCGCGGCGACCAGATCGGCGCCACCTTCCAGGGCGTGGTGCGCAATGCGAAGGGCAACATGGACATGACCGGTACCTTCATGCCGGCCTATGGCCTCAACCGGCTGTTTGCCGAGCTGCCGCTGATCGGCGTCATCCTCGGCAATGGTTCAGACCGAGGCCTGATCGGCATCACCTTCAAGCTGACAGGCAAATTCGACCAGCCGAACCTGCAGATCAACCCGCTCTCGGTGATCGCGCCCGGCGTGTTCCGCCAGATCTTCGAATTCCAGTAAATCGCTAGTTCCAGTAAATCGCTGGGGGTTATCGGTGCAGAACTCCATCCTGATCCGGCCTTATACGCCCGGGGATAGCGACGCGACGATCGAGATTTTCCTGCGCGCCATCCGTGAAGTCTCGTCGCGCGATTATTCGCCTGCGCAGATCAATGCCTGGGCGCAGGTGGAAGATCCCGCCAAGTGGGCCGAGCGCCGGATAAGTCGCCCGGCCTGGATAGCTGACATTGACGGCAAGCCAGTCGGCTTCTCCGATCTCATCGCCGATGGCTGCCTGGACATGATGTTCGTGCATCCCGAATTTCAGGGGCTCGGCGTGGCGAGCCGGCTGCTGGCGCGCGTCGAGCAGGAGGCGCTGGCATCAGGCATGGAGCGGATCTACACGCATGCGAGCCTGACGGCGCGACCATTCTTCGAGCGCAAGGGGTTCGTTGTGGTCACGCGACAGACCGTCGAAAAGCGCGGGCAGAAGCTCGACAATTTCGTGATGGAGAAGTTTTCCCCGCCATTATCCTGAAACAGGCAAAGAAAAAGCCGGCGGGAAGGCCGGCTTTTCTCTTGGCATCGCTGGCGCGGTTTACGCTGCGCGGCGGATCAGGATGTGCTTCTTCTTGCCGAGCGACAGCTTGATGACGCCATCGGCGGTGATTTCGCCGCTGCCGATCATCTTGCGCTCGTCGCTGACAGCCTGGTCGTTGATGCGCACGGCGCCGCCCTGGACGTGACGGCGGGCTTCGCCGTTCGAGGCGGCAAGACCGGCGCGGACAATCAGCGACAGGAGGCCGATGCCGGCGTCGAGCTCGGAGGCCGGAACCTCGACAGACGGTAGGTTGTCGGAGAGACCGCCTTCCTCAAACGTCTTGCGGGCCGTCTCAGCTGCCTGTTCCGCGGCTTCGCGGCCATGCAAGATCGCGGTGACCTCGGTCGCCAGGATCTTCTTGACCTCGTTGATTTCGGAACCGCCAAGTGCCGAGAGGCGGGCGATCTCGTCCATCGGCAAGGTGGTGTAGAGCTTCAGGAAGCGAGAAACGTCGGCATCCTCGGTGTTGCGCCAGTACTGCCAGAAATCATAGGCCGAGAGCATGTCGGCATTCAGCCAGATGGCGCCCGTGGCCGACTTGCCCATCTTGGCACCCGACGAGGTGGTCAGCAGCGGCGAGGTCAGCGCGTAGAGCTGCTTCGTCCCCATGCGGTGACCGAGGTCGATGCCGTTGACGATGTTGCCCCACTGGTCCGAGCCGCCCATCTGCAGGCGGCAGTCGTAGCGCTTGGCAAGCTCGACGAAGTCATAGGCCTGGAGGATCATGTAGTTGAATTCCAGGAAGGACAGCGACTGTTCACGGTCGAGGCGCGTCTTGACGCTGTCAAAGGACAGCATGCGGTTGACCGAGAAATGCTTGCCGACATCGCGCAGGAACTCGAGATAGTTCAGCGAGCGCAGCCATTCGGCATTGTTGATCATCAGCGCGTCCTTCGGACCGTCGCCATAGTTCAGGTAGTTCGAGAAGACGCGCTTGATGGAGGCAATGTTGCCTTCGATCGTATCGACGGTCATCAGCTGGCGGGCTTCCTCCTTGAAGGAGGGATCGCCGACCATGCCGGTGCCGCCGCCCATCAGCGAGATGGCGCGATGGCCGGTCTTCTGCATCCAGTGCAGCATCATGATCTGGATCAGCGATCCGGCGTGCAGGCTAGGTGCGGTCGGATCAAAGCCGATATAGGCCGTCACGGTTTCCTTGGCGAAGAGATCGTCGAGGCTGCTTTCATCGGAAATTTGATGAATGAAGCCGCGCTCTTGCAGCGTGCGGAGGAAATCGGACTTGAACTCGGACATGGGCTTCGTCTCTTCAACGTCGAACGGGATTTGGGATTGACGCTTGTTGAACCGTCGCGGCGCGTTTAGCACTGTTTTTCCAAAAGTGCATCCGGGAATCGCATGAAAGGCTCGCGGCGCAATGGATATCGTCAGGACTGCGATCGGCTTGATGAGCGGCACCTCGATGGACGGCATCGATGTGGCGCTTCTGCGGACGGACGGGCGAGGCTTCATCGAGCGCGGACCGTTCCTGGGGGTGGCCTATGACGGCGGTTTTCGCGAGAGGCTGAAGCGCGCGCTGGATTTGGCCCGGCCGCTGACCGATCGCACTGCGCGGCCGCACGAACTGCGTGAAATAGAAATCGAACTGACCGAACGTCATGCAGATGCCGTTACGGCATTTCTCGGTAAATTTGGCCTTAGCAGCGGTGATGTCGATGTGCTCGGCTTTCACGGCCAGACCGTGCTGCACCGGCCGGACGACGCGCTGACGATCCAGATCGGCGACGGGCAGCTTCTGGCCGAACGATCAGGCATTCCCGTTGTCTATGATATGCGCGCCAATGACATGGTGCATGGCGGGCAGGGCGCACCGCTGGTGCCGGCCTATCACGCCGCCCTTGCCGGCCGGTTTCAGAAGGAAGGGCAGGCCGTCTGCTTCGTCAATATCGGTGGCATTTCGAACCTCACCTATATCGGCGCAGAAGGGCGCATTGCCGCCTTCGACAGTGGCCCCGGCAATACGCTGATCGACCAGTGGGTGGAGATGCAGACCGGGAAGACCTACGATCCCGGCGGCGAGATCGCCGGGCGCGGACAGGTGGTGCCCGATATTGCCGCCCGTTATCTCGGCAGCCCGTTCTTCAAGGGCAATATCCGGCGCTCGCTCGACCGTGGCGATTTCAATCCGCTGGCAGATGGCGAGGCGAGCCTGGAGGATGGCGCGCGCACGCTTGCGCATGTAGCTGCCGCCTCGATCGTCAAATGCGCCTCCTATCTGCCCGAGAGCCCTTCGGTCTACATCGTCTGCGGCGGCGGACGGCTGAATGGGACAATCATGGCGGAGTTTGCCGATATGGCCGGGAAGACCGGTTCTCGTGTCATCACTGCAGAAGAGGCCGGTTTCGACGGAGATGCGATGGAGGCGGAAGCCTGGGCCTATCTGGCCGTGCGCTCGCTGGAGGGACTGCCGCTCACCTATCCCGGCACGACGGGCGTCAACCAGCCGGTAAGCGGTGGTGTCCTGGCGGAGCCGGCCAGATGAGCGGGGAAGTCATTTTCGAAACGCCGCGCCTTGTCGCTCGGATGTGGGAGGACGGCGATGCCGACCTGATCCACGACCTGCATTCGACAATCGAGACGACACGCTACATGTCTGGCGGAGCGCCCTGGTCACGCGAAAAGTGCGAGGAGCGGCTGCGAACATATCTTGCCGAGCAGGCGCGCGACGGTACGACGAAATACAAGATCGTCAGCCGACAGGACGGCCACTTCATCGGACGTGCCGGGATCTCGATCTACCACACCGGCGAGTATGAGATGGGTTATGCTTTCTACGCCCGAGAATGGGGTAAAGGCTATGCGACGGAAATCGCAGCAAGCCTTGCCGACTGGTTCTTCGCGAGAGATCTTGCGCCGCATTTCATCGCTTTTACGCACCCCGACAATCTCACCTCGCAGCACGTATTAAAAAAGATCGGCATGCGAGAGCGCGGGCCGATCTTTATCGAAGGTATCAAGGGCGTGGAATTCGAGATGACGGCCGCCATGCGGCAGGCCGTTACCTGATGCGCTTGGCTGCCGGTTCCGGCACCAGCTCGCCGTTCAGGCGGCGGTCAAGATAATCCTCGCACTCGGCCATCAGCGTGTCGACCTGGCCGTTGAAGAAGTGGTTGGCGCCAGGCACCGTGCGGTGGGTGATGAGGATGCCCTTCTGCGTCTTGAGCTTCTCGACGAGGCCATTGACGTCCTTTTCGGGGGCTACCTTGTCCGATTCGCCATTGATGATCAGGCCGGAGGACGGGCAGGGCGCCAGGAACGAGAAGTCATAGGTATTCGGCTGCGGGGCAATCGACATGAAACCTTCGATTTCCGGACGGCGCATCAGAAGCTGCATGCCGATCCAGGAGCCGAAGGAGTAGCCGGCGACCCAACAGGTCTTCGAATCGGGATGCAAGCTCTGCACCCAGTCGAGCGCGGAGGCGGCATCCGAAAGCTCACCCGCACCATGGTCGAATTCGCCCTGGCTGCGGCCGATGCCCCGGAAATTGAAGCGCAATGTCGTAAAACCGCGCTTCTGGAACATGTAGAAGAGCTGGTAGACGATCTGGTTGTTCATCGTGCCACCAAACTGCGGATGCGGGTGCAGAATGACGGCGATCGGTGCGCTTTTTTCCTTGGAGGGCTGGTAGCGGCCTTCGAGACGGCCGGCTGGGCCGTTGAAAATAACTTCGGGCATCGGTACTCCGGGTTTTATTTCGCGTTCACGCCACGTTTGGCGACAACATGACTTGACGACAGTTGTCAGCTTTTCTAAAACGCAGTTTAGAACAATTCGAAACTTGCATGGCGATCCACGCAGCGTGGAACGTGTCATAAGGCAAGCCCGGCGGAAATTTCAAGAAAAATGCACCGCCGCGCCCGAAGCAAGCTCGTCAAGCGCAGGACCGAAGACAATGGCGCCGCCACGCCTTTATCTCGATTGGAACGCAACATCGCCGATGCACCCTGCAGCGCGTGACGCGATCATGCGCGCCATAGACGTGTTCGGCAATCCAAATTCCGTGCATGGCGAGGGCCGTGCCGCCCGCGCCGCCATCGAGAGCGCGCGCCGCAAGATTGCGCTGCTGACGGGGTCCGACCCCGCCAATGTGATCTTCACCAGTGGTGCGACCGAAGCGGCCAACATGGTGCTGACACCAGAATTCAGCATGGGCCGCACGCCGCTGAAGCTCGGTCGTCTCTATCATTCCGCCGTCGAGCATTTGGCAGTCCGCGAAGGTGGCCGTTTCCCGAAGGACAGGACGACCGAGATTCCGGTGACGGATGCCGGCGTCGTCGATCTGAAAGCGCTTTCCGACCTGCTCGATGCTCACGACAAGACGACGGGCCTGCCCATGGTGGCGATCATGTTCGTCAACAACGAGACTGGCATCGTCCAGCCGGTTGAAGAGGCGGGCAGGATCGTGCGCGCGCATGGCGGGCTCTTCGTGGTCGATGCGGTGCAGGCGGCCGGCCGTCTGCCGATCGAGATCGGGCAGATCGGCGCGGATTTCATGATCATTTCCTCCCACAAGATCGGCGGCCCGAAGGGCGCCGGCGCACTCGTCACCCGCGGCGAAGCGCTGATGCCGAAGGCGCTGATCCGCGGCGGCGGGCAGGAGAAGGGTCACCGGTCAGGGACACAGAATTCTCTGGCGCTGATCGGTTTCGGGGCTGCGGCGGAAGCCGTGCTGCAGAACCTTGAGGAGCGCAATGCTGCGATTGCCGTGCTGCGCGACCGGCTGGAAGCCGGCATGCGCGCGGCAGCACCCGACGTCATCATTTACGGCGCCGGCGGCCCGCGCGTCGCCAACACCATTTTCTTCACGCTTCCCTGCATGAAGGCGGAGACCGGTCAGATCGCCTTCGATCTTGAAGGCGTGGCACTTTCAGCGGGTTCGGCCTGCTCCTCCGGCAGGGTAGGCGAAAGCCATGTGCTGACGGCGATGGGCCGTGATCCGAAGCTCGGGGCTCTGCGCATGTCGCTCGGCTTTTCGACGACGAAAGAAGACGTGGACAGGGCGATTGCAGCCTTCGCCAAGATTGCCTCCCGGCGAAAGCTGGCGGGCGAGGCGGCCTGAACGCCTCACAAACTTGCGGAAACGCAAATTTCTACTTGCCAACAGGGCTGAAAAGTCCCTTTTGGCCACTTACATCAGGGGTAAGTAATTGCCCCACTGACAAGCTGCCGGACCTTTTATCCGGCGAGATTGGAGAGTGACATGCCTGCTGTCCAGGAAACAGTCGATCGCGTCCGCGAAATCGACGTGGACCAGTATAAATACGGCTTCGAAACCGTCATCGAAATGGACAAGGCACCCAAGGGCCTTTCCGAAGACATCATCCGCCTGATTTCCACCAAGAAGCAGGAGCCGGAATGGATGCTCGAATGGCGCCTTGAAGCCTACAAGCGCTGGCTGACGATGGACGAGCCCACCTGGGCGCGCGTCGACTACCCGAAGATCGATTTCAACGAGATCCACTATTACGCGGCGCCGAAGAGCACGCCGGGTCCGAAGTCGATCGAAGACGTCGATCCTGAAATCCTCAAGGTCTACGAGAAGCTCGGCATTCCACTGAAGGAACAGGAAATCCTGGCCGGCGTGCAGAAGCCGAAGATCGCGGTCGATGCAGTGTTCGATTCCGTGTCGGTCGTAACGACCTTCAAGGAAGAGCTGAAGAAGGCCGGCGTGATCTTCATGTCGATCTCGGAAGCCATCCGCGAGCAGCCGGATCTCGTGCGCAAGTACCTCGGCTCCGTCGTCCCGACGACCGATAACTACTATGCGACGCTGAACTCGGCCGTCTTCACCGACGGTTCCTTCGTCTTCGTGCCGAAGGGCGTGCGTTGCCCAATGGAGCTTTCCACCTACTTCCGCATCAACGAGAAGAACACCGGCCAGTTCGAGCGCACGCTGATCATCGCCGAGGAAGGCGCTTACGTCTCCTACCTCGAAGGCTGCACCGCGCCGCAGCGCGATGAAAACCAGTTGCATGCCGCCGTGGTCGAGCTCATCGCGCTCGACGATGCCGAGATCAAGTATTCCACCGTCCAGAACTGGTATCCGGGCGACAAGAACGGCAAGGGCGGCATCTACAACTTCGTCACCAAGCGTGGCGATTGCCGCGGCGACCGTTCGAAGATCTCCTGGACGCAGGTCGAGACCGGTTCCGCCATCACCTGGAAGTATCCGTCCTGCATCCTGCGCGGCGATGACTCCAGAGGCGAGTTCTACTCGATCGCCGTGTCCAACGGCCATCAGCAGATCGACAGCGGTACCAAGATGATCCATCTCGGCAAGAACACGTCGAGCCGCATCGTCTCCAAGGGCATCGCCGCCGGCGTTTCGCAGAACACCTATCGCGGCCAGGTCTCCGCCCACCGCAAGGCCTCGAACGCACGCAACTTCACGCAATGCGACTCGCTGCTGATCGGCGACAAGTGCGGTGCCCATACGGTGCCCTATATCGAGGCGAAAAATTCGACGGCGCAGTTCGAGCACGAGGCGACCACCTCGAAGATCTCCGAAGACCAGCTGTTCTACTGCCTGCAGCGCGGCATTCCGACCGAGGCTGCGATCGCGCTGATCGTCAACGGCTTCGTCAAGGAAGTTCTGCAGGAACTGCCGATGGAATTCGCCGTCGAGGCGCAGAAGCTGATCAGCATCTCGCTCGAAGGCAGCGTCGGCTGACATGAGCGAGGCGGACAAGAAGCGAATTCTTGAACGCCTGACGAATATGCGCGGAGAGATCCTGTCGAAGATAGGCCCCCGCGAGCAAAGATACGAGACAGCAGTGCCGCCGGAGCAGCCTTATATGTTTCTCCGGCAGCGCATGGAAAAATCGGCAAAGATGTTTCCGGATATCCCGGAATTTCTCGAAGGGCCTTGGCTCATAACGGTCGCGTTTCTCCGTGTCATTCGTTTCTTTTGGCGGTAGCGCCGAGCACAATATGCAGATGTCTTAGAAATTGCGCGAGGCTCCGATGAGCTACGCAGACCAAACGCAGGAACCAAAGATGCTTGAAATCAAGAACCTTCATGCCCGCATCGCCGAAGATGGCACCGAGATCATCCGTGGCCTGAACCTCACGGTGAAGGCCGGCGAAGTTGCCGCCATCATGGGCCCGAACGGCTCCGGCAAGTCGACGCTCTCCTATGTGCTGTCCGGCCGCAGCGATTACGAAGTCACCGAGGGCGACATTCTCTATAATGGCGAGAGCATCCTCGAGCTCGATCCGTCCGAGCGCGCCTCCAAGGGCATCTTCCTGGCCTTCCAGTATCCTGTCGAAATTCCTGGTGTCGCCACCATGCAGTTCCTGAAGGTGGCGATGAACGAGCAGCGCAAGGCACGCGGCGAAGACGAGCTGACGACGCCGGACTTCATGCGCCGGGTCAAGGACGCTGCGGCCAAGCTGCAGATCAACACCGAGATGCTGAAGCGCCCGCTGAACGTCGGCTTCTCCGGCGGCGAAAAGAAGCGCGCCGAAATCCTGCAGATGGCGCTGCTTGAGCCGAAGCTTTGCGTGCTCGACGAAACCGACTCCGGCCTCGACATCGACGCCCTGAAGGTCGTGGCCGATGGGGTCAACGCGCTGCGTTCGCCAAATCGCGCCGTTATCGTCATTACCCACTACCAGCGCCTGCTCGACTATATCGTGCCGGATACCGTGCACGTTCTCTACAAGGGCCAGGTCATCAAGTCCGGCGACAAGACGCTGGCCCATGAGCTGGAAGCCAACGGTTACGCCGACATCATCGGCGCCGCAGCCTGAGCGTGGCGGAAAGGACGACGTCCATGAACATGCAAACGACGAGCCGCCTGACCGCGGCCGAAGCGGCGCTGATCGAAGCGTTCAACCAGCAGATCGGCGAACTGCCGGGCAATGGCGCGGTCACTGCGCTGCGCGACCGGCTGCTCGACGACCTGAAGAGGGAAGGCCTGCCGACGCGCCGCGTCGAGGCCTGGCACTATACGGACCTGAAGAACCTGCTGCGCAACATTCCGGCCCAGGCGGGTGACGCCGGCTCAGAAGCGCTGGAGCCGCTGGTCGATGGTTCGCCGGTTCTTGCCGTGATCCAGGGCAAGCCTGATCACAAGGCTTCTGCCGGCGATCTCTCGGTTTCGGTCTATTCCGAAAAGCTGACCGACGGTTCGGCCGCCGCCAATCTCGACGCGCTCAGCCGCGACGATGCGGTCGGCCGCATCAACGGCAGCTTCGTTAAGGATGGCTATGTGATCGACGTGCCCGATGGCACCGAGTTCGAAGAGCCGCTGGAAATCCAGTTCGTGCATGCCGGCGGCGACATTCATACCCGCCTACCGGTTGCCTTCGGCGCCAATGTGAAGGGTGTCGTCATCGAGCGTCACCAGTCGGTGACCGACAATGCCGCACTCGTGTCGCATGTCAGTGACATAACGGTCGGGCAGGGCACGGAGCTCACCTGGATCATCCTGCAGCAGCAGGGGACTGAGGATACGCATCTCGGCCAGATCCGCGTCGATCTCGGCGCTGACGCCAAGTTGAAGCTCTTCGTCATCAATGCCGGCGGCAAGCTGGTGCGCCAGGAGCTGAATATCAAGGTGACGGGCGAGGGCGCCGATCTGACGCTGCGCGGCATCAATCTGCTCGGCGCCGAGACGCACACGGACGTAACGATGGTGCTTGGCCACGACGTGCCGCACACCGGCTCGACGGAAGTGATCCGCAACGTCGTCTTCGATCGCGCCAAGGGCGTCTTCCAGGGCATGATCCGGGTCGCGCCCGATGCCCAGAAGACCGACGCCAAGATGGCCTGCAACACGCTGCTGATGTCCGACGATGCCGAATTCTCAGTCAAGCCCGAGCTCGAAATCTTCGCCGACGACGTGCAGTGCGGCCATGGTGCGACGGTTGCCGATATCGACCACAACCATCTCTACTACCTGATGGCCCGCGGCATTCCGGAGAACAAGGCGCGCGCGATGCTCGTCAACGCCTTCGTTGCCGAGATCGTCGAGGAATTGGAAGACGAAGCCCTGGTCGAGGCGCTGGAAGGCGTCATTTCGGCCTGGCTGGAAAAGCACGCCTGATCGGATATCGCCATGGACAAGATCGTACCGGCAACCGCCTATGATGTCGAAGCCATCCGCAGGGATTTCCCGATCCTTGCGGAGAAGGTGCATGGCAAGCCGCTGGTCTATCTGGACAACGGCGCCTCCGCACAGAAGCCGCAGGCGGTGATCGATGCGATCTCGCATGCCTACAGCCACGAATACGCCAATGTGCATCGCGGCCTTCACTACCTGTCGAATGCCGCAACTGAAGCCTATGAAGCGGCGCGCGAAAAGGTTCGCCGCTTCCTGAACGCGCCTTCGGTTGATGACATCGTCTTCACCAAGAACTCGACCGAGGCGATCAACACCGTCGCCTACGGTTGGGGCATGCCCAAGATCGGCGAGGGCGATGAGATCGTGCTGACGATCATGGAGCACCACTCCAACATTGTGCCCTGGCATTTCATCCGCGAACGGCAGGGCGCCAAGCTCGTCTGGGTTCCCGTCGATGACGAAGGCGCCTTCCATATCGAGGATTTCGAGAAGAGCTTGACCGACAAGACCAAGCTCGTCGCAATCACCCATATGTCGAATGCGCTCGGCACCATCGTTCCGGTCAAGGAAGTCTGCCGCATCGCTCATGAGCGCGGCATTCCCGTTCTGATCGACGGTTCGCAGGGTGCGGTGCATCTGCCTGTCGACGTGCAGGAAATCGATTGCGACTGGTACGTCATGACCGGCCACAAGCTCTACGGACCGTCGGGCATCGGCGTGCTCTACGGCAAGAAGGACCGGCTGAAGGAGATGCGGCCCTTCCAGGGCGGTGGCGAGATGATCTTCGAGGTGAGCGAGGATATCGTCACCTATAATGATCCGCCGCACCGTTTCGAGGCTGGCACGCCGCCGATCGTGCAGGCGATCGGGCTTGGTTATGCGCTCGACTATATGGACAAGATCGGCCGCGAGAATATCGCGGCCCACGAGGCGGATCTGACTGCCTATGCCGAGGAGCGGCTCAAGGCGGTCAATTCGCTGCGCGTCTTCGGCAATGCGCCCGGCAAGGGCGCCATCTTCTCCTTCGAGTTGGCGGGCATTCATGCCCATGACGTCTCGATGGTGATCGACCGCCAGGGTGTTGCCGTTCGCGCTGGCACGCATTGCGCCATGCCGCTCTTGAAACGCTTCGGCGTGACCTCCACATGCCGTGCATCCTTCGGCATGTATAATACCCGCGCCGAGGTGGATGCGCTCGCAGATGCGCTCGACTATGCGCGCAAGTTCTTTGCTTGAGGAAGAAGCCATGAGCCTGAATGAAGAGAAGATCGACGTACGCGAAGGCATCGTGCATTCCAGCATTCCCGAAGCGGAGCTGGCGCGTCTCAGCGACGACGTGATCGGCGCTCTCAAGACCGTCTATGACCCGGAAATTCCAGCAGACATCTTCGAGCTCGGCCTCATCTACAAGATCGACATCGAAGACGACCGCATGGTGAAGATCATGATGACGCTGACGGCCCCCGGCTGCCCGGTTGCCGGCGAAATGCCGGGATGGGTGGAAAATGCCGTCGGCGCTGTTGAAGGCGTTTCGGGCGTCGAGGTCGCCATGACCTTCGATCCGCCGTGGACGCCGGAGCGCATGTCCGAAGAGGCGCAGGTCGCTGTCGGCTGGTATTGATCGATTAAGGTGATCGCCTTACATTGAATCATGAAGCACCGGATCTTGACCCCGGTTGTGGAAGGAGATTGAGCCCATGGGCTTTGCAGTAATGAGCATGACGGAAGCTGCCGCAGAACGCGTGAAGGCGATCGTTGGCAACGGTGGACCGGATGCCAAGGGCATTCGTGTCGGTATCAAGAAAGGCGGCTGCGCCGGGATGGAATATACCATCAACCTGGTGATGGAGGCCAATGCCAAGGACGACCTGATCGAGCGTGACGGTGCCAAGGTTTGGATCGAGCCGTCAGCCGTTCTCTACCTGCTCGGCACCGAACTCGGCTTCGAAACGACGACGCTACGTTCCGGCTTCATCTTCACCAATCCGAACCAGACATCGGCCTGCGGCTGCGGTGAGTCCGTCGAGCTGAAGCCCGCCGACCTGGCAGCGCTTGCCGCACGCGGCGATGCCGTGGTTCCGGCTCAGCATTAAAGCGTGTCGCGATCTTTCAGATCGCTTGACGCGCTTTAAGTCTTTGTTTTGCGCATATCGTTATCGCGAAACCGCTGCACACTTTTGCGCGACATGCTAAGCAATTTTTCATTGAAATTGCCTGAAGGCCGCCATAATTGGCGGCCTTTTGATTTTTATGAGCCTGTCCGAGACCGACAAGCGACCAAGAAGAAACGAAGCGGACAATGCTCTTTCTGTTCCTGAAGGGCGCCCTGCTGGGCGTCATCATCACCGCGCCGCTCGGGCCGATCGGAACGCTCTGCATCAACAGAAGCCTCGAGAAGGGGTTCTGGTACGGTTTTTCCGGCGGGCTGGGGACGGCGCTGGGTGACGCGAGCTACGCGCTGGTCGCGGTGACCGGGATTGCTGTTTTCTCCGAGGCCATGTCGACAGCCACTATTCCGCTGGCACTCGGCGGCGGGCTGATGCTGCTCTGGCTCGGCTGGCGGGGACTGAAGAACAAAGGAAAGATAAAGGCTGCGAAGATCGATGCGGCCGACTTCCTGCACACGACCATCTCGACCTTCCTGCTGACCATCTCCAATCCGGCGACGATCCTCTCCTTCGGAGCGCTGTTTGCCGGCCTCGGCCTGACCGAAGAGACGCGCCGCTTCAGCTCGGCGATGATCGTCTCGGGCGTCTTCCTGGGGTCGCTCCTCTGGTGGTTTTGCCTCAGTGGCGCGGTCAGCCTTGYAAGAGACCGGCTCTCGGCCGATTTCACGGCGAAAGTCGGCCGAGCGACGAGCTATATGCTGATCGCCTTCGGCGCGGTGGCGCTCGGTTCGGTGGCTTATTCGATCGTATAGCGAAGGGCGCTTTAATCGCGCTTGATGCTCATCAGCACATCCCAGAGATCGGCCCCGGTCTCAAAGACTGATGCGTTTGCCTTGTAGCTCTGTTCGGTCTCGACGAGGTCGGTCAGCTCGGTCGCGAAATCCACGCCCTGATCCGTCTCGGTGACGCTTGCCTGCACGCCTGAAGGTTCGACGGACTGGAAGCTGGTGTTCAGCCGGCCATAACCCGGCGTACTCGCATTGGCGACATTGTTGGCGATCGCACTTGCGCGCGTCGACTGCGCCAGCATTCCCGAGAGAGCCGTATGCGTAATTGCAGAAATGCTCATCGACCGTTTCCCTATTTCCGGACATCCAGCGTTTTACCGACAAGGATTTAGGGAATGCTGAACGGCTTCGGTTAGCGAAAGGCGAGGGGATCTGGGGCGGCTGTGCCGGAATGGCACGACAGCCTCAGCGACCGGCTCTCATACCCGCAATCAGGATATCGATGAGTTGCCTTGCTGCAGTCCGCCAGGCCGGGCCGCAGCTGATGCTCGCGCCGCCCGCCAGCGCGCGCAAAATGTCGAGAGGGTCCATCGCCAGACGGATTTCTCCGGTGGCGACTGCGCGCTCCACCAGCAGATTGACGGCACCGATAATCAAATCGGCAGAATCCGCATAGAGCTCGGAGGTGCCGCCAACAAGCGAATCCAGCACTTCCGACATGCCATGTTTCGTCACCACATAGTCGACGAACTGGACCAGCCACAGGCGGAGCGCTTCGACAGGCGGATGCGTTTCGGCGAGGCTTTTGGCGGCAGCGGCAAGCTGCGCCGTCTCATTGCGGTAGATGGCGGAAACCAGTGCATCGCGCGTCGGGAAATGACGATAGAGCGTACCGATGCCGACGCCGGCAATGCGGGCGATTTCCTCCAGGCTGGCGCTGGAACCCTTTTCGGCAAATACGGTCTTTGCCGTTTCCATCAACAGAAGGCGGTTGCGTTCGGCATCCGCACGCGGCTTTCGGACGGTGGACCCGTCACTTTTTTCGGCCATTTACGAGAAGTCCCCTTGATAAACGGAGGTACCCTCCGTATTTATCTGGAGGCATCCTCCTTTTATTCCATTTGAGGCCGGTGGGCAATGGTTCACCAGTCCGGAGCGGTGCGTCCATGATCAAGGAGATAATCATGAGTGGACTTTTTGGCGCGACATCGACCACCGACGAAGTGCTCGCCGGCGTCGATCTCAGGGGCAAGCGCGTGCTGGTGACGGGTGTTTCGGCTGGCCTCGGCGTGGAAACCGCACGCGTGCTGGCAGCCCACGGGGCGCAGGTGGTGGGCACGGCACGTGACATTGAAAAGGCGAGGGCGGCAACGGAAGTCGTGCGCGCGGATGCTGCCAATGGCGGCAGCCTCGATATCGTCGAGCTCGATCTTGCCTCTCTGGCAAGCGTGCGCGCCTGCGCCGACGCGCTCATTGCGGATGGCCGCCCCTTCGATGTCGTCATTGCCAATGCCGGCGTGATGGCCGCTCCCTTCGGCCACACCGCCGATGGTTTCGAAACGCAGTTCGGCACCAACCATCTCGGTCATTTCGTGCTGGTCAACCGCATCGCGTCACTCGTCAAATCGGGCGGCCGCGTGGTGATCGTCGCATCCTCGGGCCATCGCATGGCACCTTTCAGCCTCGACGACCTCAATTTCGAGAGCAAGACCTATGAGCCCTGGGCAGCCTATGCCCAGTCGAAGACCGCAAATATCCTGTTCGCGGTGGAGCTCGACCGGCGTCTTGGCGAGCGCGGCATCCGTGCAACGGCACTGCATCCCGGCGGCATCCAGACCGAGCTCGGCCGTCATCTCGACCCCGGCATGATCGAAGGCATAATGGCGCAGATCAATGCGGCACTCGCCGCCGAGGGCAAACCGCCCTTCCAGTGGAAGACGATTCCCCAAGGTGCGGCTACCTCCGTCTGGGCAGGTTTCGTCGCCCCGGCAGATGCGGTCGGCGGCAGATATTGCGAGAATTGCCACGTCTCCGAAGTGACGGATGCCGAGATCAGCCCGATTTCCGAGGGGGTGCGTTCCTACGCGCTAAATCCCGAGACGGCCAAGGCATTGTGGGCCAGGAGCGAAGAGCTGGTTGGCGAGCGCTTCTAAGCAGCAAATCGTCCCGCTTCGACGCAGATAGAAAGCAGGGGGACTGGGAAACTGGTGCCCCTGCCGAGGAATTGAACCTGGATCGGCTGCAAACCAGACAGCTGCTCTTACGTTGAGCTACGAGGGGCGTAGTGTCTTTGTGCCAGAAATTACGTTCGCAGGCGTACGGAGTTTCGATCGACGGTTCGAGAGTAAGGTTAACCCGGCGCGTAAGGCGATACAGGAGAAGGGTGCCCGGTACAGGGGCAGGCGACCCTTCTCCCTGCTGGTTTTACAGCGTCCAGCAACGATAGTTACGCAGAGAACCGAAAATGGTTCACAAGTGCGGATGAAAGTCCCGAAAAAGTCTGGCGGCTGTCCTTCATCGTCAGGAATGCATAGCTGCGCATCATCCGTCTCCGCAGCTCCTTGCCAATAGCCGCCGTTCAGGCCTTGATATCGAGGCCCGCTTCGACTGCGGCGGCGATGAATGCTTTGCGTGCATCCTCGCCGGTGCGCTTGCCCTTGATGACGTCGGCGCAGATCAGCAGCGCCTGGTCGAGTGCGGCGCCATCTTCCGTCGGCCAGTCCTCGATCATCGCCCAGGAGGCAGCCTGGGTATTATCGATGGTCACGTATTGGTCGGGCTCTTCGAGGGCGAGGAGTACAGGCTTCGACCATGGCGCCTGCATTCTGGCTTCGCTTTGATCCTGGGGCATTTGTTGTGGCCTTTCTTCGCGCATTCTCTATCAGAATTAGGAAAGCCCCTCCCATGATGGAAGGGGCTTGGATTGCTCAACGCTGGGCGTCTGGCCTGACTGCTATTCAGCTGCCTCTGCGTAGGCCTCAACCGGCGGGCAGGTGCAGATCAGGTTGCGGTCGCCATAGACGTTGTCGACGCGGTTGACCGGCGACCAGTACTTGTCCACGCGGAAGGCACCGGGCGGGAAGCAGGCCTGTTCGCGCGAATAGGGGCGATCCCATTCGCCGACAAGGTCTTCGACCGTATGCGGAGCGTTCTTCAACGGGTTGTTCAGCTTGTCCGAACGTCCCTCTTCGATGTCGCGGGCTTCCTGACGGATCGCCAGCATCGCTTCGCAGAAGCGGTCGAGTTCGGCCTTGGTCTCGGATTCCGTCGGCTCGATCATCAGCGTGCCGGCAACCGGCCAGCTCATGGTCGGTGCATGGAAGCCGCAGTCGATCAGGCGCTTGGCGACGTCATCGACGGTCACGCCGCAGCTGTCGACCAGCGGGCGGGTGTCGATGATGCATTCATGCGCCACACGGCCGGCAGCCGACTTGTAGAGCACGTCGTAAGCGCCCTTCAGACGAGCCGCGATATAGTTGGCGTTGAGGATCGCAACCTTCGTCGCCTGCGTCAGGCCTTCGCCGCCCATCATCAGGCAGTAGCTCCAGGAGATCGGCAGGATGGAGGCCGAGCCGAAAGCTGCTGCGGAGACCGCACCCGAACGGCCGTCCGTTTCCGGATGGCCGGGCAGATGAGGCGCCAGATGCGACTTGACGCCGATTGGGCCCATGCCCGGACCGCCGCCGCCATGTGGGATGCAGAACGTCTTGTGCAGGTTGAGGTGCGAGACGTCGGAGCCGATGTCACCAGGGCGAGACAGACCGACCATGGCGTTCATGTTGGCGCCGTCGAGATAGACCTGACCGCCGTGCTGATGCACGAGGTCGCAGATTTCCTTGACGGTTTCCTCGAACACGCCATGCGTCGACGGATAGGTGATCATGCAGCAGGAGAGATTATCCGCATACTGCTCCGCCTTGGCGCGGAAATCGTCGAGGTCGATATCGCCGTTTTCACGGACCTTCACGACCACGACCTTCATGCCGACCATCTGGGCCGAAGCCGGATTGGTACCGTGCGCCGAGGTCGGGATGAGGCAGACGTCGCGATGACCCTGGCCGTTTGCAATGTGGTAATTGCGGATGGTCAAAAGGCCCGCATATTCGCCCTGCGCGCCGGAATTCGGCTGCATGGAGAAGGCGTCGTAGCCGGTGACGGCGCAGAGCTTTGCCGTCAGGTCATCGATCATTTCGCGATAGCCGAGCGCCTGGTCGGCCGGCACGAAAGGATGGATGTCGGAAAATTCCGGCCAGGTGATCGGCAGCATTTCGGCCGTGGCGTTCAGCTTCATCGTGCAGGAGCCGAGCGGGATCATCGAGCGGTCGAGCGCCAGATCGCGGTCCGAGAGCCGGCGGATGTAGCGGGTCATTTCGCTTTCGGCGCGGTTCATGTGGAAGATCGGATGTGTCAGGTATTCGCTGGTGCGCAGCAAATCCTTCGGCAGGCGATAGGACGGCTCGAAATCGGCAATCTGGAAATTGCCGCCGAAGGCGCGCCAGACGGCTTCCAGCGTTGCCGGGCGGGTGCGTTCGTCGAGCGACATGCCGATCTTCGTCTGACCGACCTTGCGAAGGTTGACGCCTTCGGCGACGGCTGCACGCAGGATGAGGCCCTGCATGTGGCCGACATCGACGGTGATCGTGTCGAAGAAGGTATCAGGCTCGACCCTGTAGCCGAGCTTCTCCAGTCCCTTGGCCATCAGCACAGCCTTCTGGTGGACCTGCTGGGCGATCGCCTTGATGCCCTTCGGACCATGGAAGACGGCGTACATGGAGGCCATCACGGCGAGCAGAACCTGCGCGGTGCAGATGTTCGACGTCGCCTTCTCGCGGCGGATATGCTGTTCGCGCGTCTGCAGCGACAGGCGATAGGCACGGTTGCCGCGGGCATCGACGGAAACGCCGACGAGACGGCCGGGCATGGAGCGTTTGATGGCGTCCTTGACCGACATATAGGCGGCATGCGGGCCACCGTAGCCGACCGGAACGCCGAAGCGTTGCGAGGAACCGATCGCGATATCGGCACCCATTTCGCCCGGCGACTTCAGAAGCGTCAGCGACAGGATATCAGCGGCAACGACAGCGATGGCGCCCGTCTGGTGCAGGCGGGAGATCAGGCCGGTGAAATCGCGCACATGGCCGTGCGTACCCGGATACTGGAAGATTGCGCCGAAGACATCGACCGGATCGAGATCGGTGAAGGGATTGCCGACGATAACGCTCCAGCCGAGCGGCTCGGCACGGGTCTTGATCAGCTCGATCGTCTGCGGATGGCAGTCGGCATCGACGAAGAATGCCCTGGCCGTCGACTTGGAGACACGCTCGGCCATGGCCATGCCTTCGGCAGCGGCCGTCGCTTCATCGAGCAGCGAGGCGTTGGCGACGTCGAGGCCGGTCAGGTCGCAGATCATCGTCTGGTAGTTCAGGAGCGCTTCAAGGCGCCCTTGAGAGATTTCCGGCTGGTAGGGCGTGTAGGCCGTGTACCAGGCCGGGTTTTCCAGGATGTTGCGCTGGATGACCGGCGGCGTGATCGTGCCGTAATAGCCCTGGCCGATCAGCGAGGTCAGAACCTTGTTCTTGTTGGCGGTTTCGCGCAGCTTGTCGAGCGCTTCACGCTCCGTCATCGGCGCGCCCCAGAGGAGCGGCGCCTTCTGGCGGATCGATGGCGGCACGGTGGCGTCGATCAGCGCATCGAGGCTCTTGTAGCCGATGGTGCCGAGCATATCCGACATTTCAGACGGCGAGGGGCCGATATGACGACGGTTGGCGAAGTCATAGGGCTGATAGTMGGTGAACTGGAATTCGGTAGGCGTCGTCATTACGCAGTCAGCTCCTTATAAGCCGCTTCGTCGAGCAGGCCATCGGCATCGGCAAGGTTCTTGAGCTTGAGCTTGAAGAACCAGCCAGCACCCTGCGGATCGGAATTGACGAGCGACGGGTCGGCGACGATGGCCGGATTAACCTCGACGACCTCGCCATCAAGCGGGCAGTAGACATCCGAAGCCGCCTTGACGGATTCGACTGTCGCAGCATTGCCATCCTTGGAGAAGGTAGCGCCGACTTCAGGCAATTCCACGAAAACGAGGTCGCCGAGCTGCTCGACAGCGTAGGTGGTGATGCCGACGGTCGCGACATCGCCTTCGAGCTTCAGCCATTCATGTTCAGCAGTAAATTTCAGCATGGAAAAATCCTCTCGCAATAGGGGTCAGCGTTTGTAGGTCGGCGTGATGAAGGGAAGGGCGGAAACGGTGACAGGCAGATACTTGCCACGCACTTCGGCATAGACTTGCGTGCCGGCTGCGGCATGGGAGACCGGAACATAGCCCATGGCGACAGGGCCTTCGACGGAGGGGCCGAAACCACCCGAGGTGACTTCGCCGATCTCGGTCTTGCCCTCGGCATCGGCATAGAGCTTGGCATGGCTACGCACCGGCGCCTTGCCCTCAGGCTTCAGGCCGACGCGCTTGCGGGCCACACCCTTGTCCAGCTCGCCGAGAATGCGATCTGCACCCGGGAAACCGCCGGCGCGCGCACCGCCGGTGCGGCGGGCCTTCTGCATGCCCCATTCGATGGCCGCCTCGACCGGCGAGGTGGTCGTGTCGATGTCGTTGCCATAGAGGCAGAGGCCGGCTTCGAGGCGCAGCGAGTCGCGGGCGCCAAGGCCGATCGGCTCGACATCGGGATGCTCGAGCAACCGGTTGGTGACATCCACGGCCTTGTCGGCGGGAATGGAGATTTCAAAGCCGTCCTCGCCGGAATAGCCGGAACGCGAGACGAGACAGGAAACGTCGTGCAGGCGGCAGTGACGCACGTCCATGAACTTCATGGCGGCGACATCTGCCCAGAGTTCAGCCAGCGCTTCGACGGCGCGCGGGCCCTGCAGTGCGATCAGGCCGCGGTCGAGGACGGTGATCTCGCAGGTGTCGGAAAGATGCTTCTGCAGGTGCGCGATGTCTTGTTCCTTGCAGGCAGCGTTGACGACGACGAAGAGGTGGTCGTCGAGATGGGCGATCATCAGGTCGTCGAGGATACCGCCATTCTCATCCGTGAAAAAACCGTAGCGCTGGCGCCCTTCGGCAAGACCGAGAATATCGACGGGTACGAGGCTTTCGAGCGCAAGCGCTGCATCCTCATACTTGCCGGACTTCGCCTTGATGATGAGCTGGCCCATATGGGAGACATCGAACACGCCGGCAGCGTTGCGGGTCTGCAGGTGTTCCTTCATGACACCGGCCGGATACTGCACCGGCATGTCATAGCCTGCGAAAGGCACCATGCGGGCGCCGAGCGACAGGTGCAGCGCGTGTAGCGGGGTTTTCTTGAGGGCAGCAGTATCGTCCAAACGACGCCTCCGGTGTTTGCGCCGGATATTCCGGGCGCGGGCTCAAAACTGAAGGCGCGGTTGCGCCTTGTCTCCTTGAGCCCCCTCTGTCCCTGTGCCTGAGATTGTTATCCCTTCGGCGGGCGTTTCGAGAACGCCACTCTCCAGAGTTCCGTCTGCCCCTTGTGGTCCTTTTGCCTGAGAGTTTCCGGGGCGGTTGCTCCTTCGGCACCGGCATCTCGCGCCGGATTCTCCCAACAAGGTTGCGGCAATTATCCGGCGGTGGCAGGCCTTGGCAAGCAAAATGTCGCGACCGCACAAATTTTTGTCGCGACTCTAAAAAGCCGGTTGCGGTCCGGGGCAAATGGGCTTTTGCGTTCGCAGGCGAAATTGGCTATCGGCAGCCGAGAGCCTTTCCTGATCAGATTGAAACATTCTGATCAGGAAAGGCTCTGAGAGCGAGGAGATATTCGATGAAGATTGTCAGGACATCAGCTTTGGCGGCGCTGCTTTGCGCTTGCGGCTTTGCCGGATCCGCTGTCGGCCAGGACCATCAGCACATGCAGGGCATGGACATGGGCAACATGGGTTCCATGAACATGGCCGCTGACGGCGACGTCGTGAAAGTCGGCGATCTCGAAGTCTCCGGCGGTTTTGCCAAAGCGATGCTGCCCGGCCAACCCGTTGGCGGCGGCTTCTTCACAGTGAAGAACAACGGCTCGACCGATGACCGCCTTGTGTCGGTCACGTCGCCCGATGCCGGCGCGGTACAGCTTCACGAGATGGCCATGAAGGACAATGTCATGAAGATGCGCGAGCTGAAGGATGGCATTGCGGTTCCCGCGGGCCAGACCGTGGAGCTTTCGCCCGGCAACCTGCATCTGATGTTCCAGAAAGTGAAGACGCCCTTCAAGCAGGGCGACAAAGTACCGGTCACACTGACTTTCGAAAAGGCTGGAAAGGTCGATCTGGTGCTGAACGTGCTGTCGGCCCAAGGCAAATAAGTGCTGAAAAACAAAAGCCCGCGACCAAAGTCGCGAGCCTTGCTCCTCCCAGCAATATTTAAATCTCAGACATCCTCGTAGGACTGCAGGGCCTGCTGCAAGCCTGCCTGTGGCTGCCGATAACCCTTGGTCATGAGATCAAGCGCAACTTCGGTATTCTGGATGATATTGGTCGATTCTTCCGGATCTTCGCCGCTTTGATTGAGCTGGCGTTCGGCAATCTTTCGGGCCTCCCGCGCGGCCGTGCTCGTCGCCACGCGCTGAGGAATGCGCAGGGATTCGAAGGCGAGGGCAGCTGTACTTGCCGATATGGAAACAAGCTGTGTCATGCGCCCGTCATACCGGTGCGATCTTCGCGTTCGGCTTAAGAAAATCATTCGCATTTTACCGGATGGTAAGAATTCCGCAGATGCGATTGGAATCAGGATGGAATCGCAATAAACCGGAGGCATGTTCCAGGCTCTGCTCGTCGCGGTCGGCGGCGCAATCGGTTCGCTTCTGAGATATTATGTCGGCCTGGGTTCGTTGCGGCTCATGGGGCCTGGCTTTCCATGGGGCACGCTTATCGTCAATGTCGTCGGCTGCTTCATCATCGGTGTCTTTGCCGAGATGATCATGCGCCGTTTCAATGCATCGGTGGAGCTGAGGCTGCTGCTGATCACCGGCTTCCTCGGCGGCTTCACCACCTTCTCAGCCTTCTCTCTGGATGCGATCACATTGTTCGAGCGCGGTGAGGTTTTTGCCGGCGGCATTTATATCGCGGCAAGCGTCGGGCTTTCGATGGTGGCTGTTATGGCCGGCCTCGGCCTGATGCGCGTGTTGCTCTGATTTCGATTCCGATTTCCGTTTTGTGAAAAATGCTCTAAAGGCAGCGGCAAGAGAGGCGCCGGCTCCGACCGCGCCCATATTTTCCGAAAGAATTCCATGGCAGGTATAGAACACATCAAGGTGGAGCCCGATGAAGCGGGCATGCGGCTCGACCGCTGGTTCAAGATCCACTATCCGGGGCTCGGCTTCGGCCCGCTGCAGAAGCTTCTGCGCTCCGGCCAGGTGCGTGTCGATGGCGGCCGCGTCAAATCGGATGCGCGTGTGCAGCCCGGCCAGATGGTGCGCATACCGCCACTCGATGTCGATGCCAAGGCGAAGTCCGGGCCGATCGCCGGCAAGGACCTCAAGCATTCGAGTGATTTCGAGCTTCTCTCCCGCATGGTGCTGCATGAAGACGAAAAGGTCATCGTGCTCAACAAGCCGCCCGGCCTTGCGGTGCAGGGCGGCTCAGGTGTCGCAAGGCACATCGACCAGATGCTGGAAGCATGGACCAGCCCGAAGGGCGAGAAGCCACGCCTCGTTCACCGCCTCGATCGCGATACATCAGGTGTACTCGTCATTGCCCGTACGCGCGGTGCCGCCCAGAAGCTGACGGCCGCCTTCCGCGAGCGCGACACCAAGAAGACCTACTGGGCGCTGGTGAAGGGCGTACCGCGCAAGCACGAGGACAAGATCTCGACCTGGCTCGTCAAGGAACCGACGGCCGATGGTGACCGCATGCGCATTGCCAAGCACGGTGAGGATGGCGCCGATCACGCGATTTCCTTCTACCGCGTCCTGGAGACGGCGGCACAGAACCTCGCATGGCTGGAGATGGAGCCCTATACCGGCCGCACCCACCAGCTGCGCGTCCATGCACTGCATATCGGCCACCCGATCATCGGCGATCCGAAATATTACGACGAGGATCCCAACTGGGATTTCCCCGGCGGTATCCAGAAGAAGCTGCATCTGCACGCGCGTCACATCGACATTCCGCACCCCTCGGGCGGGCGCCTGCGCGTTAGCGCGCCACTGCCACCGCATATGGTGCAGACCTGGAACCTTCTCGGTCTCGACCTCGCAGGCGCTGAAAGGGACAGCGAATGAAGCTCGCGCTTTTTGATTGCGACGGCACGCTGGTCGACAGCGCCGGGCTGATCCACGAAACAATGCGCCGCACCTTCGATAAGTTCGGCAAGCCGGAACCGCGATTTGAAGACACCAAGGCCATTATCGGTCTGACGCTGGATATCGCCATTGCCCGCATGCAGGGCAAGCCGCATGTCGAGCAGGAAGATATCGACATGACGGCGCATTACAAATCGCTGTTTTCGGTCGTGCGGCAGGATCTCGACTACCGGGAGCCGCTCTTTCCCGGCATCCGCGAGATGATCGACGCCATCAGCGGGCGCGAGGATCTGTTGATCGGCGCGGTGACCGGCAAGTCCCGGCGCGGGCTGAACCTTGTCATGGAAACTCACGGCTTCGACAAGCATTTCACCGTCGCGCGCACCGCCGACGATTGCCCCTCCAAACCGCATCCGGCCATGGTGACGGAGTGCTGCGACGAAACCGGAATGAATGCTGCTGATGCCATTGTCATCGGTGACGCGATTTACGATATGCAGATGGCAAAGGCTGCCGGTGCCAAGGCGATCGGCGTTGCCTGGGGCTATGCCAGCGTGGATGAGCTGATCGCCAACGGCGCCGATGCGATTGCCTATCATCCGAACGAGATATTGCGCCATTTTTCCTGAGGTGAGCCCATGCGCGACCTGCTGAACGACCTTTCCGAAGGCCTGAGCCATCCCGATCCGATCCGCCGCGCGCAGATCCAGATGAAGAAGCCGCTGCCGAAGCGCTTCTATCAGGCGGTTGCCGTGGCGCCCCACGAGGATGGTTTTGCGATCGAACTCGATGGCAAGATGGTGCGCACGCCCGCCCGTCAGATCCTGGCCGTGCCGAGCGAGACGCTGGCAAAGCTCGTTGCCGCCGAATGGGATGCGCAGGCCGAGGTGATCGATCCGTCGCTGATGCCGGTGACGCGCCTCGTCAACACGGCAATCGATGGTGTCGCGACCGACACACAGGCCGTCTTCGAGGATATCCTGCGCTTTTCATCGAGCGATCTGCTCTGCTACCGCGCCGATGGCCCGGAAAGGCTCGTAGAGCGGCAGACTGAGCGCTGGGATCCGGTGCTCGACTGGGCGGCCGCAGAACTCGGCGCGCGCTTCATCCTCGTCGAGGGCGTGATGCATCATGAGCAGCCACGCGAGGCAATCGCCGCCTTCGGCTCGGCATTGCGCCGGCACGACAGCGCACTGGAGCTGGCGGCCCTACACACGGTAACGACGATCACCGGTTCGGCGCTGCTGGCGCTTGCCATTGCCGAAGGCGAGATCACGCCTGACGAAGCCTGGTCGCTCGCCCATCTCGATGAGGACTGGACCATCGAACATTGGGGAAGCGACGAAGAAGCCGAGCAGCGCCGGGCCAAGCGTTTTGAGGATTTCAAAGCCGCGACGGATGTTTTTTTCGCGCTAAGGGCCTGAATCATATTGCGTTGATGGGCTTTATGACCAAATCTGCGACTCCAGACGGGGATGTGCGGGAATTTGGAATGAATTGGCCGAGGTTGAGATTTTGCCTGATAGCGCTTGCATGCGTGGCGCTAACGGCCTGCGCCAGCCTCATGCCGAAGAAGCAGGAAAAGCCTGTCTATGACGTGCGCGGCGCCGTCGTGCTCTCGAGCACGACTATGTCGGCGGAATTGCTTTCCGGCATCAGCGATCGTGTCAATGCCGCGATTCGCGGGACGGTCCGTACCAGCGAATTGCCGCGTGTGGTGCTGACGATCCGCATCGTTTCCATCGCAAAGGGCCTCGGGTTCCAGAAGGACCGCAATGTCGCGAAGGTGAGCATCGATGCCGCCTCCGTGGAAGACGGATCTGTGATCGCCGTGACCTCCTTCGAAGTCACAAGCATGACCGCCGATCCTGATCTGGCCGACGACATTCTGGCGGAAGATATCGCCGCGCGCGTGCGCTCCGCCTTCGCACTCAGCGGACGCTAGATCATTTCGTTTTTCTTCGAAACCCGGAAATGATCTATCTCTTTGTTTTAACGCAATTCCGGACGCAAAACCGCTGCACACTTTTGCTGGAATTGCTCTAGCTGTAAAATCGGCCGTCAACGGCGGCGAGGGGAGATCATGAAGGATATTCTGGAAGAGCTCGAACGCCGCCGTGGTATCGCTCGTCTCGGTGGCGGACAAACGCGCATCGACGCGCAGCACCAGCGCGGCAAACTGACGGCGCGCGAACGCATCGATCTCTTTCTCGACGAAGATTCCTTTGAAGAGTTCGACATGTTCGTGGAGCACCGCTCCACCGATTTCGGCATGGACAAGAGCCGCATTGCCGGCGACGGCGTGGTGACCGGCTGGGGCACGGTCAACGGCCGTACCGTCTTCGTATTCGCCAAGGATTTCACCGTCTTCGGCGGCTCGCTCTCGGAAGCCCATGCCGAGAAGATCATCAAGGTGCAGGATATGGCGCTGAAGAACCGCGCGCCCATCATCGGCATCTATGATGCGGGTGGCGCGCGCATTCAGGAAGGTGTCGCAGCCCTTGGCGGTTATGCCGAGGTCTTCCAGCGCAATGTGCTGGCCTCTGGCGTTATTCCGCAGATCTCCGTCATCATGGGACCGTGCGCGGGCGGCGACGTCTATTCGCCTGCCATGACGGATTTCATCTTCATGGTGCGCGATACGTCCTACATGTTCGTGACCGGTCCCGATGTGGTGAAGACCGTCACCAACGAGACTGTTACGGCCGAAGAACTCGGCGGCGCGAGTGTGCATACGACGCGCTCTTCGATTGCCGACGGCGCCTATGACAATGATGTCGATACGCTCCTGCAGGTGCGCCGGCTTATCGATTTCCTGCCGCAGTCGAACACCTCGCCGGTGCCTGAGATCGAATGTTACCAGTCGGTGACCGATGCCGACAATTCGCTGGATACATTGATCCCGGCCAATGCCAACAAGCCCTACGACATCAAGGAATTGATCCAGAAGGTGGCGGACGAGGGGGATTTCTTCGAGATACAGGCGAGCTTCGCCAAGAACATCGTCTGCGGCTTCGGGCGCATCGAGGGCTCGACTGTCGGTTTCGTCGCCAATCAGCCGATGATGCTTGCCGGCGTGCTCGACAGCGACGCCTCGCGCAAGGCGGCGCGCTTCGTGCGCTTCTGCGACTGCTTCAACATTCCGATCGTCACCTTCGTCGATGTGCCGGGCTTCCTGCCGGGCACGGCGCAGGAATATGGCGGGCTCATCAAGCATGGCGCCAAACTGCTTTTCGCCTATGCGGAGGCGACCGTGCCGAAGCTGACCGTCATTACCCGCAAGGCCTTCGGCGGCGCCTATGACGTGATGGCGTCGAAACATCTGCGGGGCGATCTCAACTATGCCTGGCCGACGGCGCAGATCGCCGTCATGGGCGCCAAGGGCGCCGTCGAAATCATCTTCCGCAAGGATATCGCCGATCCCGAAAAGATCGCGGCGCATACGAAAATGTATGAGGATCGCTTCCTGTCGCCTTTCGTGGCGGCCGAGCGGGGCTATGTCGACGAGGTGATCATGCCGCATTCGACACGGCGCCGACTGGCTCGCGGCCTGAAGATGCTGCGGAACAAGGATCTCAGCAATCCCTGGAAGAAGCACGACAACATCCCGTTGTGAACGAATAAAGGAGGTTCTTCAGGTGTTTATCCACTGTCGAAGTTGTGAACGCCTGTCAGCAAACTGTGTCTTCAATCCCTGTTAGAGACACGGTAACGCTCGGCAGTACACCCTTAAGGAGAGTCTTTATGTCAACTTTCGAGCGTCTATCCGCCTACCGCCCCTATGGTCTGGCCGCTCTCAGAATCATGACCGCGCTTCTGTTCATCGAGCACGGAACGATGAAGCTTTTTGGTTTCCCGGCAGCGCAAGGCGACGGCCCGCTGTCCACTTTGTTCCTGATAGCGGCACTGCTGGAAACCTTCGGCGGTATCCTCATTCTCATCGGCTTCGCAACACGGCCGGTGGCCTTCCTGCTGTCGGGCGAAATGGCGATCGCCTATTTCATGGCGCATATGCCGCACAGCTTCTTCCCGGCTCTCAACCAGGGCGACGGCGCGATCCTGTTCTGCTTCGTCTTCCTCTACCTGTTCTTTGCCGGCGCCGGTGCATGGTCCATCGATAACAGAAACGCATCAGCCTAAAGCGCGTCGCGATCTTTCAGATCGGCTTGCTGCGCTTTAGGTCTTTGTTTTTACGCGTGTCGTTGTCGCAAAACCGCTGCACACTTTTGCGCGACATGCTTTAACAGAAGAGGCTGCGGGTGCTTCATCGCCCGCAGCCTCTTCTTCATTTCAGATATTTCCTTTTCAGGCGGTCATTTTGAGGCCGGCGATGCCGGCGACGATCAGCGCGATGCAGATCAGACGAGAGGCGCTTGCCGCGTCCCCCAGAAGCCAGATGCCGAGCAGCACAGTGCCGACCGTGCCGATACCGGTCCAGATCGCATACGCGGTGCCAATGGGCAGGCTTTTGACGGCAAGACCGAGCAGGATGATACTCACCACCATGGAAATGACCGTGAGGATCGTCGGCATCGGACGGGTGAAGCCATCGGTATATTTCAGACCGATTGCCCAACCGCATTCAAAAAGGCCAGCGAGAAAAAGTAGGAACCAAGCCATCATACTCTCCTTGTCAAGAGCGAGGCCGTCCCCGCGACTTTGCGCCCGGACTGATCCAAGCGCCGCAGTCGTCTGCGTCACATCCCATATGTGCGAGGGAACGGCCGAGTTCAAGCTAGGAATTGGCATAGCTGCCATGCCACCCGATTTCAGCGCGCAAGGCGATGATCATGCATTCTTTGCCCGGCGGCAGAGACGGTCGAAGGTTTCCAGGAAACGCGAACGGTCCTTCGGGCTGAAGGAAGCGTTGTAGCCCTTGCTCTCGCCGGTTTCACGCAGATGCGCGCCGAGATCGCGCATGGCACTTGCCATGCCTATATTGGTTTCATCAAAGACGCGACCGGTCGGGCCTGTGACAAAGGAGCCCTTGGCAACGCAACGAACCGCAAGCGGCACATCGGCGGTGACGACCACATCTGTCGGGCCGGTATTGTCGGCAATCCAGTTGTCGGCAGCGYCGAAGGCGTTGGAGACGATGACGTTGCGCACCATCGGATCGCGCGACGGGCGGAGGCCCGAATTGGCGACGAAGGTCACTTCCATGCCGAGGCGTTCGGCCACTTTCAGGATTTCGGGTTTGACGGGGCAGGCGTCCGCATCGACATAGATCATGGCGATATCCTCACGCCAGCTGGGTGGCCGGCTGGCGGACCATGTCGAGATGGGGAATTCCGTCTTCCAGATATTCCTCCGAGGTTTTCATGAAACCGAAGGATTCGTAGAAGCGGCGCAGATGCGCCTGCGCCGAAAGCGCGATGGGATTTTCCGGATAAAGCCGCTCGCAGGCGGCGATCGATTCGGTCATCAGCGCGTCACCGAGCCGCTTGCCGCGATGGGTGGGCGAGACGACGACGCGGCCGATCTTTACCGGATCCTGCGCACTGTATGGCTTCAGGAGCCGCGTCGAGCCGAGCAGTTCGCCGTCATCCAGCAGCCGCAGATGCAGGGCGTCGATATCCTTGCCGTCGAGTTCCGCATAGGGGCAGTTCTGCTCGACGACGAAGACGTCGACACGCATCCTCAAGAGATCGTAGAGCTCCCGCGCGGAGAGCTCATCGAGACCCTTGAGGTCGGCCATGTAGGCAGGCGTGGCCATCAATAGACCACGACGCCACGGATGCTTTCACCCTTGTGCATAAGATCGAAGCCCTTGTTGATGTCTTCGAGCGGCATTGTGTGTGTGATCATCGGGTCGATCTGGATCTTGCCTTCCATGTACCAGTCGACGATCTTCGGCACGTCGGTGCGACCGCGGGCACCACCGAAGGCCGTACCCATCCAGTTGCGGCCGGTGACGAGCTGGAAGGGACGCGTCGAGATCTCCTGGCCGGCGCCTGCGACGCCGATGATGATGGACTTGCCCCAGCCGCGGTGGCTCGCTTCCAGCGCTTGGCGCATGACCTTGGTGTTGCCGGTGCAATCGAACGTGTAATCGGCGCCGCCGATCAGGTCGCCGTGGCGCTTCGTCATGTTGACGAGATAGGGCACGATGTCGTCACCGACTTCCTTCGGGTTGACGAAATGCGTCATGCCGAACTTCTCGCCCCATGCCTTCCGATCCGGGTTGATATCGACACCGATGATCATATCGGCACCGGCAAGACGCAGACCCTGCAGAACGTTGAGGCCGATACCGCCGAGACCGAAGACGATGGCCGTCGCGCCCATCTCGACCTTGGCCGTGTTGATGACGGCACCGATGCCGGTCGTCACACCGCAGCCGATGTAGCAGATTTTGTCGAAGGGCGCGTCCGGATTGACCTTGGCAACGGCGATCTCCGGCAGGACAGTGAAGTTGGAGAAAGTCGAGCAGCCCATATAGTGGTGGATCTTGTCCTTGCCGATCGAGAAGCGGGAGGTGCCATCCGGCATCACGCCCTGGCCCTGGGTCGCGCGGATCGAGGTGCAGAGATTGGTCTTGCGCGAGGTGCAGGAATAGCACTCGCGGCATTCCGGCGTGTAGAGCGGAATGACGTGGTCGCCCTTCTTCACGGACGTGACGCCCGGGCCGACGTCGACGACGATGCCTGCGCCCTCATGGCCGAGGATTGCCGGGAAGAGGCCTTCCGGATCAGCGCCGGAGAGGGTGAAATCATCGGTGTGGCAGATGCCCGTCGCCTTGACCTCGACCAGCACTTCGCCGGCCTTCGGACCCTCCAGCTGAACGGTCATGACCTCGAGCGGTTTTCCTGCCTGAACGGCAACGGCGGCGCGAACATCCATCTTCGATCTCCTCGTGATTTGCGTGTCGGACTCTTGCACGCCCGGCAAGGACGGCTCAAGCGGAAAAAGATCGAGAGAGCCGTGGATCCATCCGGATGCAGGCCGCTCTTCCTCTTTGAATTTATGCATCAGGCTTTAGGCGAATTCCATGATGACGGCATCGACCGCGAGGCTCTCGCCGGGAGCGGCCTTGATCTTGCCGACAACGAGGTCGCGCTCGGCACGCAGCACGTTTTCCATCTTCATGGCTTCTACCACGGCAAGCGTTTCGCCCGCCTTGATCTCCTGGCCCTCGGAGACGGCAATGGAAACGACGAGGCCGGGCATGGGGCAAAGCAGCAGCTTGGACGTATCGGGCGGCAGCTTGACGGGCATCAGACGGTCAAGCTCGGCATGGCGGGGCGTAAAGACACGCGCCTTGACCGACAGGCCCTGCCAGTCGATGCGCAGGCCGTTGAGAACAGGGCGGATCTGCGCCGTCACCTGCCGGCTGGCGACCCTGCCGTGCCAGACCGGATCGCCCGGTCTCCAATCGGTGACAACGGTTTCGATGCGGCCGCCGACCTCCATTTCCATTTCGAAGGGAATGGTGACGAGGCCATCGACCAGTTTGACCGGCACATAATTGCCGCCGAGCTTGACGACCCATTCTTCGCGGAGCGGGCCGCTGGGGTGACGCAGGCGATCAGCGAAGCCTTCGCGCCTGATAGCATCGACCAGGGTCGCCGACAGCGCGATAGCCGCAAGGGCTGCCTCCTCCGAAGCATCCGGCGCGATCGGCGCAAAGCCCTCAGGATATTCCTCGGCAATGAAGCCGGTGGAAAGACGCCCTTCGCGCCAGCGCGGATGTTTCATCAGTGCTGCGAGGAAGGGAACGTTGTGCTCGATGCCATCGACCACGAAGGCGTCGAGCGCCTGTCCCATCGCTTCCACCGCCTGCAGACGGCTCGGCGCCCATGTGCAAAGCTTGGCGATCATCGGGTCGTAATACATGGAGATCTCAGCGCCTTCGAAGACGCCGGTATCGTTACGGATGATCACATCGCCGTTGCGGCCTTCGGCCGGCGGGCGGTAGCGCGTCAGGCGGCCGATCGAGGGCAGGAAGTTGCGGTAGGGATCTTCCGCATAGAGGCGGCTTTCGACCGCCCAGCCCCTCAGCTTGATATCCTTCTGGGCGAAGGGCAGCTTTTCGCCGGCGGCGACACGGATCATCTGTTCGACGAGATCGATGCCGGTCACCAGTTCCGTCACCGGGTGCTCGACCTGCAGGCGGGTGTTCATTTCGAGGAAATAGAAATTGCGGTCGCGATCAACGATGAATTCCACCGTGCCGGCGCTCTGATAGTCGACGGCCTTTGCCAGCGCCACCGACTGTGCGCCCATAGCGGCCCGCGTTTTTTCATCGAGGAAAGGCGAGGGCGCTTCTTCGGCGACCTTCTGGTTCCGGCGCTGGATGGAGCATTCGCGCTCGCCGAGATAGACGACATTGCCGTGGGCATCCGCCAGAACCTGGATTTCGATATGGCGCGGATCGACGACATATTTCTCGATGAAGACGCGGTCGTCGCCAAAGGAGCTTTTGGCTTCAGAGCGGGCGCGGTCGAAACCGTCGCGCACTTCCGCTTCGTTCCAGGCAATGCGCATGCCTTTGCCGCCGCCGCCGGCCGAGGCCTTGATCATCACGGGATAACCGATCTCGGCTGCGATCTTTTCAGCGTGGGGTACATCCTCGATGACGCCGAGATAGCCTGGAACGGTCGAGACCTTGGCGGCATTGGCGAATTTCTTCGATKCGATCTTGTCGCCCATCGCCATGATGGCCTTGGGCTTCGGGCCGATGAAGATGATGCCTTGTTTTTCCAGCGCCTCGCAGAAGGAGGCGCGTTCCGACAGGAAGCCGTAGCCGGGATGCACGGCTTCAGCACCTGTCTCCTTGCAGGCGGCGATGATCTTGTCAGCGACAAGATAGCTTTCGGCGGCCGGAGCAGGGCCGATATGGACGGCCTCATCCGCCATCTCGACATGCAGAGCATCCCGATCCGCATCCGAATAGACTGCAACGGTGTCAATGCCCATGCGGCGCGCGGTTTTGATCACGCGGCAGGCAATCTCGCCGCGATTCGCGATCAGGATTTTCTTGAACATCGAGACTCCACCCAGGAAATGCGTTCCGGAGTTTTACGCATAAAAAGCCGGAACGCACAATTGGGCTGAAGAATCAGAGGCAGTCTGAAGATTTGGGAGATCAGGCAACTGCGGCTGCGGCGACAGGCTCTTCGTCGATGATGCGCAGCCAGCGGCTGCGCCTCGGCTGGGCATAATCCCGGAGTTCGACCGAAGCCATGATCTCGCCCCAGCGCTGATGATTGGCGCCTGATAGCGTTGTCGTCTCGATGCGCTGCAGGACGCCATATTCGATCGACGAAACGCCGATGACGCCGCCTTCGCTGACGCTTCTCAAAACGCGCATGACGTAATCCACGTCCTGCCGTGTGACGCTCCTGCGGTCGGTGGCACGGGTCAGCTTGTAACCGCCGATATCCTCGCCGAGCGCCAGGCGGAGCTGATCCAGCGCTAGCGCCCGCAGCTCATCGGGCACGTGAGCGCTGAGTTCCATGACGTGCAGGATGAGCTCAAGCTCGAGCGCGGAATTCACGACGCCGTCGGTCGTGAACATGCGCATGATCCATGCGACGTTGATCTCGTCCAGCGAGCCCTGCGGATAGGTATAATCGACGATGAAGCCTGCCAGCTGTTCAACGAAGAACGTGTTCCATTCGGCGCATTTTTCGGGGCAGGAATTATTGAGCGCTAACATCACCACGACATGATCGGATGTCCGGATTCCCTCCGGAAAGGTGTGTTTGCGCAGCAGCACTATGTCTTCGGCCGTCAGCCGATGCTTCCCGGCGATGACACACGCCGGAAAAGCGAGACGGAACTCACTCATGTTTTATCTCCAGACTTCATCATGAAGTCGGAAATGGTTTTAGCGATCCCGAATTGAAGATCCCTCAAGAAGCAGGGTTAACCTTCGATGCCGCATTTCGTGCGGATTTTAGTGATCGCGCCTGGAGACGCTCGCGCCAGATGATAAAAAGCCCCGATGCAACAATGATGGCGATGCCGATCCATTTGGAAACATTCGGAAAATCGCCGAAGAGGGCGTAACCAAGCACGGTCGCCGAAATGATCTCGAAATACTGGAACGGAGCGAGCAGCGAGAGCGGCGCCAGCCGGAAAGCCTTAACAACCAGCATGTGCGCATAGCCCGAAATCGTGCCGAGAATGAGCAGCAGCACGAGGCCGAGCCAGGAGGCGGGCAGGGAGGGCGTGAAGTCGGCACTGCCGATGCTGTTTCCGACGAAAAGTGCCGCGGTCATGAAGATCGTGCCGCCGATGCCGGACATGGTCTGCATCGTCAGCGGCGAATCCGCCTCGCCGATGGCGCGATTGAGGAAGAGATAGAGCGAGAAGAGAAAGGCGCAGAAGACTGGCAGCAGTGCTTTCAGGCCGAAGATCTCATAGCTGGGCTGGATGACGATCATGGCGCCGCCGAAACCGACGACAATTGCCATCCAGCGCCGCCAGCCGACCTTGTCTCCCAGGAAGAGCGCGGAAAGCGCCGTCAGCATGAAAGGCTCAACGAAATAGATGGCGAAGACATCGGCGAGCGGCATGTATTTGACTGCGACGAAGAAAAGCAGGCTCGCCGCACCATGCAGCGCGCCGCGCAGCAGGTTCATCCACGGGCGTTTGGCCGACAGAGCCTGCATGCCGAACATGGCAAAGAGGATCGGCAGGGTGCAGACGAGCTGGAAGAAGAAGCGGTAGAAGGTTACCTGTCCGGGCGACATGCCCTCGAAGGTCGCCATATATTTGGCGATCGCATCCATCGTCGGCAGGATGGCCATGGCACCGGCCATGATGGCCATGCCCTGGAGCGGATTCTGTGCGGAGGGAGATTCGGACATGATGGCTGCTTCTTGCGGATGGTGTCATGAACCACAGGAAGCCTGGGCAATCAAGGACGGCAATCAGGGACAGTGTCCGGTATCGTTGACGGTTTCGCCGAAGATTTCTTCGAAGGCGACACGCAAGCGGATATCGGCATCGGTCATCATGACCGGCAGGCCGAGATCGACGAGGCTGGTGACGCCATAGGCCGAGATACCGCAGGGCACTATGCCACTGAAATGATCGAGATCGGGATCGACGTTGAGCGACAGGCCGTGGAAGGTCACCCATTTGCGCAGGCGGATGCCGAGTGCCGCAATCTTGTCTTCCGCCATGGTGCCGTCAGGCAGCAGGGGTCTCTCCGGCCGGCGGACCCAGACGCCGACGCGATCTTCGCGGCGTTCACCGCGCACATTCATCGAATCGAGCGTGCGGATGATGACCTCTTCCAGTGCAGCGACGAAGGCACGCACATCCTGCCTGCGGCGCTTGAGATCGAGCATGACATAGGCGACCCGCTGGCCGGGGCCATGATAGGTGTATTCGCCGCCGCGTCCGGTGGCGAAGACCGGAAAACGATCCGGCTGGACGAGATCTTTAGCATCGGCGCTGGTACCCGCCGTATAGAGCGGCGGATGTTCCAGCAGCCAGACAAGCTCGTCGCCGCCATCTGCAATATCAGCCACTTCCCGTTCCATCGTCTCCACCGCTTCCTGATAGGGAACGATCCCATCGGCGATGCGCCAGCGAACGGGGCGCGAACCAAGTTTCGGGAGCATGGAGAAGTCGAGATCGGTGCGTAGCATGGCAGTCCTTGACGCTATCCGCAAAAAGAGAGGGCGGGCGCGGGCTTCTATATGGACGCAGGCGCAGAGCGATTCAATCGCTCTTTGCGGCGGGCAGCCGTCTCACAGATGCAATCAGCCGGTGCCAGCAGGCGTTGCTGTGATATCCACGAGGGGCGGTATCGGCGGGAAAGGGCTGCCGCGCGCTCGTCTTGCGGCAAGGACATCAGCACCGGAGAACTAAGCCTATGGCCAAAAAAGAAAAAACCCGCCGAAGCGGGTTTCTTTGGTGCGGTCGAGAAGACTCGAACTTCCACGGGTTGCCCCACAGCGACCTCAACGCTGCGCGTCTACCAATTCCGCCACGACCGCATCGTGGTAGAGCCGATTTGCGTCGGCGAGGCAGCATGTAGCAAAAGCCTCAGACGGACACAAGCGCGATGTGACAGTTTTTTTTAAAAGCTTGCCACAGGTGTGGATTAGGCGGCGCGGGACATTGAATTTACAAGAGAAAAGGGCCGGAAACCGGCCCTTTCTTAGATCATGTCAATGCATTGCGCGGCATGCCTCTGTGCGGCTTGCACCGCTATCGGCACCTTTCTGACGCGAGCCTTTCGGGCCGATCATGCTGTGGCAATCCGGAAGCGGCTTGATGCTGGCGGTCGCGGTGTTGTCGACTTTCGCGGGCTTAGACATCGCGGCAGGTGCGAAGCCGTCGCTGTCATTCGTATAGTCGCTGGAATAGGCCGGGGGGGCCACACGCGTCGGGTAGTGGACGGGCTTTGCCGGCGCGACCGGCGTCTGGTAGAGGCCATCACCATCGTTGGAATAATCGTCCATAAATTTCGGCTGCGCGAAAGCGGCACTTGCCATGCTGACGGCAAACAGGGTGGCGGCGACGGCGAATTTCATGCGCATGGGTCTATCTCCTCAATCTGTTGTTGAATTCAACAACGCAAAACCAATCCTCGGCAAGATCGAGTCCGCTCCCCAATTCGGGCAATTTTGTGAGAGTGATGACAGCCATCTTGCGACGTTTTGTCCAAATGAAATCACATATTTGTCAATGTTCTTGAGGGGCGCGTTACCTTAGCCGGCACAGTTAATTGCCTGAGATGTCAGCGCTTTCGCCAACATGACAATCCTGCAATCTTTAATTGATTAACTATTTGTAATTTTAGAGACATAAAAACCGGAAAGCAGGTCGCTTTCCGGTTTTGAAATGCGGCAACTTTGTGTTTTTCGGCCTTAATCCTCGTTCGGGATGTGGGCATCGACACCTGTCATCTGCAGCCGGTTGCGCACGCGACGAACACCATCCACCGACAGGGCGGCGAGCTCAACCTTGCGGGCAATGCCGATTGTTTCGACGGAACCCTCCAGCGTCACGGTATGGCCGTCGGCGTGAACTTCCACACTGTCGATATCCACGTCAGGGATGTTCTCCAGAGTCTCGGTCACGCGGGCTTCGAGGTCGTCACTCTCGTCGCGGTCGATCGTATCGGGCTCAAGGGAATCCTTCAGGCGGTTTTCATTGCCATCCTCATCCGTGCCATCGATGCGGAAGCCGCTATTGCGGTCGCGGTCGAAATTAGCCGAGGTTTCGCCATACGCACGGTTTCCGGTTGCCTCAGCCCTTGCGCCGCTGCCGTCGGCATAGGGCCAGCCGTCATCCAGATTGCGTTCTTCGAAGTCGCGGTAATCCTCTTCGCGGGAAAGCGGGGTCTTGTCATCGATCTTTGACTTTGCCATTTCCGTCTCCTTCCGGGTTTCGTTCTGCAAGGCAAACGCCGCAAGGGTGCTGATGGTTCGGCCGATCGTAGCAGGACCTCAGCTTTTCGTCTTTTCCCATTTCCTGATCAGCCGCTCACGCTTCAGCCGTGACAGGCGCTGCAGCCAGAAAATTCCGTCGAGCTGGTCGACTTCGTGCTGGATACAGATGGCGAGGAAGTCCGATGCCTCTTCTTCGTGCTGATGGCCATCCAGATCCTGATAGCGGAACCTTATTGCCTTCGGGCGCGTGACCTCGTCCGTTGCGCCGGGCATGGAGACGCTGCCTTCCATATGAACCATCGTCTCGTCCGAAAACCACGTGATCTCGGGATTGGCGTAGATGCGCACGTCATCCGCCTTGTCGAGCTCCAGCACCGTCAGACGCTGGAAGACGCCGGTATGGGCAGCGGTGATGCCGACGCCGGGGGCTGCGCGCATCGTCAGCAGCAGATCGTCGGCAAGCTGCGACAGGGCCGAATCGAACACCGTCACGGGGGCACAGACCGTCTTCAGGCCGGGATGCGGATAGCGGAGAATCGGGCGGATCGGCACAGCTAAGCTTCCTTTCGGCAAATGGCAGCGGAAACTATAACCGACCGCAGGCATTGTCATCAGAAAGCATAGGTTTGCGCTTTACGGCAGAAATGCTTTCGGCTAGCTGGTCAATGAGAATTCCGACGGCCGCAAGGGCAGGGCGGAATTCGCTTATCCGCTTGTTGACAATGCATTTTCAGCCGACATTCTCGAATGCGGCTCGTTAGTCTTTGAAATCAAATTGAGATGCGAGGGCGGCATATGACGACGACCGACACGGAAGACCGCAATCGCAGACGTCCGGCCGACGGGGACGTCGACATCTATAACGAAGACGGCAATGTGCGCAGCGACTTCCTGGCGCGCCTGGGTGCCGCCATCGCCGACCGCGACACGCTGTTTCTTCGCCAGAATGTCGCGCGCCTGCACGAATCGGAAATAGGCGACCTGTTGGAATCGCTGCAGCCGGATCAGCGCCTGGCGCTGGTGCGCCTGCTCGGCGACGATTTCGACATGACGGCGCTGACCGAAGTGGACGAGACGATCCGCCGCGAGATCGTCGACCAATTGCCGAACGAGCAGATTGCGGCTGCCATCGGTGAACTGGATTCGGACGACGCCGTCTACATTCTCGAAGATCTCGACCAGGAAGACCGGGAAGAGATTCTCGCGCAGCTGCCGTTCACGGAGCGCGTGCGCCTTCGCCGCGCGCTCGATTATCCCGAAAGCTCCGCCGGCCGCCGCATGCAGACGGARTTCGTCGCCGTACCGCCATTCTGGACGGTCGGCCAGACGATCGATTACATGCGCGACGAAGAGGATCTGCCTTACTCCTTCTCGCAGATCTTCGTCATCGATCCGACCTTCAAGCTGCTCGGCGCGGTCGATCTCGACCAGATCCTGCGCACCAAGCGGCAGATGAAGATCGAAACCATCATGCGGGAAACGAACCATCCGATCCCCGCCGAGATGGACCAGGAAGAGGCTGCCCAGCTCTTCGAGCAGTATGACCTTCTCTCCGCAGCCGTCGTCGACGAAAACGAACGGCTCGTCGGCGTGCTCACCATCGATGACGTGGTCGACGTGATCCACGAAGAGGCGGACGAAGACATCAAGCGCCTCGGTGGTGTCGGCGACGAAGAACTGTCAGACAACGTCATCTCGACCGTGCGTTCGCGCTTCCTGTGGCTGCTGATCAATCTCGGCACGGCGATGCTGTCTGCCAGCGTCATCGGCCTGTTCGACGGCTCGATCGAGAAGATGATCGCGCTTGCGGTGCTGATGCCGATCGTCGCCTCCATGGGCGGCAATGCGGGCACGCAGACCATGACCGTGACGGTGCGTGCGCTCGCGACCCGTGATCTCGATATCTACAATGCCGGCCGCATCATCCGCAGAGAGGCGGGGGTCGGCATACTGAACGGAATGCTCTTCGCCTTGCTGCTGGGCGTGATCGCCGGCACCTGGTTCCACAATTACCAGCTCGGCGCCGTCATCGGAGCGGCAATGATCATCAATCTGATTGCAGCGGCGCTTGCCGGCATCCTGCTGCCGCTGCTGCTCGACAAGATGGGAGCGGACCCGGCAATCGCCTCGTCCGTATTCGTCACGACCGTCACCGACTGCACCGGCTTCTTCGCCTTTCTCGGCCTCGCGACATGGTGGTTCGGTATCTGAGCAGATGCCGAAATTGACTATTACGTAAAAGTCAATATTATGCCGGGTCGATGACGGGGATGAGATGTTAGTGAACAAGTATTATACCATAACGGAACTGACGCGCGAATTCGGAGTGTCGACGCGCACGCTTCGCTTCTATGAAGACGAAGGTTTGATCCATCCGGAGCGCCGCGGACGCACGCGGTTGTTCCGGCCTGCCGACCGGCGCCTCATTCAGGAAATCCTGCGCGGCCGGCGCATCGGCTTCACCATTGCTGAAATCCGCGAAATCATTCAGGTCTACAAGGAGCCGCCGGGCGAACTTGGCCAGATCAAGCTGCTCATGAAGCGCGTCGACGAAAAGCGCGAAGACCTGCGCCAGAAGCGCAAGGATATCGACGAGACGATTACCGAGCTCGACAATATCGAGGAGGCCTGCCTCGGCCGTCTCGCCGAGATCGGCGTTACCACCTGATCATTGCCTGATCATGCCTGGGGCTTGATCACTGTTGAGGCTCGGGCTGTGACTGCGGCGCAGGCTCTATTTCGGCGCTGCACTGGCTTGCAAGCGCCATAATCCGCTCATCATCCGCCTTGACCTCGCCGGCCTGGAACGGCGCGAAGAGTTGTTGCGCCTGCAGCTGATCGAGCGTGCACTGGCAGAAGCCGCGGCAGAGCGCTTCGCCCTGCTCGACCGTGCAGGACGTGTTGCATTGGCGCAGATAGGTCGCGGCCGGATCGGGCTTTGGCGGCGCGACGATGAAGGTCAGGCCATAGGCGATGGCGATCAGCACCGGTTGGTGGATGAGGTAGAAGGCGAGGCTGTGGCGGCCGAGGCGCGCGAGCCATGTTCCACCCGTGCCCAACGATGCCAGCTTCTGCGGCAGGTTCGTACGGAAGGAAAGACGCGCGAGGCCCATGCCGAGGAAGAAGGGCGTTGCCCAGGGGAAGAGCGGCACAAAATCGTTCGACCGGTCTGGCGTGGCCGCAAAGCCGAGCCAGGCCAGATATTTCGGGTCGAACAGGTGCGAATCCAGCACGCCGGGCATGACGAAGGCATCGGCGATCCAGGCGACGAACAGTGCCAGCGCGACGAGCAGGGTCACGGGCAAGGGTAGGCGCAGGAAGACCACACCAATCAGGCTCAGAACCGCGATGGAATGCAGGATGCCGAAATAGATCCATCCGCCGGGCACGAAATAGGCTGTCGCTGCCGATATCACCACGGCCGCGCCGGCGATCATGGCGAAACGCTTCCAGAAGGAAGGCCAGCGGATGTCCGGCCGGCTGGAAAGCACAAGACTGACACCGACGATGAAGAGGAAGGTGGTGGCGATCGCCCGGGCATAGATCTTCAGCCAGCCGCTCTCGGCCGTTCCGGGCGTAAGGTAGCCCATGAACTCCAGATCCCAGCTGAAATGGTAAGTGGCCATGGCAATGAGCGCCGCGCCACGCACCGTATCCACAAGGCCTATACGCGGCGGTTTTGCGGCAGCCGCCGCTTCCGTTGCCGACACTATCATTCACAATCCCTCGGACAGCTCATCACCGTCACTCGCTGACGGCTTGTTGCGCTGAACAGGAGAAAGGTGGAGATTTGGTGGCGGGTTTGCGTCCATGATGGCGAGGCGCGCTTCCGAAAAGAATTGCCGGCGGGTAAGGACGAAAACCACGATTGATGTCGTACCCATAAAAACATAGGGATTAATGAACCAGCCGAGATAGCCGATCGACAGGAAGATCGCCCTGAGACCCTCGTTGAAATGGCTGCCGGCGATGACGTTCATGCGGATGACACGCTCCGCCGCCCGCTCGGCGGCAATGATGTCCTTCTCCGTATCATGCACCATCGGAATGCCGCCGAAGAGAATGGTGCAATAGTTGAAGAGGCGGTAGGACCAGCCGAACTTGAAGAAAGCGTAGCCGAAAAGGGCAGCAAGGCCGCCGACCTTCATTTCGAAGACGGCGTGGCCGCTGTGGAAGACGAAAGGCAGGTCGGCGAAGACCGCGTCCACCTTTTCCGTGGCGCCAAGCAAGGCGAAGCAGCTGCCGATCGCGAAAATGGATGTGGAAGCAAAAAAGGCGGTGCCATTCTGCAGCCCGGCCATGATCTGGGTATCGATCATCTTCAAATCGCGGCGCAGGGAATTATATATCCATTCACGCCGCCGCTCTGCCATGGCATGGGTCAGGCTGGTGCGCCCGAAGAAGGTCTGGCCGTGCAACAGCCACGAATAGCCCATCCAGATAAAGATAAAGAAGGCAAGCGCGATATAATCCGCCGTCGTCATCATCAGTGATTCATTTCCCGCATCAAACGTGGCCACTCTACATATGCATGCGATTGCTGCAATGACCGGCAAAGAAGAGAATGACTAGCAAGATGGAGCGCTTCGAACGAGAGCCTTTCCCGGTYAKMTTGMAGCATTCTGCCGGAGCAGGTTTTCGTCAGGGCAGAAGCGATTGGCGAAGGGCATACCTCTGGGGTATGTCCGAGCCGATCGCTTCTGATCCTGGCGGAAAGATGCCCGGCCCTTCGGGTTGGCTGAAACGGGCCGSCTGATCGACCGGCCGGCTTGGCCGTAGATCTGGGCTACGACGCGCGCCGGCCGGTCGATTATCCGACTCCGTTTGAGCCAACAGAATGCTTCAATCTGACCGGGAAAGGCTCTAGTGTCCGGCCGGATGTCGCACCGGTTCAAGGCGATGTCGGTCCGCCACGCGGATGCGGAACCGGGCTGGCATAGTCTGCATCGTGAAATTTAAAAGGCGCTTCCATGTTTCTTTCGGTATTCGATGTGTTCAAGATCGGTGTCGGGCCGTCGAGCTCGCATACGATGGGGCCGATGACGGCTGCCAACCGGTTCCTTGAGCTCATCCTGTCCAACGAATGGCCGCGTCCTTCCACCGGCGCGCAGGTGGCCGCCATCAAGGTGAGCCTGCACGGTTCGCTCGCCCACACAGGGATCGGCCATGGAACGGGCAGGGCGGTCATTTTGGGCCTGATGGGCGAGGCGCCAGACAAGGTTAACCCCGACCGTATGGATGCGATCATCAATGGGGTGGAAAAGAGTGGCCGGATCACGCCCGAGGGGCATCCAGCCTACCAGTTCCAGCCGAAAACGGACCTGATCTTTGACAAGAAGCAGCCGCTGCCGGGTCACGCCAACGGCATGAGCTTCTCCGCCTATGACAAAGACGGTCGGCTTCTCGTCAAGCGCATCTATTATTCCGTCGGCGGCGGCTTCGTCGTTACCGATACGGAGCTGGAGCAGATGCGAGCGCGCAAGAAGACCTCGCAGGGCAATTACAAGGTGCCTTACCCTTTCGCCAGTGCCAAGCAGATGCTGGAAATGGCAGAACGTTCCGGCCTGTCGATTGCGCAGATGAAGCGCGCCAATGAGGAAAGCCAGCGCAGCCGCGAGGAGCTGGATTCCGGCCTCGACCGCATCTGGGAAGCAATGCGCTCCTGTATCGAGCGCGGGCTTAAGGTCGAGGGCATCATGCCCGGCGGGCTGAACGTCAAACGCCGGGCCAAGCATATTCACGACAAGCTGCAGGAAGAATGGCGCAGCAACCGCGTCAACCCGCTGCTCGCCAACGACTGGCTGAGCGTCTACGCGATGGCGGTCAACGAGGAAAATGCTGCCGGCGGGCGCGTCGTGACGGCGCCGACCAATGGCGCGGCAGGCGTCATTCCCGCGACGATCCGCTACTACGAGCATTTCCACGAGGACTGGGACCGGAACGGCATCCACGACTATCTGCTGACCGCAGCGGCGATCGGCGGCATCATCAAACACAATGCGTCGATCTCGGGCGCGGAAGTGGGCTGTCAGGGTGAGGTCGGCTCGGCCGCCGCGATGGCAGCAGCCGGCCTCGCAGCCGTCATGGGCGGCACGCCGGCCCAGATCGAAAACGCCGCGGAAATCGCGCTCGAACACCATCTCGGCATGACCTGCGATCCGATCGCCGGCCTGGTGCAGGTCCCCTGCATCGAGCGCAATGCGCTGGGTGCGGTGAAGGCGGTCACGGCCGCATCCCTCGCAGTAAAGGGCGACGGCAAGCATTTCGTGCCGCTCGACGCCTGTATCGAGACGATGCGCCAGACGGGTTACGATATGAGCGAGAAGTACAAGGAAACCTCGACTGGGGGCCTTGCCGTCAACGTCGTAGAATGCTGAGTTTGTGGACGCCCGTTGCTTCCTTCTTGACGCTGCCGGTCAAAAGGATTTCAACGGCAGCATGGCACTAAATCTCATCAAGCTCTGCGTCGGCTGCGACTCGATCGAAGACCTGCGCGAATGGGTGGCCGAACGGTCGTTGCGCGCCATCGCCGCTGGACTGGAACCGCATTCGGTCCATACGACCCGCATGGTACCGAAGCGCGTGGAAGAACTGCTCGACGGCGGCTCGCTCTATTGGGTGATCAAGGGGCAGGTACAAGCCCGCCAGAAGATCCTCGATATCCAGACATTCACGGACGGTGAGGGGATCGGCCGCTGCCATCTGGTGCTCGGTCCTGAGGTGATCGAAACCTCGGTGCAGCCAAAGCGGGCCTTCCAGGGCTGGCGTTATTATCCTGATGAGGATGTGCCGCGCGATCTCCACAGTCTCGGCGCCGGTATTGCCGAAATGCCAGCAGATCTTCGTCGCGAGCTGTCGGAACTCGGATTGCTTTAAAGCCGTTTGTTTTTACGCAAAACCGCTGCGCACTGCTGGAATTGCTTTGACGCCTCAGCGCAAACGCAGCACGACCGGCGAATTGCCATCGGGCGACGTGATGTGCAGGTGGATATGCGCCTCCGGCTGCGAGTAGCGCCAGGCGCGCGCACCGTGGCACAGCAGCAGGTTGATGAGATCACGGGTCTTCGGCGACTTCGCTCTTGGGCGCTGCAGGCCGATTTCGGCAAGACGCAGCGCTGCTTCGTGCAGCGGATGCAGGCCGGAACGGCCCTTGTTGACCGCCCGGCGCCCTGCAGGCGCATTTGGAATATTCTCGTTGATCGACATCATCTTCCTCGTACGCAATACAAATCGAACTAGGATCGACTGCCGGCGGCGCGAACACCGCAGCCGGCAGGCGGGAGCGCCGCCAAATCATTCATAGGCAGCGCCGGATATCTCATTGAGCAGCCGCCCAGCACTTGACGCCGGCCTTCTTCAGGGCCTTGCAGGCGTTGACCGCATCACGCTGGCCATCGAAGCCGCCGAAACGTGCGCGGTAGATTTGATCGCCGTCATTGGCATAGGCGACGGCGAAGGGCTTGGCGGAGCTCAGCGCCTTGCCGCCCTTTGCCTTGGCGTTTGCCAGGAGGTCCATCGCCATTTCACGACTGGAGGAAACGCCGATCTGGACGACCCAGCCGGATGGCTGTGGCACTTCCTTGGCGGCAACTTCCTTTGCCGGGGCAGCCTTGGTGGAGGCTGTCGTCAACTCGTCGACGGAAGTGTCGCCCTGTTCCGGCGGTATATAGGCAGGTGCCGGCGTCGGCACGGCGACGGAAGCCTGTTCCTGCTGCTGCTTGATCGGCACGGTCTTGACCTTGGTCGGAGACGGCATCGGCTGCGTCAGCAAGGGATTGTCTGTCTTGGGTGCGGCGGTTTCCGCATAGGCAACTTCGGTGCTTGCCGTCTGATAACGGCTGTCCGGAAGCGGACCCTTGTGCGGCAGGCCGAGATCGGCAGCGGCTGCCGTGACCGGCGGCTGATTGGCTGTGATCGTTTTCTTTTCAGCCACCTGGGCAACCTTGGCAGGGGAAACCGGAGCAGGTGTTTCGATTATCTCGGGCATCGGCTTCGACTGGGCGACAAGCGCGCCGCCGCTGCTGGAAGCCTTCGGCATGTAGGTCGCGAGCAGATTGCGCATCTGCGAGTCGCGGGCAGGGGTGGATGCACCGCCGAGAACCACGCCGACAATCGACTTGCCATCGACCTGCAGGGAGCTGACCAGATTGAAGCCAGCGGCGCGGGTGTAACCAGTCTTGATACCATCGACACCACGCACGGAGCCGACGAGACGGTTATGGCTGCGGATCACGCGGTTGCCGAACTTGAAGGCGCGGGTGTTGAAATAGCCGTAATATTGCGGGAAATGCTGGCGAAGGGCGATGCCGAGGCGGGCCTGATCGCGGGCCGTCGTCATCTGCGCGGTATTCGGCAGGCCGTTGGCATTGCGATAGGTCGTGCGCGTCATGCCGAGTGCATGGGCCTTGGCTGTCATCATCTGGGCGAAACGATCTTCCGAACCACCGAGCATTTCGCCGAGGGCGGTCGCAGCATCATTGGCAGACAGCGTCACAAGGCCGAGGATACCCTGTTCGACGGTGATCGTGCCGCCGGCGCGCACACCAAGCTTGGTCGGTGCCTGGGCGGCAGCGTGAGCGGAGAAGGGGACGGGCGTATCGAGGCGGATGCGACCCTGCTCGAGCGCCTCGAATGTCATGTAGAGCGTCATCATCTTCGTGAGCGACGCCGGATATTGCAGACGGTCGGCATTCTCGCTGTAGAGAACATTCCCCGTCCGGGCATCGACGACGATACCGGCATATTTCGGATTTGCAGCTTCCGCTTCGGCATTGACCGAGTCGACCGCGACGATCGCGATAGCCATCGAAAGGATCGTCAGCACCTTTGCGAGGAAACCGGCAGACCGCGGCGATGATACGGAGGAAATTGACCTTGACACTATTCCACTCTTCGCTTGCATTTTGGATATTCGGCGGGTCACGCGCCCCCTACTGCGTAACCGGCTGTCTTGGAAAACTACCGGTTCAGCGTTACCAATCCGTTTATGATGAATCGTTTCTTCAGACATTTGCGGGGATTTTAGCGGAGTGTTGCAGACCGGCTCACAAGCCGGCTTTCCACAAAAGTCCTGATCGCGGCATCAATATGGTCCCAGTCGGCCAAATGACGGCTCGAGAACCGGTAGAGCACACTTAAATCCTTGCCGACCTTGATATCGCGCTGGCAATCGCCGCTGGTTGCCATTTCCGCAGACGAGGGCAGGACGCAGCGCACGACGTAATCGGCGCTTCCTTCGCGCGGCGCGGTCAGCAGCACCTCGCCGTTGTAGCCGGCATCGGCTCGCAGGCGGTGCAGCGTCAGGCCATGGGCAAAGGTTTCCGAGGCACCATCCATCAGGTGCGAATAGATCGGCTCCAGCCGGCCCGACATGTCCCGCGACATCGTGCCTTGGGTGATCTGCAGGAAAATCAGGCCTGACGATTGGGCAACGTCGTCGAAACGCTGGCGCGTTTCCTTGCTGTAGCCCTGCATTTCCGGCCAGGTGAGATAGAGATCGACCCGTTCGGCCGTGCCGTCATGACGTTCGCTGGGGAAGCGAATCGTGTTGGCAGGCAGGCCGACCGTGTCGAGGCCGATGGTGAGCGTGATCCCGGCATTGCTTTCAGTATTGCCCGCAAGCGAGATGTGACGGCCGAACCAGCGGCCGGCAACGCTGATCGCAACCGTCAGCAGCGCCAGGACCGCAATCGTCGCCGTGACGCGAACCAGGAAGCGGGTCGAAAGAAGGGGCTGCTCACCAGGGTGGCCCACGGCGGAATTGCTCATCGTCGTCCTCGGATATCGGGCCGCCGTAAGAAAAACGCGAGTCGTCGGTGCCGGTGAAGAATCTCCTGATGAGGATGGGGTGCCGGGAGTTAATGGGCCGTTAACTCAACCAAAAGGGAGTGCCACAAAAGAAGCGAGCCGTTCCCGGGACAGCGGGAACGGCTCTGGGCGCCGGTCGGGACGGGGATGCGGGGACTGACCGGGGCCGGTATGCCTGTTACTTCACGCTACCGACAGCGACGGCGCGGCCGTCCTGCAGCTTCGTCCAGCGGGCCGGATCATCGGCGGACTGGCGCTTCAGGTAAGTGTATTCGGTATCCGACCACAGCAGCACCTTGTTGCGCATATTGTCGAGAATGAAGTCGCCGTGATCCGTACGCACCGTCAGCACCGCATGGCCCTCGCCATTCGGCTGCAGCACGACAGTCATCAGCGTATCTGATGGAGAGAAGCCGGCATCGATCAGCATCTTGCGCTTCAGCAGCGCGAAATCCTCGCAGTCGCCGACAGTGCGCGGATAGGCCCAGCGCTCCTCGACACCATAGATCTCCATGTCCGTCATCGGCTGGATGGTCGAGTTGACGGTGTAGTTGACCTTGAGGATCTCCTTCCAGCGATCCTCGGTCAGGATCGCCGGGCCGGCATCACCGCCGGCATAAGCGCATTCACTCGGATTGGCCTGACAGAATTCATAGTGCCCGATCGGCGGGCTCGCATTGCCTGCAAGTGTCATGCTGGGGGGTGATGCCTGTCCTGCGCCCGCCATTGCCACCGTTACGCTAACGGCCAGAAGGCCGCTCTTCAGTAGATTTCGAATTGACATTATCGTCTCCCCGTTATGAGGACGACAATGACACGGACGTTTTTATCTCACGCAAAATTACGCAATCAAATTAATGGCTTAGTTGATTCAAAAGCGCATCGAACTTGATTCAAATCCACATCGAATACGCTTAAAATTAAAAGCGCATTCGTCTCGAATTCGATTAAAATTGAAGGATTGGGAAAAAGGCTTTCGGGCGGGAAATGGCCGAAAAACGGACAGGCTGTTAACGATTTTCGATAAGCCGGATAAATTTCTGCAACAAGCTGCAGTGGGGATGGCGACCGGCGGAGATCCGATTGAAGCGTACAAACAGGCGGAATCGCCGTGCAGAAAGCCGATTTCGCCTTACGTCCCGATTTTCCGCCGTAGAAATAATTTCGTCAGAGATCGCGGAATCTGTTCGTCGCAGCGACGATTGCGGCGGCAATATCCGTATTTGCAGTCGAATGGGCCGCCTTTGGCAGCACGATGAACTCGGCGCCCGGCCATGCGCGGGCAAGTTCCCAGGCGGTGACAAGCGGTGCTTCTATGTCGAAGCGTCCGTGGATGAGAAAGCCGGGGATGCCGGCGAGGCGATCGGCATTCTTCAGTAGAATGCCGTCTTCGAGCCACGCGCCCTCGCGGAAATAGTGGGTGATGATGCGGGCGCGCGTCAGAAGGTAGCGCGGATCGGACCAGCGCCCGGGCAGACCGGCGGGATCGGCAAGAAGGATTGTCGCCGCTTCCCATTCATGCCAGTCGCGCGCCGCTTTCAGCCGTACCTGCTCTTCGGGATCGTTGAGGAGTTGATGATAGGCGCTCACCCTGTCGATGCCACGGAGCTCCGGTGGCAGCGCCTTGCCGAAACGGTGCCATTCCTCGGGAAAGAGCGGCGCCATGCCGCGATAGAGCCAGTCGATTTCGGAACGCCGTGTCGTGGTGACTCCTGCAATAACTATGCCGCTGACATGATCCGGATGGGATTGCGCATAGGCGAGCGCCAGCGTCGAACCCCAGGAATTGCCGAAGATGATCCACTTTTCCACGCTAAAGAGGCTGCGCAGCCTCTCTATATCCTCGATGAGATGAGCGGTCGTGTTGCGGGAGAGGTCGGTCGCGGCGTCGGCGGCATTCGGCAGGCTGCGCCCGCAATTGCGCTGATCGAAAAGGATGATGCGGTAAACGGACGGGTCGAAATAGCGGCGCGCAGCAGTGGAGCAGCCGGAGCCTGGTCCACCGTGCAGGACAAGCACCGGCTTGCCCACCGGATTGCCGCAGGCCTCCCAATAGATAAGGTTGCCGTCGCCTGTATCGAGCAGGCCGTGTTCATAGGGTTCGATTTCCGGAAACAGGACTGACATGACCGCGCCACTTGCTGAGGCGCGCTGTATCCTTCAAATCTGTGACGGATAAATGACAAGAGCGACGGCATTCTATGGCATCGGCCACACGAGATGCAGGAGATTATTCAGCCCAACATGGAAATTGTCAGTCCTACCTCTTGCAGTGCAGGACAGAAAACCGGGAGTAAAACCGCGGCGCACTTTTGCTGGAATTGCTTTAGAGAAATTCGCGCAACGTCTCGCGCGACTGGACCGACAGGAACTCGATCGCAACACCCTCCGAGAAGTGGCGAACGACGCGGCCGCGCATGTTGCCGAGGCGAACAGGCGTGCCGAGCGGCGGGCGCACTTCGCAATCGACGGCAGCGCCCGAGAGCGAAAGGTCCATGATGCGGCAGGTGTAGCGCGTGCCGTCTTCGAGCGTAAGGTCGGTCTTGGTCTCGCGCGGGGTCAGACGATCATGACGGCGATCTTCCGGCAGGCCGAGCTCGTGTTTGTTGGCAAGCCAGGTGAGCTGGGCCGCGAGCTTCTCGCGCTTGCGCTCGGTGGCGTTGATCGACATGGTGAAGCCGCGCATATCGACGGTCTGTACATGGCCTTCGACGCGGCCGAGATGGTCGATGTAGGCGACGATGCGTTCATTGGCGCGTGGGCGGCCAGCGCAGGTGACATACATGTCGCCGGGCGACATATCGATCACCATGCACTCGAATTCCTCGTAGTTCGCAAGCATCAGCCGGCCCTGCATATTGATGGGCACGCGCTGGAACACTCCCTGTTCTGGGCGCGGCGCAGGCCGGTGCGTCTGAGCGGGCTGGAACGAGTGCATCAAAGGGCTTCTTTATGAAATCGCTGAGCCCAATCCTTACCTGCAATCCCTTAACAGAAGGTTGTGGAACGAGCCGCCGCATAACCCTAAAGTACTATAGGTGGCGACCCAAAATGGAACGGTCAGCGAGCAGCTGCCCCATGCAGGAAATGCGACATGGCGCGGAGCATGGCGCGGCCGAACGTGGCCTGTTTTTCGGCAGCGACCTCGACAGGGCGACGCGGTTCGGCCTCGGCCGTGCGGCCGAACTTGTCGTGCAGCAGCCGGCTGCGATCGAGGGCGAGAAGCTCCAGCGGCACGATCTCCAGCCAGGTTGCAGCAGCGGCAGGCGCGATGGCGCCAAGCAGCCGGTCGCAGCCGCCTTCGGGCGAACGCAGTGGCATCATGATGATCTCGAAGGCCGCGTGATGGCCGGCGATGCTGTAGCCCGTCACGTTGAAAAGCGTTGGAATAGCGTGAGCCATGACGCCCTGTGCCGTCCTTTCGATATCCTCGTGCTGGCCGTTGGCCCAAAGGGCGGAGAAACGCTCGCCGCGCAGATCGTGGCCGAAGAGATCGCAGATCTTGGTGCCGGCGAGGCGGAAGCGGATATGCCGGTCTGCCGCCGTCTCCAAGATGAAGAGGCTCGACAGAAGATGAGGGATCGCGCCGGGCTCGATCTGCGATTTCAGCGGTGCATCCCGCCCGCCGCGCAGAGCATTCCAGTAGTCGAATATGTCGATCGTGATCTGAAGGCGCATGGCAGTGTCTCATTTCGGTTCATTGGGGCGCGGTTTTCGCCCCTTCACCTTCTACCTTGCGGATTTCATGCCAAATCCGGCGAGTTAAGGTTAAGAAAGGGTTTTGCTTGAGTGCCAGGGCCTGTCATGAGACCGTCTCTCCATCACTTCGAACAGTGAAGTTCTGCACAAGACTGCCAGGGGAGGGGCATCCTTCGGGGAACCCAGGCGAGCCGTCCGGCCAGTTCCGGACGGCTTTTTTTTTGAAGCTGGCTCCTGTATGGCTGTGACCTCCAACGAGGCGAGATGAGCATGAACGAACAGACGTCCGGGCCTGATCAAGCTTTCCAGCCTATGCAGCCCGAACCGCCGGCCAGGCCGCCACGCCAGCCGGTTTTCAATCTTCCGCCCGCGCTGTTTGCCACCCTCCTGCTTCTGATCCTGATCTACGCCGGGCAGTCGCTACTGTCTCCCGACGGGCTTTCCTGGTTCCTGTTCAACTTCGGCTTCATTCCGCTGCGCTATGCTGTTTCGCTTGCAGAGCAGGGCCCGCAGCTCTACTGGACGCCGGTCACCTATTCGCTGCTGCACGGAAGCATCGAGCATATCGTCTTCAACGGCCTGTGGCTGATGGCCTTCGGCGCGCCCGTCGTGCGCCGCATCGGCGCGTTCCGCTTCATCGTCTTCTGGATTCTTTCCTCTGTCGCCTCGGCGGCCCTGCATGCGGCCCTGAACTGGGGCAGCGAAGGGCTGCTGATCGGTGCATCGGGTGTGGTCTCGGGCCTCATGGGCGCGGCCTGCCGCTTTGCCTTCCCCTCCGGGCGGCAGATGGTCCGCCCCGCGCACCTCAATCCGCGACTGTCGGTGCTGCAGGCGATGCAGAGCCGCACGGTGATCATCTTCACGCTGTTATGGCTGGTCGGCAACGCGCTGATCGCCGTCGGCATCCCGCTCGTCGGCGACGGCAGCCAGGAGATTGCTTGGGATGCGCATATCGGCGGTTTCGTCTTCGGCTTCCTCCTTTTCGCTCTCTTCGACCGGAAACTGCCTGAAGAACCCGTGCCCCATCCTGACGACGAGTTGCAATCCTGACCCAAGCAGTGCACCATTGATCAATCCGCGATGGGAGGAGAAACCGCCGCGGAGCCTGTGTTCCCGACAAGTGTTTCACTTTCGCCATGGGAGGTACAAATGGCCAGTTCCGTCAAGGCAATACTCGATCTGAAGGGTCGTGACGTCGTCACCACCGGGCCGAACACCACGGTTGCGGAGGCGGCTTCGATTCTGAGCAAGAAGAAGATCGGCGCGATCGTCGTCGTCGGCATGGAAAACAAGATTTCCGGCATGTTCACCGAGCGCGATCTCGTGCATGTCATCGCCAAGTCCGGCAAGGACGGGCTCGATCAGACGCTTTCTTCCGTCATGACCTCGAAGGTCCTCCGCTGCAACGAGCAGACCTCGGTCAACGAGCTTATGCAGCTGATGACCAGCAAGCGTTTCCGCCACGTTCCCGTGGAAGCCAACGGCAAGCTTGCCGGCATCATTTCGATCGGTGACGTCGTGAAGTCGCGCATCGCCGAGGTCGAGCGAGAAGCCGAAGAGATCAAGGCTTATATTGCAAGCTGAGTGACTCTTTATTCTACGCAATTCCGAACGCAAAACCGCGACGCACTTTTGCTGGAATTGCTTGGGCGTCAGGGGTGCCTGGCGTAGAGTTCCTGCATACGCTGCAGCTCGGGCAGCCTTGCCCGGGCTTCCTCATAGCCACGTTCGATGGCTTCCCCCGCACGATGGAATTCCGACAGGCCGATGTCCGACAGGCGCGGCTGCAGCGAGATATCGGGCGGATCGCCAGCAAGGCGCGCTCGCGCGATACGATCCTGAATGATGTTGAAGGCCTGCACCATGACGCCGGTCATGCCCATCCTGGCGGCATAGGGCGCATCCCTCTGCTGCTGCACTTCGGCAGGCGAGAGGCTGGCATTGTGGCGAACGACGGCGGAACGGCCGTAGAGATCATAGTTAAGGTTGACGGCGACGACGAGCGGCTGCTCGTAGCTTCTGCAGACGGAAACCGGCACGGGATTGACAAGCGCGCCATCGACCAATGTGCGGTTATTGCTGCGCACCGGCTCGAAAATGCCGGGCAGGGCGTAGGATGCGCGGATCGCCGTGATCAGCGAACCGTTGGCGATCCAGACTTCGTGCCCGGTGTTGACCTCGGCCGCGACGGCGACAAAGGGCCGGTCGAGATCCTCGATCGTCAGTCCTTCCAGATGCTCTTGCATGCGTTTGGTCAGCCGCATGCCGCCGAAGAGGCCGGAGCCGCCGATCGTCAGGTCGAGCAGGCTTGCGATGCGGCGCATAGTGAGCGAGCGAGCGAAACCTTCCAGCTCGTCCAGTTTGCCGGCGAGATAGCAGCCACCAACAAGCGCGCCGATCGAGGTGCCAGCGATCATGCCGATCTCGATGCGGGCCTCATCGAGCGCACGCAGCACGCCGATATGCGCCCAGCCTCGAGCGGCGCCGCCGCCAAGCGCCAGGGCAAGCTTTGCTTTCTTTTCGGGAACGGCGAGCACGGGAGAAACGGGCGTATCGTCACGCACCGCCAAGCCGGAACCGCCCCCATCGGAGCTTTGACGATTCATACTCCAGCCCAACATGGCGTTCCTTCCTCCCGGCAGAACACTGGGTTCCTATTAACCGCCCCGAACCCTTTCCAAATTGTATATAGAGACGACCGGCGTCGCAATAAGGAGCAGGTGGCCGGGATATTTGGCCTATTTTCCGTAGATGTCCTTGGGATCGAAATGCAGGTCGTCATCCACGATGGTCAGCATGGGCTTTCCATCTTCCAGGGTGACGGTGCGGTAGAAGCAGGAGCGGCGGCCCGTGTGACAGGTCGCGTCATGGCCGGCGACCTCGACCTTCAGCCAGATGGCGTCCTGATCGCAGTCGGTGCGGATCTCCTTGACGGTCTGGAGATTGCCCGAGGTCTCGCCCTTCTTCCACAGCTTGCCGCGCGAGCGACTGAAATAGTGGGCGAAGCCGGTCTGGATGGTCAGCGCCAGGGCCTGCGCATTCATATGGGCGACCATCAGCAGTTCGCCATCACCGGCATCGGTGACAATGGCCGTGATCAGACCGCGATCGTCGAAGCGCGGCGTGAAATCGCCAGCATCCTCCAGCTCGGATTTATCGTCCGACGGCTGATTGAAAATCAGTTCACTCATCGCGGCCCTCCTGAGGGAGCTGATCTCAGCGGCCCCTTACCATTGTCATGAATCGGACCTGATCGGCCGGTTCAGTCTTGAACGTTCCAGTAAAGGTTGTCGTCAATGTGGTCGAACCCTGCTTCTGAACGCCGCGCATGGCCATGCACATATGTTCGGCCTCGATCATGACGGCGACACCGCGCGGGCGCAACGTTTCATCGATGGCCTTGGCGATCTGCGAGGTCATCGTTTCCTGCGTCTGCAGGCGGCGGCCGTAGATTTCGACGACGCGGGCGATCTTGGACAGGCCGAGAACGCGTCCGTCCGGCATATAGGCGACATGCGCCTTGCCGATGATCGGCACCATGTGATGTTCGCAGTGAGAGAAGAAGGGAATGTCCTTCACCAGCACCATGTCGTCATAACCGGCAACCTCCTCGAAGGTCCGGCCGAGCACGTCTTCCGGGCTCATTTCGTAGCCGGCGAAGAGCTCGCGATAAGACTTGGCGACGCGGGCAGGCGTATCCAGCAGACCCTCACGCGACGGATCGTCGCCGGCCCAGCGCAGCAGGACGCGAACGGCGTCCTCTGCCTCCTGCTGGGAGGGGCGATCGGATTCACGGGCGGTCTGCGGAAAATTCTTGACGATGGCGTCCATATTCAATGGTCTCCTGGTCCGCAACGCGGACCTTATTCGGACTAGCCACTGGTACCCCAAGCGGGAATTCTTGCACCTTTGGCAGGCTCCGGGGCTTTCCAGGCTCGCTTTCTCGAACCCTTCCGGCACGGTTTCCCAATCAAACTTATCCAGGCCCATTGCATTTCAATGGCCCTCGAACGACATACATATAGGAAGACTACCCTGGTATGTAAGTATGCTGTCGTTTGACTGTGTGTTTTTTGTTTACATGACAATCACATAGGAATTAGCGTCGCTTTTAGGCGTTTTTGGAGCCAAATCCGTCATGGATGACATCTATAACAGCAAAATCCTCGAATTTGCCGGCAATATTCCTCTGACCGGCACGCTTGACGATGCGGATGCCAGCGCCCAGGCGCATTCCCGGCTCTGCGGCTCGAAAGTGCGCATCTGGCTGAAAATGGATGGCGATAGGATCAGCGCCTTTTCGCATGACGTGAGGGCCTGTGCCCTCGGCCAGGCCTCCTCCTCGATCATGGCCCGCCATGTTGTCGGCGCGACATCAGGCGAAGTGCGCAAGGCGCGCGAGGATATGCTCGCCATGCTGAAAGCGGATGGCGAGGGGCCGGATGGACGGTTCGCCGACATGCGCTATCTCCTTCCCGTGCGTGATTACAAGGCGCGTCATGCCTCCACCATGCTGACCTTCGATGCCGTCGTCGATGCCATCGGCCAGATAGAGGCAAAGCGCGCTGAAACCGTCGAGGCGTAAGCTATGTGCGAATTCTGTCTGCTGCGCGAAGAAGAGGAAGACGAGGGCGGTGCCGCCGCGCCGAAGCCTCGCGCCCGACCGCTGCAGAGATTTTCGCGCAACTACCAAGGCCCGTTCCGCAAGACGCCTGACCGGCTTTTCGGCATGGGGCTCATCCGCCTCTATCAGCTGACGCTCTCCGGCTTCGTCGGCAATTCCTGCCGGCATATCCCGACCTGCTCCGAATATGGCTATGAGGCCGTCGCCCGCCATGGGCTCTGGGCCGGCGGCTGGATGACGCTCTTCCGCGTCGGCCGGTGCGGTCCGGGCGGCACAAGTGGGCTCGATCCGGTACCTGACAACCTCGAATCCCGTTTCCGCTGGTTTACGCCGTGGCGCTATTTCGGGCTCGGGCGGAAGGAGGCATAAGGTGTGTACCTTCATCGCACTTCTGCACAGCATCGTCCTGACCTCCGAGCGGCGCGTGATCATGGAAGATCTGCGAAAGCTTGCCGAAGAGCTGGGCTATCGTGAACCGCGCACGCTGGTCTCCACCGGCAACCTCGTGTTCGAGGCAGATGAAATGCGGCCGCACGAAGTCGAAGAGCAGTTGGAGGAGGCTTTTGAAGAAAAATTCGGCAAGCATGTCGATATCATCGTGCGCAGCGACTGCACCTGGATGGCGCTCTGCAGCGCCAATCCCTTCAAGGACGGCGTTGGCGACCAGGTGATCGTGCGCGTCAACCGGCTGCCGATCGACCCGGACAAGGTGGAAGCGCTGAAGCCGCTCCTTGCCGAAGGGCAGCGGATGAAGCTTGTCGGTTGCGATCTCTGGATCGATTTCCACGGCAAGCCGAGCCAATCGAAGCTGCTATCGGCGCTCACGACCAAGCGCATGGGCGTGGGGACGATGCGCAACTGGAACACAGTGCGCGGCCTTTTCGATATGGTCCTCTAGGCTCGCTTCTCCTTTACTCAGACACCAAATATCAGTATCAGGCGGCAGCGGCATTCCCGGTGGATGACGCTTCCGTTTCAACCACCCGCATTCGTTGGCGGGACTGGACAAGGAGAATTTGAATGTCCCAATCCGTTTCCCTGACATTTCCCGATGGTTCGGTGCGCAGCTTCCCGGCTGGCGCGACCGGCAAGGATGTTGCCGAATCCATTTCCAAGTCGCTCGCCAAGAGCGCTGTCGCGATTGCGATCGACGGCACCGTGCAAGACCTTTCCGATGCCGTCACCGACGGCAAGATCGAGATCATCACGCGCAAGGATGGCCGCGCGCTGGAACTCATCCGGCATGATGCCGCACACGTGATGGCAGAAGCCGTACAGGAACTGTGGCCTGGCACGCAGGTGACGATCGGCCCCGTGATCGAGAACGGCTTCTATTACGACTTTGCCAAGAACGAGCCTTTCACGCCCGACGATCTGCCCAAGATCGAAAAGAAGATGAAGGAGATCATTGCCCGCAATGCGCCCTTCACCAAGCAGATCTGGTCGCGCGAGAAGGCCAAGGAAGTTTTTGCCGCAAAGGGCGAACAGTACAAGGTCGAGCTCGTCGATGCGATTCCCGAAGGGCAGGATCTGAAGATCTACAATCAGGGCGAATGGTTCGACCTTTGCCGTGGCCCGCACATGGCCTCCACCGGCCAGGTCGGCACCGCCTTCAAGCTGATGAAGGTTGCCGGCGCCTATTGGCGCGGCGACAGCAACAACGCCATGCTCTCGCGTATCTACGGCACGGCATGGGCTGACCAGGCCGATCTCGACAATTACTTGCATATGCTGGCGGAAGCCGAAAAGCGCGACCACCGCAAGCTCGGCCGCGAAATGGACCTGTTCCATTTCCAGGAAGAAGGCCCGGGCGTCGTCTTCTGGCATGGCAAGGGCTGGCGCATCTTCCAGTCGCTCGTCTCCTACATGCGTCGTCGGCTCGCCGTCGACTATCAAGAGGTCAACGCACCGCAGGTGCTCGACACCGCACTCTGGGAAACCTCGGGTCACTGGGGCTGGTATCAGGAAAACATGTTCGCCGTGAAATCGGCCCATGCCATGACGCACCCCGAAGACAAGGAAGCGGATAACCGCGTCTTTGCGCTAAAGCCGATGAACTGCCCCGGTCACGTGCAGATCTTCAAGCATGGCCTGAAATCCTATCGCGAGCTGCCGATCCGTCTCGCCGAATTCGGCCTTGTGCATCGCTACGAGCCCTCCGGCGCACTGCACGGGCTGATGCGCGTGCGCGGCTTCACGCAGGACGACGCGCACATCTTCTGCACCGACGAGCAGATGGCAGCCGAATGCCTGAAGATCAACGACCTGATCCTCTCGGTTTATGAAGACTTCGGCTTCAAGGAAATCGTCGTGAAGCTCTCCACCCGTCCGGACAAGCGCGTCGGCACCGATGCGCTCTGGGATCGGGCGGAAGCCGTCATGACCGATGTGCTGAAGACGATCGAGGCGCAGTCCGAGGGACGCATCAAGACCGGCATCCTGCCGGGCGAGGGCGCTTTTTACGGGCCGAAGTTCGAATACACACTGAAGGACGCGATCGGCCGCGAATGGCAGTGCGGCACGACGCAGGTCGACTTCAACCTGCCGGAACGCTTCGGCGCCTTCTATATCGACAGCAATTCGGAAAAGACGCAGCCCGTGATGATCCATCGCGCCATCTGCGGCTCGATGGAGCGCTTCCTCGGCATCCTGATCGAGAACTTCGCCGGCCATCTGCCGCTGTGGGTTTCGCCGCTGCAGGTCGTCGTCGCCACGATCACCTCGGAAGCTGACGGCTACGGCCAGGAAGTGGCCGAGGCGCTGCGCGAAGCCGGACTGCATGTCGAGACCGACTTCCGTAACGAGAAGATCAATTACAAGATCCGCGAACATTCCGTTACGAAAGTTCCCGTCATCATCGTCTGCGGCAAGAAGGAAGCCGAGGAGCGCACGGTCAATATCCGCCGCCTCGGCAGCCAGGAGCAGACATCGATGTCGCTGGATTCGGCTGTCGAAAGCCTTGCCCTGGAGGCGACTGCGCCCGATATCCGTCGTAAGCTCGAGGCAAAGAAGGCCAAGGCAGCCTGAAAATTGCCTTTTGGATAATGGCAGCGCCCGGCATTGATCTGCTCGGCGCTGTCAGAAATCTGACATGCAACAGTAATATAGCCGCCAAAAAACAGGGGACGGGTTTCATCCCGGCAGGCATTCGAGTGCGCTTCAAAGAGCTTTCCTACGCGAACGAACGGGATCCGCGCCTGAAGCGCTGGCTCATCCGCTCCATCGAGGGCCTTTCCGGCCGTGACCGCTATGTACGGCTCTACGACATCTGGCGCTCCGACATCGTCGGCAAAAGCGACCGCGTCTTCGGCAAGATGCTCGACCTCATCGATGTCGAGATCAATGTGAAGGGCAGCTGGCCGCTCGAGCCGGTGCCGGACGAGCCGATCGTCATCGTCGCCAACCATCCCTTCGGCATCGGCGATGGCATTGCAGTGCTGGCGCTAGCCGAGCAGATTGGTCGTCCATTCCGGGTACTGATCCACAATGATCTCCTGAAGGTGCCGGAAATGGCGCCTTATTCGCTGCCGATCTCCTTCGAGGAGACCAAGGAAGCGATGGCGATGAACATGAAGAGCCGGCACGAGGCAGTTCGCCTGCTGAAGGAAGGCACGACGATCGTGATTTTTCCGGCTGGTGGCGTGGCCACCGCCAAGAAGGGCTTCGGCCGCGCCGAAGACCTGCCGTGGAAGATGTTCCCGGCCAAGCTCATCCAGGCGACCCGCGCCAGCGTGCTGCCGATCTATTTCGAGGGCCAGAACGGCCGGCTCTTCCATCTCGCCAGCAGGGTTTCGATGACGCTGCGCCTGTCGCTGCTCATCCGCGAATTCCGCCGTCTTTCAGGCAGCACGATCACCGCGCATGTGGGTAGGGTACTGTCCTGGGAAGAACTCAGCAGCGGCAGCGACCGCAAGGATCTGCTCGCCCGCCTCTTTGACGCAGTCTTCTCGATGGCGCCGAAGAAGAAGGCCTTCCTCAAGCGCGCAAGCTGAGCATTTCCGGAGATTTCGGACGCGGCGTCAGTCGAGGCTGGCGCCGTCGCCGCTTTGCAGATCTTCATAGGACGGCAAGGGCGGCTGCGGCGGGATCTCGCCGCCCGGCTGGGGCACACCCTTCGGCCCGGCCGCGGCCTGTCCTGGCGGCACGGCTGTGGCGGCCGGAGCAATCGGCTGCTGGGCCTGCTGGTTCTTCATCAGCACTTCGACATCGGTATTGACGCCGGCAGCGACGGTGAAGTCACGCTGATAGATCTTGTCCTTGTTGCGGGCGACCGCCGTGTATTCACCTTCCGCCAGGACCATGGCCGGAAAGGCGCTCACACTTTCGCCGACGCTGTCGCCGGCTGCCGTCAGGATCGACCAGGCGGTATCGGCGATCGCTTCGCCACCGGTTTCCGAGACCAGCTTGAAATTGATCTGTGCCGCCCTGTGCTGGATCGTCGCTTCGGTGAGCTTGCCGGCCTCCACCTGGATGTCGGCACGGATGGTCGCGTTGACATTGCCGTATTCGGAGACGACGTGATAGGTGCCGGCGTTGAGGCGCACGACCGTATTCGGTGGCACATCGGCCATGACAAGGCCGCGCTCGCCGTCGTCGCGGACTTCCGCGGAATAGATCGAGAAGCTCAGCTGGTTGGGCCGAATGCGGACATCGGAGCCGGAGACGGCGTTGAGCAGCAGCCCGCCGGCATCGAGAACCATCACCTGCTTGTCGACTGCGCCTTCATCCGACACCGTCAGCTTCTTGGTGACGCCGGCGCGGCCGAAGGAAACGTTGACGAAATAATCGCCGGCAGCGAGCTGGAAGGCTGCGGTGCCACCGCGGGAGCTTGCGATGAGCGGCAGCTTGCCATCATTTCCAGCGACGGGACTGAATACATACCAGGAAAGCCCGTCTTCGACAGGCGCGCCATCGGCCGTGAGCTTGGCTTCCAGCGAGACGTCACGCAGATGCACGCCCTCCTGCGTCGTGCCTGGCGCGATGAACGCGTTGAGCTTCGGCATTTTCGGCGTCGATTCGAGCTGCTTGAACTCCTTGAAGGCGTCCTGGGCGGCGGCGCCAAACGGCGTCAGCAACATCAGGGCAACAGCAAGGCCGATCCGTGCAAAAGGCAAAATGCCAAACATCCTGTTCGTGAACCGATTGACTTCTGAAATCGCAGAGTCCACTTCAAGACCAATGCCATGGCAAATTCAAGACCTGTGGCCAGCCTCTGCATACAAATGAGAGTTTCTCCCGCATGAAATCCGACATCAAGCTGATCGATTATCTCGCCGTGCGCCGCTCCATCCCTGCGTTCCAGATGTGCGAACCGGGACCGGCAAGGGACGAGATCGAGGAAATCCTGCGCCTTGCATCGCGCGTTCCCGATCACGGCAAGCTCGCCCCCTGGCGCTTCATCGTCTATCGCGGCGAAGAGCGCGTGCGGCTGGGCGAAGAACTGCTGAAGCTGGCGCTCGAAGCAAAACCCGATCTCTTAGAGGAAATGATCCTGGTGGAACGCRCACGCTTTACCCGTGCGCCTGTCGTCGTCGGCATCGTCAGCAAGGCCGGTCCGCATTTCAAGATCCCGGAATGGGAACAGATCATGTCGGCGGGCGCGTTGTGCCTCAACGTCATCCTGGCTGCCAATGCGCATGGTTATGTCGCCAACTGGCTGACAGAATGGTTCGCCTTCGACGAGCGCGCCTATCCGCTGCTCGGCGTCCAGCCGGGCGAAAAGGTTGCCGGTTTCATCCACATCGGCTCCACTACCTTTCCACCCGTCGAGCGTCCACGCCCTGAGCTAACCGAGACGGTCACCTGGCTCGGCGGTGAAGACTGATGTTCTACACAACGGACACCAACCGGCACGGGCTGGCGCATGATCCCTTCAAGGCGATCGTCGCGCCACGGCCGATCGGCTGGATCGGCAGCAAGGGCAGGGACGGGTCGATCAATCTCGCGCCCTATTCCTTCTTCAATGCGGTAGCCGACAAGCCGAAGCTGGTGATGTTCTCATCGAGCGGGCACAAGCATAGCCAGAAAAACGCCAGGGAGACCGGCGTCTTCACCTGCAATTTCGTCAGCCGCAACCTCGCGGAGAAGATGAACCTGACCTCGGCCGCCTTGCCCTACGGCACCAACGAGTTTGAATTCGCCGGGCTGACCCCAAAGCAGGCAGAGCTCATCGATGCGCCCTATGTGACAGAGGCCTTCGCCGTGCTGGAATGCAAGGTGACCGAGATCATTGAGCCGAAGACGCTGTCCGGCGAAGCATCCGAGAATGTCTTCGTTTTCGGAGAGGTCGTCGGCATCCATATCGATGAGGCGATCGTCAGAGATGGCCGGTTCGAAGTGGCGCTGGCGCGGCCGATCGCACGCATGGGCTACATGGACTATTGCGAAGGCAGCGAGGTCTTCGAAATGTTCAGGCCAAAGGCCTGACCTCGGCACAAGGCTTGAACAAAGCCTAATAAATATGGTGAACCAATCATAAACTTTTTCCGGCTATCGTCCTTGTATTGAATAAGACGCGAAGGAATCGCGTTCAGTGCTGGGGCGTTGTCGTGATCATTGAAGCATTTCTTCGTTGGGTCGAAACGGCCAAGACGGCTGACAGGGCGGCCGCTGCAAATGCTCTGGGACGCGTCTATCTCAAATCGGAAATGTCGGACGAGCGGCGCGACGCTGCTGAAAAGGCGATGACCTACCTGCTCGACGATCCGTCGCCGCGTGTGCGGCTTGCGCTCGCCGAAGCAATCGCCTGGGCGCCGCATGCGCCGCGCAACATCATTCTCTCGCTTGCCGAAGACCAGCCGGAGATCGCCTGCCATGCAGTGACCTGCTCGCCGATCCTGACCGATGCCGATCTCGTCGATCTCGCAGCACGCGGCAGCGGTGCAACGCGCATGCTGATTGCGGCGCGCGCCCATGTGACCCGCCCCGTTTCGGCGGCACTTGCCGAAGTCGGCGACGAGGACGAAATTCTCTGCCTGCTCGAAAATGACGGCGCGGCGATTTCCGCCCAATCCCTGAAGCGGATTGCCGAACGGCTCGGCGATGTCAGCGACATCAGAAACCTGCTTCTCGACCGCATCGATTTGCCGGCCGATGCCCGCCAGCTTCTGACGCAGCATGTCAGCAATGCGCTGGTCGGCCTGCCGCTGGCGCAGGCGGCAATCGGCCTGCAGAGGCTGCAGCGCATCAGCCGCGAGGCGACGGAAGCGGCGATCGTTTCCATCGCCGGCGATATCGCGCCGATCGAAGTGCCAGATCTCGTCGAACATCTTCGCCTGAACGACCGGCTGACGCCTTCCTTCCTTATGCACGCGCTCTGCTGCGGCAAGGTGGAATTCTTCGCCTGCGCCATCGTCAACCTGTCAGGTTGCAGCGACCGGCGCGTGCGGGCAATCCTTGCCACGGGCCGCATGCATGCCGTGCGCGCGCTCTATGAATCGGCGGGCCTGCCGCGCGATATCAGCATCATTTTCGTGGAAGCGACATTCCTGTGGCGCGAGGCTTCGCGCAACACCTCGGCCTCGCTGCTCGGCAGCGTCTGCGGACGCCTGCTCCAGAAATTCCACAGCCGGATCGGGCAGCATGACGCCGTCGGCGAGTTGCTCGACATGGTCGAGAAGCTGCATGTCGCCGAACAGCGCCGGTCGGCCCGTGTCTATGCGTCGCTTGCCGCTGCTTAATCGGTAAAGCGGGCCGCGGCCCAGGAATAGCTCGCAGAGACGAAATGCAATGGCTTCGCCAGAGTGTTTTTCACATCATGGCCGGAAGGCAAGTTGGCGCGCACGCGCCCGGCAATAGTATCCACAAAACCGCCAAGACCATCCCGTTGTTCGGCTACCTCGGGCGCTGCTGGCGCAGCGGGCGCCGGATTGGCCGGTTCGGTAGCGGCAAGCGACTTCGGCGCCTCGCAGACGGCAATGACGGTCGGATAGCTGGCATTGGCATAGGTCTTCAGCCGCTGTTCGGCCTCGGCATCGCAGGCGACGACGGTTTCCCAGTGTTTGTCGACCGTGGCGACGTAATTGCACTGGCTGACGGAATCGTCGCAACCGAGGATCGTCATGGCGATGAGGACGGCTTGCATATTTTGCCTCCATGGCTATTGAGCGTGTCATCCCCTTCGAAAGCACAATTCCAACGGAATGAAGGCAGCGATATTAACTCCTTGTCATCAAGGGAAAAATCACGCGTTTCGCCGGAACAGGAGAGAGAAAATGTCCGTCACCATCGCTCTGGAACCGCCGCGCCAGGATGGCGTGATCCGCCTTCTTGATCTCTCCGACGCCTATGCGCAGTCGCTCTATCCGCCCGAGAGCAACCACCGCGTCGATATCTCCACGCTGGAAAAGCCATCCGTGAGCTTCTTCGTGGCGCGTAACGGCGGCGAGATCGTCGGCTGCTGTGCTTTGGTGGAGGCAGGTGACGGGACGGCCGAGATCAAGCGCATGTTCGTCGATCCCGAGGCGAGGGGCCTGAAGATCGCCAGCCGCCTGATGGACCGGCTGGAGGAGATCGGCAGGGAGAACGGTTTCGACGCAATCCGCCTGGAGACCGGTATCTATCAGCCGGAGGCGATCAGCCTTTACAGGAAATACGGATATCGCGAGATCGAGCCGTTCGGCTCCTATCAGCCGGATCCGCTCAGCCTCTTCATGGAAAAGCGGCTGGCCTAAGTCGGAAAGGCCCTAGCCTTCGGCAGCACGCTGCACCGGCGGCGCCTGCTCGTCGAGGATGATCTGCGGTCCCGCATCGGCGGCGCGGACTTCATGTATCCATTCGCGCCAGATCGCGACCAGCAGCGCCATCAGCACCGGGCCGATGAACAGGCCGAGGAAGCCCATCGTCTTCACGCCGCCGACGAGGCCGAAGAAGGTCGGCAGGAACGGCAGCTTGATCGGTCCGCCAACGAGCTTGGGGCGCAGTGTCTTGTCGACAATGAAGAGTTCGACCGTGCCCCAGACGAACAGACCGATACCGGCGACATGCGAGCCGCTGGCCAGCAGATAGACGGATACCAGGGTGAAGGAGAGCGGCGCTCCGCCCGGGATCAGCGCCATGACGCCGGTCAGCACGCCAAGGGTGACGGGCGAGGGTACGCCGGCAATCCAATAGGCAACGCCGAGCACGATGCCTTCGCCGATGGCAATCAGCGTCATGCCCATGACGGTCGAGCTGATGGTGGCAGGCACGACGCGGGAAATACGCTCCCAGCGGTTCGGCAGGATACGCTCGCCGAGCATGTCAATCTGCTTGGAGAAGGAGAAACCGTCGCGATAGACGAAGAAGAGCGCGATCAGCATGAAGAGCAGCGTCAGGAACAGGTGGAAGGCACCACCGCCGGCCGCTAGAATTGCGCGGTAGATATTGCCGATATTGGCACCGCTGACGGCCTGGATGAGCTCACCCATGGCCCCGGGGCTGCCGATATATTTCGTCCAAAGTTCGTCGAGGTAGGAACCGGCCAGAGGCAAGGCGACGATCCATTGGGGCGTTTCCGCCCCGAAGCGGTTGGCGTGGATCGCCCATGCGACCCAGGTGCGCACTTCACCGGTCGTATAGGCAACCGCAAGGCTGATCGGAATGACGAGGAAGGTGACGATGAGGATGATCGCGATCGTCGCGGCGATCGTCGTATTGCCACCGACGCGGGCAACCAGCTTGCGGTAAAGCGGCCAGCTCGCAAAGCCTATGACGAGGGCTGCGAGCACAGGCACCACGAAGCCATAGAAGAAATAGACGCCGGCTGCGGCAACAAGCACGAGCAGCCAGCGGGCAGCCGAAATGGAGGGTATCAGCGGCGTACGTATCGTCGCCGACGGCCCCAGCCATCGCGGCTCCGTATTGGTTTTCTGACGATCAAACACACCCACGCGCGCCTCTTTTTATTGTTGTCCTAGTTTATGGGCTATGAACCGGGCGGTTTCAAGGTCCGCCCGGACAAAGCGTATACAAAGCGTGGTTATCTGGTCCGTAAATCCTTGAGATATTATTGCGGGCGGCGGTTGATCTTGAAGGCGTAGAACTGAGTCTTCTGGCCGGTCGAGAAATTATTGTCCGCGCCGAGGATCAAAACGTCGGTCCCGTCCTTTGCCTTACCGATCGCCATGGCCTCGATATTATCAGGCGTCAGGCCGATGGCGCGCAGATCCAGCACCTGGCTCTTGCGAGCCGGGACGACGCGCTGGTCGTTCTTGGCAAGCGAAGCGATGCCGGAAACGTCGGTCGCGCCGTCGAGATCCATCATGAAGAGCTTGATGTTGTTGCCGAATCCCTGGGCATAGCTGCGCTCGACGGCGAGCAGGCGATGATCGTCAAGGGCGATCATTTCCGACATGCCGTTGTCGTTGCCGCCGTCGGGCTTGGCGGCAGCCTGCGGGATCGGTGAGACCGGATAGACATATTGAGCCTTCGGCTCGCCGGTTGCGCCGTCATAGCGGATGATGCGTGAGAGGCTGCCGGTTGTCAGACTGGGGTTCGGGCCGTCCTGATAGAGGGCCGCTTCGACACCGACGAAAACGTCACCGGACGGAGACACGGCAAGATCCTCGAAAGCGAGATTGTCGCGGATGCCGGTCGACTTGTCGGCGGTCGGTGCAAAACCGTCAGGCAGCTTGAATTCGCGCACGAAGGCGCCATCAGGAGAAGCGACGCGGACGAAAGGCGGGATGAGCACCTTCGCATCGCCTTCGCTGCCCCAATAGATGCCGTCCTTGCCGAAACGGATGGATTCCGGATCGACGGTGCGGATGGCGAAGGGCTGGCCGTTCTTGTCCTGCAGGGTGACGTGCTTGGCAACGGTCACGCCCTTCAGGCCGGCAGCGCTGACATCGATATCAAGATCGTAGAAGCGGGCCGGGGCCTTTTCGGAGCGGTCGTCGCTGATAGCGATGTAGTGGCCGGTGGCGGCGTCGAAATCGAGGCCGGAAATTCCACCGAATTCGACGCCATTTTCCATCTGGCCGGTCGGAATGACGAATTCACCGAGATAGGACAGCGAGATAGCTGCCGCGCAATCGCCGAAGGGGCAGGCGGTCTCGACAGTCGCGCCTATATCGGTGGCGTAAACGGAGGCGGTGCTGGACAGGAGAACGAAAGCGGCAGTCGCAAGAAAACGCTTGGTCATGGCAAATATCCGGCAAAGGGTTGAAACAGAACGGCCGGCGCTGCGTGGACCTCGCTGGAGGACAGAGCGCCGGCCGTTCTATTGCGCCGGTAATTTGACGGACTCGTAACGGTTCTTCGTCAGTTCGATGAATTCGCTACAACTTAAATATCCAGATCCTCTGCGAAGGCCGCACGCTCCTGGATGAAGCGGAAACGGGCTTCGGCCTTGGTCCCCATCAGGTCGTCGACAGCGTTACGCGTGCCCTCGAAATCCACTTCGTCGATCAGCACTCGCAGAAGCGTGCGCTTGGACGGATCCATCGTGGTTTCCTTGAGCTGGGCGGGCAGCATTTCGCCGAGACCTTTGAAGCGGCTGATCTCGATCTTGGCCTTGCCCTTGAATTCCGTCTCCATCAGCTCGGCACGATGTTCGTCGTCGCGGGCATAGGCGGATTTTGCCCCTTGCGTGATCTTATAGAGCGGCGGCACGGCGAGGAAGAGGTGCCCGCCGCGCACCAGCTCAGGCATCTCCTGATAGAAGAAGGTAATCAGCAGCGAGGCGATATGCGCACCGTCGACATCGGCATCGGTCATGACGATGATGCGTTCGTAGCGCAGATCCTCTTCGCGGTATTTCGAGCGCGTGCCGCAGCCGAGCGCTTGGACGAGATCGGATATCTGCTGGTTGGCCGAGAGCTTCTCGCGGCCGGCGCTGGCGACGTTGAGGATCTTGCCGCGTAGCGGCAGGATCGCCTGGTTGGCGCGGTTGCGCGCCTGCTTGGCGGAACCACCTGCCGAGTCACCCTCGACCAGGAAGAGTTCGGCGCCTTCGGCGGTGTTCTGCGAGCAGTCGGCGAGTTTGCCGGGCAGGCGCAGCTTGCGCACTGCTGTCTTGCGGTTGACTTCCTTCTCCTTGCGGCGGCGCAAGCGCTCTTCGGCGCGCTCGATCACCCAGTCGAGAAGCTTCTCGGCCTCGTTCGGATTGTCGGCGAGATAATGGTCGAAGGGGTCGCGCAGCGCATTTTCGACAAGGCGCTGGGCTTCGACGCTCGCGAGACGATCCTTGGTCTGGCCGACGAATTCCGGCTCGCTGATGAAGACCGAGAGCATGCCGACTGCCGAGATCATCACGTCATCGGTGGTGATCTGTGCGGCACGCTTGTTCTGCGTCAGCTCGGCATAGCTCTTCAGGCCCTTGGTCATCGCAATGCGAAGACCGGCCTCATGCGTGCCGCCTTCGGGCGTCGGGATGGTGTTGCAGTAGGAATGGACTTGCGGATCGCCGCCATACCAGGTGATCGCCCATTCCAGTGCACCGTGGCCGGCTACCTTCTCGGTCTTGCCGGCGAAGATCTCGCGGGTGACCGTGAATTCCTTGCCCATCGTTGCCTGCAGGTAATCCTTGAGGCCGCCGGGGAAGTGGAAGACGGCCTTGTCGGGCAGATCCGATC